>JAWOHY010000142.1:0-25660 GCA_046484945.1 Bacteroidales bacterium
AAAGTATGTGTTTGCCTGAATCGGTGCCCGGAAATTTTTGTATTTTTGGAATAAATTATAAATAAATGAAATTCAATAAAATATATAGTTTCATTTTAACATCCCTTCTCTGCCTTATCTCCTTGCCATTGTTGGCTCAACAGACTGAAAAAGTTATAATTCCGGTAAAAAGCCCACAGGGCCAGGTCTACCGGCATCCCTGGGCAGGCGGAATGAACAGCTGCCAGTTTGGAATGCTCGACATTAACCGTAACGGCGTGAAAGACCTGGTTGTTTTCGACAGGGTGGGCAATCGCATTTTGCCATTTCTTTTCACGGGCACTCCGGGGAATCCTGAATATGTTTACGCTCCCGGATATGCCAGCTTCTTTCCTGATCTTGATCACTGGGCCATCTTTGCTGATTATGACGGAGATGGAAAGGAAGATATTTTCACATACAACACGTTCCCGCCGGGAATTATCGTGTACCGGAATGTTTCGGATAATGAACTGGAATTTAAACTGCAGGTCTATCCTTACCTTACTTCCAACTACGGCAGCGGTTATGTGAACATTTTGGTGACCTATGCCGATTATCCCGCGATATTTGATCTTGACGGTGACGGCGATCTCGATATCCTGACATTCTGGGGATTGGGGTCATTTGTCGAAAAACACCGGAATATGTCGATGGAGTTATTTGGTCATGCCGATTCGCTTGTTTTTGAAAGATCTGAAATATGCTGGGGTTATTTTGCCGAAAGCGAAGAATCAAATCTTCTGACGCTGGATACCTGCCTGGGGTGGCGTAGCGCGGAGGGCATAGGGCATAGGGCAAAGGGCATAGGGCATGGGGCGAAGGGCTTAGGGCAGAGGGCGGAGGGCATAGGGCGAGTGGAGGGGGGGAGGCATACGGGGTCGACGTTTCAGTTGCTCGACCTGAATGGCAACGGGCTGATCGATCTGTTGCTGGGGGATGTCGACTATCCCAATCTGGTAGCTTTATACAATGGAGGCACGGTTGATTCGGCACATATGATCTCCTATGAATGGGCCTTCCCGGAAGAGAATATCCCTATTCATCTTTTTTCGATGCCCGTTACCTTTTATGGTGACATCGACCGGGACGGGGTGAGGGATTTGCTGGTTTCACCTTTTGACCCCAATCCTGGTATCTCTGAAAACCTGCGGAGTGTCTGGTACTACCGGAATCACGGCACAGATGATCATCCGCAGTTCATTTTGCAAACGAGATCATTCCTTCAGGATGAGATGATCGATGCCGGAGCAGGCGCATATCCTGTTTTTCACGATTTTAACGGCGACGGCCTGCCGGATCTCTTCATCGGTAATTATGGATATTATGACACTTCCTATTATGACCAGTACCTGACACTTTATACGGAACAGACCGGGATGGTCGGGCTGTTGACGAATACCGGCACCGCTCAGTCTCCGTCATTTAATTTCATCGACAGGGATTTTGCGAATCTTTCAGCGCTTGGCATGAAAGGGATCATGCCCGCTTTTGGGGATCTCAACGGAGATGGCGCCACAGATATGATCACGGGTTGTGAAGATGGGACACTGTTTCTTTTTATCAACGAAGCTGCCCCCGGCGAACCCATGGACATGGTTCTCAGCCAGGCTAATTACCAGGGTATTGATGTGGGTTTTTACAGCGCTCCGCAGTTATTTGATTTCGATCGCGACGGTTTGCCCGACCTGATCATCGGGGAGCGCGGAGGCAACCTGAATTATTACCGGAATACAGGCACCTTGCAAGATCCTGTTTTCACAATGGTTACCGACAGCCTGGGGAAAGTGAATGTCACCGATTATTCGGTATCATTATATGGTTTCAGTACACCTTTTTTCTTTCGGGATGCCGGAGACCGCACGCACCTGCTTGTCGGCTCGGAACAGGGTGAGTTGTTTTATTATACCGGTATCGATGAAGCAGGGCATACCGGTGCCTTTAAGCGAAGCGATACCCTGGCCTCCCTCATCGGAATACCGGAACTAAAGAATCGTTTTGGGTACCGTGTCGCCGCTGCACTGGCTGACCTGACCGGGGATGGAGTCCCTGAACTGGTCGTCGGCAATTTCTCCGGCGGGCTCGAATACTTCGGGATCAACGCGCCTCCATTTGTCAGTGGAACCAGCGAACCATCGAACGCAAAGAAACTGGTAAGTATTTTCCCCCAACCGGCAAGTGAAATGTTGCATATCAATGTGGATGGATCTTTTACGATAAACCAGGTTGACATCCTCGATTTGTCCGGTCGTTTGGTTCGCACCTGCCATTTCATCAATAAAATTTCATGTAATATCGATGTCTCCGAATTGGGGAATGGGCTTTATATAGTCCGCATTTTTCTGCTTGAAAAATCCTCAGAAAGCCAGCTCATCATCCGTGAAAAAATGTTAAAAATTCATTAAAAACAAGGCTGTTCCATGGCATGATCGTACCTTTGTGCCATTATTCATCCTTATCTTAAACCCAAAATGATGAGATTTCTTATATTCTTTTTGATATTTACCATTTCGATTCTGCTGACCAGGGCACAGACTGTTTCAATTTCGAACCAACTAGCGCTTCCTTGTGATCTAATCTCTTACCCAGTCGAAGCCTCTGGGTTCACAGTTAATGTTGCCTCGGTTCAGCTTATTATATCTGTTGACACGAATGTTCTAATATTAACCGGTTACACACCGGGAACGCTCCAAATGTCTGGAATTAGTTTAACCTTTCAAGAGGGCCTTATTTCCCTTGTCTGGACATATGGTCCAGGCTTAGATATAAATGGCACGATGTTAATGCTTCACTTTAAATACAGGGGTGGGAATAGTCAGCTTCACTTTACTGATGACTGTGAAATGGCTACTTCAAGCTTAGAAGTGATTAATGTTAATTATATCGATGGCTCCATCGCTCCAAAACCCCTGGTTCATTATTATGTCGACGGAGCGGTAGGTTCCAGCGGCGATGGCTTGTCGTGGGCAACGGCGCTTAAAAAGATATCGGAGGCGACCAGGAAACCGCTGAAGCAGGGGAGCAAGGTCTATATCAAACCCGGGAATTATGCCGATACCGTGATACTGAAAAAGAGCGGGGCGGAGGCAGTGCCGCTTTCCTTTAATGTCAACGTTTCCGATACCAATAAACTTACCTTTCCTTCGAATGCCAACCTGAGCTGCATCGACCTGGTCAATTACCCCGGTAGCTATTATGCTTATGTTTATCGCAGCTGGAAGGGGAACAACGGGGTCTATAAGGTTGTTTCGGTGGATAAAGCGGCGAAATATGTCATCCTGGAAGATGCTTCATTTGTGCCCGAATCCGGTGCTCCAGGCGACACATCCCTGCTGCAGGCCTCAATCGGCATGCCGGTTTTTTATGAGAAATATGCCTCAGATCCGCAAACCCAGCGGGTCATCCTGAACCCAACCGGCCTCGGAGGCCGGGCCGCCCTCCATATCGGTAAAATCATTTCAACAGGGGAATTTAACGTTGACCCTGCCAATTATAATATCGTGGATGGGATTGATATCACCGGAGCCGCCGGAAGTTATGGCGTCCGGATCCAGAACAGCCGCTTTAATGTTTACAAGAACAGCCGGATCTATGAGCTCGACAGTATCGGGGTGCTCATTTCAGGCAATACCGCCAAACCGGCCAATAATAATTTTATCCTGAATAATTCTTTTTATAATACCACAGGAAAAGCAATCAAAATCGGTATTCAGGACCAGGGTTCCCCTAATAACCGGGCCAACCTGAACCACGTGAAGCATAATGATATTTTTTCAAGCGGAACCACCGGTACGAAGATCAATTACGTGAACGCAATTGAAATATGCCGCTTTACAGGATATACTGTGCTGGAAAATAATACTTTGCGAAATTTCAAATTGAAAAATGCTAACCGGGGCGCCATTGAAATCAGGAATAACGTCAGGAAGGTACTTGCCTATTCCAATTATATCAAAAACATTGATCGTGTCAACACCGGAACACATGCAGCCTTTTACCTGCAGAACCAGGGAGATAGCAACAATGTGTTTAATAATGTAATTGTCGACTCCGCAGCATTGAACAATGATGTTTTCGCTTTCTGGGTGAATGTAAACGGCGGGTATGCAGGTGGAAGGATCGCACATAATACGGTGCATAACGTTGACAATGGTTTTAAACTGGAGAGCGGCTCCACCAATGTCGATTTCGAGATCAGGAACAACATCATGAGCCTGGGGCCGAATACGCCGGTCAATTTTGCCATCAGCGGTACGGGGCTTTTCAATGTTTCGCATAATTGCTATACAATTGAACCGGTCGGACAGTACCCTGGTGAGCCCGGTCGGCTGGTGGGCAACCCCTCTTTTTTACAGCCCGATTTCTTCCTGAGCCCTTATGGATTTACCCTTATTCCGGGGAGTATTTGCCTCGGCTCGGGTGACCCCGTCAGTACCATTACAACAGACTTCAGGGAAATGGTAAGGGATACCGTTTCCCCCTCCAGGGGAGCGTTTGAAGAGGAAATATCGAGTATTTACTGGACCGGGAAAGCCAGCACCAACTGGCACAATTACCTTAACTGGAGCCCCGAATTTGTTCCGACCAACACTATTCAAGCAATTATTCCGTTGAGATCGAACCTGCCTGTCATCAGTGATTCAGAGGCTCGTTGCAAGGGACTTCAATTGCAACAGGGGGCCTCCATCCAGGTAGATAATAACCGGACGCTCAGGGTGTATTGATAAACTTTTTATCATCTGCCTTTTAAAATTAGTTACCTTTGCAGCCACTTTATTGAACACTGGCGCTTATTTTGTGTTTATCCTGACATTACGAATACTTTACCATCAATATCCTGATAATTTTGAACCTAAACGTTCTCTCTTAAACTGTTCATGCGAAAATATATAGTCTTTATTGGTATTCTGATCCTTCTTATTCCGGGATATTTCTTGTTTGAAGCCTCTCATCCGAAGACCGCCGGCCGGTACCCTTTTATGTTGTTTCTCCTGGCTGTTGATATCTACCTGTGGATATCTATTAAGAAAGGAATGAAATCCTGGAATCTGGCACCCCGGTTGGTTGCCGGTTTTCTTTACTGGTTTCCTTTGGCGGCGTTTATAGTGTTGACCACCATATCAGCTTACCGGAATGTGCATCTGGTGTATCCGCCGCTGGTGTCTTACATATTGGGTTTTGCGGTGGTGGCTTACTTCGCCAAGGTGATTACGGTGGCATTTTTCCTGTTGGCTGATGCATTCAGGATTTTCCGTTTTATATTTCGTCACGCCCGTGCAAAAAAAACCGGCATCCCTGTTCGCCAGCCGAGGGAGAAAATGTCGCGGGGCAAATTCATCCGGACAATGGGACTGGCCACCGGGGGTGTTCTCTTCAGCGGAATGTTGATTGGTATGGTAAAATGGGCACACGATATCAGGGTAAGAAGGGTCCGGTTGAATATTCCCCATCTTCCATGGGCTTTCGATGGGCTGCGGATCGTCCAGATCTCCGACCTGCACCTGGGTAGCTGGGCAACCACCGGCCCGATAGAAGAGGCAGCAGATATTATCAATGATCTCGATCCTGATATCGTCTTGTTTACAGGAGACCTTGTTAACTATAGTACTGACGAAGCCTTTCGCTTCAAAGATATCCTGAAATCCATCAAGGCCAGGCATGGTGTCTATGCCGTGCTGGGCAACCATGATTACGGCGATTATGTCAACTGGCCCTCGAAGCGGGAAAAAGAAGAAAATATGCTGCGGCTTTTTGATTATTACGAAAAAATTGGCTGGAAATTATTGCGCAACCAACATGAAATTCTGGAGTCGGAAGGGGAAAAGCTTGCCCTCATCGGAGTGGAGAACTGGAGCTCCAATGCCCGCTTTCCCAAATTGGGAAACATCAATGAGGCCCTCCATGGCACACAGGATATACCGGTTAAAATACTGATGTCGCATGATCCTTCTCACTGGGAAAAGGAAATCAGTACCCAATACCCCGAAATTGACATTACATTCTCCGGACATACCCACGGCTTTCAGTTTGGCGTTGAATTAAAGAAAATCCGATGGAGTCTCGCTCAGTATATGTATAAATACTGGGCCGGTTTGTACCAGGTTGAACAGGGTGCAAAATCGCAATACCTTTATGTTAACAGGGGATTGGGAATGATCGGCTACCCGGGCAGGGTAGGTATTTTACCCGAAATCACACTGATCACCCTGGAATCCTGATTTTTTTATTTTTTGAACTTTTTCGCGCAACGTTTGTTATTGATCATATCTCAAATTATAAATATGAAAAAAATTTACCCTTTTCTTTTTGTTTTTGCCACCCCCTTTGTTTTGCTTCTGATGAGTTACAGCAGTGGTTCACCGGGTGGAAGGACCGGATCACCCGGCGATAACGGCAATACCTGCACCCAGTGCCATACCGGAACGGCCAGCACCGTGACAGGATGGATCACCACCAATGTCCCCCCTGAAGGTTACACACCAGGACAGACTTACACCCTCACAGCGACCGGAATGCATACGGGCGTGGTAAAGTTTGGGTTTGAGCTGACCGTTGAGGACGCCTTAGGTACAAAAGCAGGGACCTTGCAGATCACGGAACCGGCCCGTACCAAACTGATCAACAACAATAAGGCAGTCACGCACACTTCCAACGGCACAACTCCTTCGGGCAATTCCATTTCCTGGTCGATGAACTGGGTGGCCCCTGAAGGGGTCCAGGGAAATATTGGCATCTATGCCGCTTTCAATGCCGCCAATGGCAATGGAACCACCAGTGGTGATGTAATATACAAATCGAGCACGTTCATATCACCAGCACCGCCACCCCCGGCGCTTGCCAGCATTGTCCCAAACCAGGCGGAACAGGGCGAAACCTTTATGGCAACCATCACCGGGACCAATACACAGTTTATCGGAACAAACCCGGTTGTTGCATTGAGCTTGCATGTAAATCCCAGTGAAGCAATCACAGCTTCTCAAGTAACGGTGATCAGCAACACACAACTGGAGGCTGATTTTGATATTCCTTCTGATGCCACACCCGGGCTATGGGATCTGAATGTAGACGACCTGGTTATGACCAATGCATTCACAGTTATAGGTACAACGGGTATTGATATTTATGTTTTCGAAAATGCCAGAATATATCCCAATCCTGCGAACCGGCAGTTTTCAGTTGAAAATGCATCAGGATCAGATCTGATCCTTTTCAATTCACAAGGGGAAGCTGTTCTTCAAAGTAAGGTAATGTCTGAGAAATTCCCTGTTAACGTAAGCCAATTAGCACCGGGTATCTATTTTGTCCGTTTAGTATCGGAGGGAAGTTCCCAAACGGAAAAGCTGATCATAAGGTGAACCAATCCTTCACCACGATGGTTTTGTCTTCGGGTTCATCCTTGTGGCGGAATTCATTGGTGGAGCGATTGTAGATATAATCTTTTCCCCATTTCATATGGTTCTGCTGAACCTGGCGGATGGCAAGCATGATATAATCCAGCTCCGCATCAGTCATTGTAGGATGCAGCGATAATCTTACCCAGCCTGGTTTTCTCGATAAGTCACCGGAACTGATCAGGCTGGTAATTTCATGGGATTTGTCGTAGGTCACATCCAGGAGGTAATGTCCGTAAGTGCCGGCACAGGCACATCCGCCTCTGACCTGGATACCGAACCGGTCGTTGAGCAGTTTGACCACCAGGTTGAAGTGGACTTCCTGCAGATAGAATGAGATGATCCCGAGGCGCTCCCTTTCACTCTTGGCCAGTAATTGAAGCTTAGGGATCCTGTCAAATTCGTTAAATGCTTTTTGAAGGAGCGCCTCTTCCCGCCTGCGGATATTGTCAACGCCCATCTTATCCTTCAGCTCTATCGCAAGCGCGGCCCGAATGGCCTGCAAAAAGCCGGGCGTGCCGCCGTCTTCCCTTGCTTCGATATCCTCGATGTATTTGTATTCCCCCCAGGGGTTGGTCCAGTCGACTGTTCCGCCGCCGGGCTGGTCGGGTGGACGATGGCCGCTGTAGAGATGTTTGTTGAAGATCAGAACCCCTGAACTGCCGGGCCCGCCCAGGAACTTATGCGGGGAAAAATAGATGGCATCCAGGCTTGCGGCAGGATCAGCGGGATGCATGTTGATATCTGCATAAGGAGCAGACGCCGCGAAATCGATGAAGCAAAGCCCCCCGTATTCATGCATCAAACGCGCCATGTCATGATAAGGCGTTTCAATGCCTGTTACATTCGAGCAGGCAGTGAATGACCCGATTTTGATTTTTCTGTCCTTGTATTTCTCCAGTATGTCCCTGAGGTGATCAAGGTTTATCAGCAAATTTTCTGCCGGAGGGATCTGAACGACGTCGGCCATGGTTTCAAACCAGGAAGTGTGATTGGAATGATGCTCCATATGCGTGATGAAAACAACCGGCTTTTCCATGCCTTCCAGGCAGTCGGTCTTAGAACCGAAGCCACAACTTTTCAACCCGAGCATTCGTTGCAGTTTATTCACCACGGCTGTCATGCCGAACCCGGCTGTGATGATAACATCATCAGCCGATGCATGAACATGTTCTTTGATTTTCTTTTGTGCCAGGTGATAAGCCTTGGTCATCAGGGTGCCGGTCTCGCTGGTCTCGGTGTGGGTGTTGCCTACGAACGGGCCGAATGTTTCGGTTATCCTGTTCTCAATGGGGGCATATAACCTGCCACTGGCGATCCAGTCAGCATACACCAGGGGCACCTTCCCGCAAGGGCTTTCAAAATGATGATCAATACCGATAATGTTATCCCTGAAAGATTTGAAATGATGCTCCATATTAATCGCTGTATGAGATCTGTACCAGGAAAACCTCAATGTCCCCGCCTTCCGGGTAGAAGGTGATCCAGTCGTTATCATCGCTGAACCACTTGTACTGGGCGCTGATCCGGACAATATATTCGTTCAGTTCCTCTCCGGGAGGGACCCTGACAACCACCCCGCCGTTCCTGAGCTGTCCTTTGCCGAAATTTATGATAAGTTTATATTCTGCCTGTGATTCCGATGCATTCCGTGCCCGGAAGAATATATAATTGCTCCGCCTGTCTTTCACCGGAACAGGCAAAAAGTCGAACCTGTGCTGGGTATTATTGGCAATCAGCAGCGACTCCCTGTTCATCTGCACGATGGAACGGTCGCTGAGCATTTTCAGGATGCGGCGGACCATCTCCTTCGGATATTCCTCGTCCGGTTTCAGAAGCGTAGCAGCGCGGTAGGTGTCAATCGCGTTATCATAGATTTTGGATGCGTAGAACTTGTCGGCATCGGCAATGCTCTTGTCATACTCCGCCTGGATGATCTGCCTTTTTCTCATGATCTGTTCATTGACCTGTTTCAGCTTGTCGAGAGGATATAACTCATCCGGCTTTAGCTCAATGGCCCGGTCGTACTGTACTTTGGCCATCTCATAATTTTCCGCCCCCAGGTACTGGTCAGCCCTGGTTATGGCAATCTGGTATGCCTGTTCCCGTTCCTGGGCAAGTGTTTCCAATCTGTTGTTTATCAGGTTGATCTGCCTTTCGGGATATTCCTCTTCAGTCTTAATCTTCTGTGCATCACGGTATGAGGCCCTGGCCTCTTCAAATTTTTCTTCTTTAAAATACCCGTCGGCAAGGGCTATGGCGCTGTTATATTGGTTGTTGATCTCACGTTGTCTCTGGATTTCGACCATCAAAGCATCTATTTCAGCAATCTTTTCCAGCGGGTATGGCTCAGTAGGTTTGATACTATTGGCAACCTGAAATTCATACCTTGCGTTTTCATAGTCTTTCTCGCTCAAATGGTTCTCCGCAAATGAAATGGCTTCAGCATATTGTTTGTCAATTGTAGCCAGGGCGGTAATCTCCTCCAGCTTACTATTAATTGAAGCAATCATTTCACCGGGATATTTTTCGCCGGGTTTCATTTTCAGAGCTTCCTGGTAAGCTGTTAAAGCCGAGGGGTAATCTTCCGTTGAAAAATATTTATCAGCCTTAGCAAGGGTTTCTGCATAATTCTTATCAAAAGCCTCTTTTTCAGCTATTTCATTTAAAATTGAATTGATTTCAGCGATTTTTTGTACCGGGAGATCGGCGCCTGGTTTGAGATTTAATGCAGATTGGTAAGAAGCCAGGGCATTCTGGTAATCGCTGGCGGCAAGATAACTGGCAGCAACTGCAATTGTTTCTTCATACTGCCTTTCAGTCGCTTCACGGGCGGCAGTAGCCTCTTCTATTATTTTATCGATGGCAGCAATCTTTTGCTGAGGAATGTCGGCATCCGGTTTCAATACCATGGCCGATTGATAAGCTGCTATGGCATTCGTGTAGTCCTGGGCCTTGAATAGATTTTCAGCATATAGAAGGGCTTCGGCATACCGTTCATCTAATGCAGCCTGCTCTGCGATATCAGATAAAATGCTGTTGACCGTTGCGATTTTATTGGACGGGTAAGCTTCGCCGGGTTTCATCCCAAGGGCCTGCTGGTAGATTGCCAGGGCAGCCTGGTAATCTCCCGCCAGAAAGAGGCCGTCAGCATTGGAAATCAGATCATTATATTGCTTTTCAAAAGCTTCTTTTTCGGTAATTTCATTTAGAATGGTCGATATTTCTGCCACTTTTTCTTCTGTTTCTTTACTTCCGGGCTTGAGATTCAGGGCCGACTGGTAGGCAGCCAGGGCACTCTGATAATCTTTAATGGAATAAAAGATTTCCGCATTGGCGGTCAATTCCTCGTACTGTCTCTCCAAAGCCTCCCGGGCAGCTATTTCGCCAAGAATTTCGTTGAGGGAGGAAATCTTATCCTGCGGATAGCTTTCTCCGGGTTTTAAGCTGAGCGCCGACTGGTAACTTGACAGTGCTGCCTGGTAATCATTTTCCCCGAGTAACCTGTCACCTTCTGAAATGGCATCTGCATATTGCTGTTCCAGCATTTCTTTGGCAGCCAGATCTTCATAAATTTTATTGATTTCCCGTAATTTTAGATTTGGATAAGATTCTGAAGGGATCATTTCCAGTGCGGCTTCATATGTGGCCATGGCCAGGTCATAACTCCCGCTGTTAAAATGCACATCTGCTATGGCCAGCACAGAATCATATTCCCGGCGCAGCATTTGTTTTTGCTGCTCCTCTTCAATTAGTGTCTCAAGTTCAAAGATCTTCCCCTGGGGATAAACCTCCTTTGAATCCAATTCAGATGCTTTTCGGAATTCTGCCAGGGCCTCGTCATACTTTTTATCCTGCAATAGTTTATCGGCCCGGGTCACCGACCGGGTGTACCTTTCGCGTATCCCGAGGATCTCATTGATCATGGTGATCTGATCTTGCGGATAGCGCTCATTAGGGAACATATCAACGGCTTTCCGGTATTGTTCCTTGGCTTCGACATAATTGTCGGAGAAAAAGAGCTGGTCAGCCCCTTTGATCAGGCTGCTGTATATATCCCGTTGATTTTTCAGGTTGGCCAGAATGGTGTTGATCTCGTCTATTTTTACTTTTGGATAGGATTCCATGGGTTTCAACCCGACCGCCTGACTGTATTCTTCCTTTGATTCTTCGTAACGCTGTTCTTTAAAAAGGTTATCGGCTTTGGAGATTGTCTGGACATATGCCTCCTCCTGCATTTTACGCATGTCCAGCCGCTGGCTGATGTTTTCGATGCGCTGCTGTGCATAGGTGTCATCCGGCTTGAACCGGCTGGCGTTTCTATACTCGGCCATGGCCTTTTCATAATCCTGCTCACTGTAATATTTGTCGGCCAAAGCAATGGCTACTTCATAACTTGCCTGGTTTGCCTGGGTGATATCCATCAGGGCGATCTCAATCTTCTGCAGCATGCTTTTGGGATATTCATCATCGGGATGGATGACCAGTGCCTGCTGGTATTTTTCTTTGGCCAGGGCGAATTTCCGGTTGACATACAGCTCATCGCCTTCGTTAATGATGGACTGGTATGCCTCAAAGGCTTCTTTCAGCTTCCGGACCTCAGCCAGCCTTTTTTCCGGGAATGCCTCTTCAGGTCTGATGGCACGGGCTTGTTCCAGTTGCAGGATGGCATCATTGAACCGGCTGCGGGTAATGGCTGTTTCAGCTGCTTCGAGCGCCTGCTCGTAATCGCTGGCAAGGGAGGTTTGCTCGGCGATCTGAGCTTCCAGTTGCGTGATCCGGTCGCTCGGGTATGCCTCATCAGGTTTTATGGAAGCAGCTTTTTGATATTCAGCCAGGGCCTCATCGTATTTTAAACCTGCCAGGTATTGATCTCCGGCAGCCAGGCTGTTCTGGTAATCTTCCTCATCTTTCCTGATCTTCGCAAAGTATTTCGTGATCTCGTCGACCTTGTCCGCCGCATAAATGTCGCCAGGTAAAATATCCAGCGCTTCCCGGTAAACTTTCAGGGCTTCCTCCAGGTTTTGCTGTAGATAAAGTTCATCGGCCAGCATGATCTTTTCTGTGTACCTCATATTTTGCTGCATCTGCACTCTGATCCTGTCCAGTGACAATTGCAACCTCTCTTTGGGATAGGTATCTTCCGGCGCCATCCTGGCAGCGAGCTGGTAAGATGCCTTGGCATTGATATAATCGCCTTTGGCAAAATAATTATCGGCCATTTCTATGGTTTTACGGTATTCCTCAGGATTCTCCTGCGACAAAACCGGCCGTCCGAAGGCAAAAACAAAAACAAAGAGTAAAATATATACCGGGTAACGATTCATTTTCTGTATAATACGGTCCAAAATTACCTACAATAAGGAATTCCCGTCACATTCTCTGAACTTATTATGAACATACGTATGTGAAAAGAGAACCCTTCTGATAAAACGAATATGACAGAATTTTAGTCTGCAATTCAAAATTCAAAATTCAAAATTCAAAATTTATAGGATTTTTCCGTCTTTCATTTCAACAGTCCGGTCAGCCATGCCGGCCAGTTCTTTGTTATGTGTGACAATGACGAATGTTTGACCGAGTTGTTCCCTGAGGGTGAAAAAGAGGCGGTGCAATTCCCTGGAAGAGGCCGAGTCGAGGTTACCTGAGGGTTCATCGGCCAGGATGATCCGGGGTGCATTGATGAGGGCCCGGGCTACGGCGACCCGTTGCTGTTCGCCTCCTGATAAGGCTGAGGGCTTATGTTGTAAGCGACCGGCCAGGTTGAGCAGGTCGAGCAGGTCATACGCTTTTTTTTCCGCCTCTTTCTTCGGCTTGCCGGCGATGAAAGCTGGTATGCAAACATTCTCCAGCGCCGTGAATTCAGGAAGCAGGTGATGAAACTGGAAAACAAAACCGATGGTTTTATTCCGGAAAGTGGCCAGGGTATTATCATCCATATTGGTTACCAGCTGATTGTCATATAAAACATTTCCGGAATCGGGCTTGTCCAATGTGCCGAGAATATGGAGCAAGGTAGACTTTCCGGCGCCCGAAGAGCCAACAATGGAAACAATCTCTTTGTCCACCACATGAATATCGATTCCTTTGAGGACTTTCAATTGTCCGAAAGATTTGTGGATTCCTTCCGCAATGAGCATAATGTTCAGATAAGTGACGTTGCAAAGATAAGATGAAATCATTTGCTTGGCAGGGATGGAGTACCTGTTTTAAAATTCACACTGAATCGGTAAATTGGTTAAATTTGCCGTATATGTCAATAACACTATTGCAATGAATCTACACGAATACCAGGGCAAATCGATCCTGAAGAAGTACAAGGTGGCCGTTCCGATGGGCATTGTAGCGCATACACCGCTGGAAGCTGTGCGGGCGGCGGAACAGATCCAGGATGAAACAGGTTCCGACCGGTGGGCGGTGAAGGCCCAGATCCATGCGGGCGGTCGGGGAAAAGGCGGCGGTGTGAAAGTTGCCAAATCACTTGAGGAGGTGGAAAAGTTCGCCGGGCAGATCATCGGCATGCAACTGGTCACGCCGCAGACGGGCCCCCAGGGGAAGGAGGTGCGCAAAGTGCTGATCGAACAGAATATTTTTTACCCGGGACCATCAGAAACAAAAGAATTCTACATGAGCATGCTTTTGAACCGGACCATTGGCCGTAACATGATCATGTACTCGCCCAGGGGAGGGATGGATATTGAAGCGGTGGCCGAAGAGACTCCTGAACTGATCTTTACCGAGGAAATCGATCCGCGCATCGGGCTGATGCCATTCCAGGCCAGGCGGATCGCCTACAATCTGGAACTGCATGACGAAGCTTTCAAGAATATGGTAAAGTTTGTCCATGCGCTCTATGAAGCCTATATCCACTCCGATGCAAAGCTCTTTGAAATAAATCCTGTGATGAAGACATCCGACGACAAGATATTTGCTGCGGATGCCAAAGTGGTGATTGATGATAATGCGTTATACCGCCATCCTGAGATCCAGGAAATGCGCGATTACAACGAAGAAGACCCGATCGAGGTGGAAGCCAGCAAGTTTCGGCTCAGCTATGTGAAGCTCGACGGCAATGTGGGCTGCATGGTGAACGGCGCCGGGCTGGCCATGGCCACCATGGACATCATCAAGCTTTCAGGGGCTTCCCCGGCGAACTTCCTGGATGTGGGCGGTACCGCGGATTCAAAGCGGGTCGAGGAAGCCTTCAGGATCATCCTGAAAGACCCGAATGTCAGGGCGATCCTGGTCAACATCTTTGGCGGGATTGTCCGTTGCGACCTGGTAGCGCAGGGCATTGTCGACGCCTACAGGAATATCGGCGAAATCAGCGTGCCGATCGTGGTCAGGCTGCAGGGGACCAATGCCGAAGAAGGGGCCCGGATCATCGATGCATCGGGACTGAAGGTCCAGTCGGCCATGCAGCTGGAAGATGCGGCTGCGCAGGTTGCAGAAGTATTAAAATAGAGAGGTATGTTGAGGATGTTACATATTATTGTTCTGATTGTTTTGTTCAATCCTTCCTGTATGTCTCAAACACAGAAAACCATGAATTATGAAGAGAAACGGGCTGCTATGGTCCGGAACCAGATCAAGTCGCGCGGTATCAGCGATGAAAAGGTGCTGAACGCCATGCTGAAGGTGGAGCGGCACCGTTTCGTGCCATCATCACACCGGGCCGAAGCTTACGAGGATTACCCGCTGCCGATCGGGGAGGGGCAAACCATTTCTCAGCCTTATATTGTAGCTTTCATGACCGAGGTACTTCAGCTCAAACAGGAAGACAGGGTGCTGGAGGTTGGCACTGGCTCAGGTTACCAGGCCGCTGTGCTTGCCGAGATTTGCGATTCTGTGTTTACCATAGAGATCTTTCCGTCGCTGGCATCATCGGCGACCAAAATTTTGACCGACCTAGGATATGCCAATATTTTCATTAAAACGGGCGACGGCTACCAGGGCTGGGAAGAACATGCGCCTTTCGACTGCATAATGGTAACCTGTTCTCCTACTCACATACCCAAGCCATTGGAGGAACAACTGGCCGAAGGCGGCCGGATGATCATCCCCGTCGGCGCAGTGTATACACAGGAATTGTATCTTTTCGAGAAGAAAAAAGGAAAACTGACCCGGAAAAGCATCCTCCCCGTCCGCTTCGTCCCCATGATCGACGAGGAAGGAGAAAAATATTAAAAAGGAACCCCCTCCTCGTCCTCTTCCATATCATTCATTTTGGAGGGAATCGTCCGGGCGGTCTCCGGGATTTGTCCTTCCAGCAGTGAGGGCTCCGTTTCAACGGCATCATAATCAGTGAAACGGGCATACCGTCCGATGAATTTCAGGCTCACTTCTCCCAGCGGGCCGTTCCTGTGCTTGGCCACGCTGACCTGCGCCAGGCCGGTGGTAGGTGTCCCGTCGTCCAGTTGGTCGATCTTGTAATATTCGGGCCTGAAGATGAAGAGGACCAGGTCGGCGTCCTGCTCAATGGCGCCCGATTCGCGTAAGTCGGACAGGATAGGCTTTTTGGAGCCGCCACGGGTTTCTACTGCGCGGCTGAGCTGTGACAGCGCCAAAACCGGTATGTCGAGCTCTTTGGCCAGGCTCTTGAGCGACCTGGAAATATTGCTGATTTCCTGCTCACGGTTGCCTTGCCGGTCATAAGTGCCGGTCATAAGCTGCAGGTAGTCCACCAGGACCATTTCAATGTTATGTTGCGATTTCAGCCGCCGGCATTTTGCCCTGAGTTCGAAAATGGACAGGGCAGGGGTGTCGTCGATGAAAATCGGGGCATCGATCAGCCGGCTGATCTTTGCATTCAGTTGTTCCCACTCGTAATCGGCCAGTTCGCCTTTTCTCAGTTTTTCTGCCGGCAGTAAAGATTCGGCGGAGATCAGACGGGTGACCAACTGTATGGACGACATTTCAAGGGAGAAGATCGCCACCGGTTTATTATATTCGACCGCCATATTGCGGGCCATGCTCAGGGCCAATGCCGTTTTCCCCATACCCGGACGGGAAGCCAGTATGATCAGGTCGGACTTCTGCCAGCCGCTGGTAAGCCTGTCGAGTTCTGAAAAACCAGAGGGAACGCCGCGGAGCTGTGCTTCCTGGTTTTTGGCGGCTTCGATATACTGCAAGGCTTCCCTTACCAGCGTATTCATATCCATTGTGTTACGCCGCAAATTACTGTCACTTACCGTAAAAAGCCCCTGCTCAGCCTTGTCCAGCATATCAAAAACGTCCATGGTATCTTCAAAAGCATCCTTGATGATCACTGATGAGATCCGGATCAGCTCCCGTTGGATATATTTCTGGATGATAATGTGGGCATGGTATTCTACGTTGGCAGACGAGGAAACCCTGTTGGTGAGCTGGGTAATGTAATACGCGCCACCGGCGAGCTCTATATTTCCATCCTTCTTCAGTTCACTGGTAACGGTCAGGATGTCAACCGGCTCAGAACGGCTGAATAAGTTGATGATCGCGGTATAGATGACCTTGTGCTGATCTTTGTAAAAAACATCGGGTTTGAGAATATCGATGACCGTCGTCAACGCATCTTTTTCCAGCATGATGGCCCCTAAAACAGCCTCTTCCAGGTCGACGGCCTGGGGCTGCACCTTTCCATGCTCAAATGATTGCTCAATGGCAGGGTTCTTCTTTTCGTAAGTCCTTTTGCCAGAGCCTTTTGACCTCTCCGACGGGTTGTATCTGCTGCTCGATTCCATGCAGCCAAATGTACGAAATAATGATCCGGTTAAACTTTCACCATGGTTTAATTTATCAGCAATTAAGTGTTGATTAAATGTTGAAAAATAGTTAGTGAACTAATAGCCAATAGCTTCTCCTTCAAGTGTCAGATAACCTTTCATCAGGTTGGCCGTTAGACAGGAATGAACCGGAAGAACGCCCACTACATCCCCCGGCCCGATTGCATCGATAAACTCACGGCTGGCCCGGATAATGCCATGCTCTTGCGACAGGCTGGTAAGGTAAGCGCCCGGAACCGGCATCGACCATTCCTTGTTACTGATCTTAACCACATAGCCATAAATCCGCTCACCGCTGCTTTTATAAAGGAAATCCTTAGAGAGATGGATAGCCCCGCCATGGATGACGATTTCGTTGCGGTGTGCGTATTTCCCGATAACCGGACAGGCCAGGGCCACGGCTACCTGGTCGAGCGCGCAGGCCCCCAGGGAATATTGCATCAGGTCATAGAAAACAAAATTCCCCGGCCTGATCTCATCCACCCCGGAGAAATCATCCACAAGGCTGCACGAAGGCGTATCGCCGATGGAGATGATTAGTTCGGGAAAGTGCTCCTGGTATTTCTCCTTCAAATAGTTCATTTTTGATACCGTATCATTGTAGATCCCCATGATCTCTTCACGGCTGTCGGCATGATAGGTGTGGCCCGAATGGGTGAGGAACCCCCTCAATTTTAATCGTGTCGACTTTCCAAACCAGTCCATCATCCGGTCGATCTCACTGTGATCTTTCCACGAAAGTCCGGTCCGGTGATGACCAGTGTCTATTTCAATGAAAAAGCCGGTCTGGTGACTGATCACATTTTCCAGTTGCGGCAGCAGATCAGCATTGTCACCCTGGATATTTAAAGTCACTTCGTTAGACAGCTCGGAAATAATGCCCAGCTCAAGGGGATTGACCGGAAAGGCGATCGTGATGTCGCGCCAGCCATAAGCGGCAAAATACCTGGCCATGGCGGTCGATGATACCGTGATGCTGTGAATGCCCAGTTTGCGAAACCAGTTGCCGATAAAGGCTGAATTGTGTGTTTTGAAATGCGGCCTGAACCGGACATTGCTTTTCCGGGCCTTCTCAAACATCTGTGTGATGTTGGCCATGCATTGTTCCTTGTTCAGCAGCAACGTGGGTTTCGTAATATTAATCATAAAATCACAAACATTAACAATTCAAATAACTATTGTATGACCACCGTATGACTATTGTATGACCATCGTATCACTCCACCACAACCACCTGCTCATCTTCCACCATTGGTTGTTGCTGGTATTTCAGAAAAAGCCGTGCAATGGTCAGGACATCCTTCTGGCAGTAAATCCGGATCCTTTCGAGATCGTGTTCCTGCCAGTAAACCCGGTGGATATCAGCGCCCTTGATATCGTCCTTGGGTGTCGGGATGTCAAAAATGGCCGCGAGCAATTCCAGGGAGGTGAAGTGCTTGTAATCGCCGAATTTCCAAAGCTCCATCGTATCCAGGTGCTTGATCTCCCATGGCTTTTTCCCGGCCATATGGAGGATATAAGGCAATGGCAGTTCGTTGATCAGGATGCGCCTGGCCAGGAAAGGAAAGTCGAACTCCTTGCCGTTGTGGGCGCAGAGCAGCTTATCTTCCGCATTAAAATAAGATGTCAGTAATTGGCAGAATTCCTTGAGAACAATAAATTCATCATCACCGTAAAATGACTTGATCCTGAATTCGTTCTTACGGAAGAATCCGGCCGAAATACAGATGATCCTGCCGAATTCGGCGTAGATTCCCGCACGGGAATAGATCGACTCCGGCGTATCCTCCGGTAATTTTTTTAAGAACTCTGCTTTATGGTCCCACAGTTTTCTGAAATTTTCGGGCATTTCACCATAGGTTGCATAAGCAGGGACGGTTTCAATATCGATAAAAAGAATGTTTTCGATGGGGAGGTGCTGGAGCATGGTGGTTTCTGGTTTCTGGTTTCTTGTTTCTAGTTTCTTGTTTCTAGTTTCTTGTTTCAGATTTTAAATATTAACTTTGATCAGGCCAAAATTAATTTTTTTTATTCGATGCTTAGCCGACATATATGGATATTCCTGGGTTTAATCCTGATTTTATTTTCATCCTGCAGGGATACGGCTGATCATTCTGCTCCGGTGATCGTCATATTCCAGCCGCAGTCCGGGTATTCCCTGGAGGTCCCTGATACGCTGTTTGTCAAAGGTGAAATCGATGACGACCGGGTGATCCGTTCTGTTACCGTGGCGTTGGTGAACAAGGATAAGATCCCGGTGGCGCCCGCCAGGTACTTTTATCCGGAAACGTCATATTTCAAAATCAATACCCATCTGGTCATATCCGATAAATCGCTGAAAAGCGGCCCTTACAGCCTGGTGGTGACAGCCAGCGACGGTTACCAGGTCAGGCAGGCTGTCACACCGGTCAACCTGGTCGAGGCACCCCTTACCTTGCTGGGGTATGTAGCCGTGACCGCCCCGCTCAGCTTTAAATCCTTGATCACCAGCATAGATAGCAATTTTGAGACAGATACATCATTTGTTTTTCCGAAGGGGTTCCGGCTTTCGGGGATCAGCAGCATGTGGGAACAGTTTTTTTTCGTTTCGGAAGACCCTGGGGTCATTCACACATTTTCGACCGATACATGGGAAATCATCCGGAAGTATTCCGCTGCCCCGCCACGACCGGAGTTTACCGGGCTGTGGATTGACCGGCAGTTGGTCTTCTCCACTTTGAACGGAGATGCTGGAATTCTGAATGATTATGGAAACCTGGTCATCCGGACGCCTCCTGCAGGCGGTAAAACCATCCAGTGCCTCGCCGCCGATGATACGTATATCTATGCCGAACACGTTTCCCTCAATGGAGCGGAGACCCATCTGAGTGTATTTTACCGGATTACAGGCTTACCCCGAACACAGCTGTTAATCAAACAGGAAATCGCCGCGCTTATCCCTTTTGATGAGAAAGTGATGATTCTTTCAAATACACCTGAAAAGGCGATCATCAGCGAATATGACCCCGGGACTCTGAAAATGACAGAGTTTCTGGTCCTGGAGAATGTTAAAATCACGTCCTCCCTGAAAATAGACGATCATCTTTTCCTGATCCTGACGCCGGAAAAAGTGCTGTTGTACGACCGCTATCAAAACCAGGCCACAGATTACCTGCATGCAACATACCAGTTTGGCAGATACGACAGCCTGAACAATCATCTTTACCTGGTGAACGGGAAGGTACTCGACGTGGTTCAGTTTGTGACGGCAAACCTGGTTTATCAATTGGTTTTTGATGATAAACTGGTAGATTTTCATATCACCTACAACAAATAAAAAGTGGTCTTAACACCGCGATATTCATTGGAGCTGAAAGTAACCGGCGATGGTTCGCATACTTTATTCATCCCGGAACTGAATGAGCATTATCATAGCCATTATGGTGCAGTGACCGAATCCCTTCACGTTTTTGTCGGCGCCGGCTATGATCATGTCAAACCGGGTAAAAGTCGCGTCAAAATCCTTGAAATCGGCTTTGGCACCGGGCTCAATGCTCTTCTTACATCGTTATGTGCAGAAAAAGACAATGTTCATGTTCACTATTGTGCCATAGAAACCCATCCTTTATCCATGGAGATCTGCAATAATCTGCAGTTTCCGCCATATACCAGAACTCCTTACATTCATAAGAGATTTCTGCAGCTTCACGAAACTTCCTGGGGCGAATGGCACAAGCTTCATGAATGTTTTAGCTTGCAAAAAATCCATCGCTCCGTTCAGCAGTATGATCCTGTGGCAGGGGCCTTCGACCTGGTTTATTTCGATGCTTTCGGGCCTGAGGTGCAACCGGAGATGTGGATGGCTGAAGTATTTAAAAAGATGTATGCGGCGTTAAAACCCGGTGGCATTTTGGTAACTTACTCCACGAAGGGCCAGGTAAAAAGGAACCTTAAAGAGGCTGGTTTCGGCATGGAAAAACTGCCCGGCCCGCCCGGAAAAAGGGAGATCCTCCGCGCACTGAAAATATAAACATTACCTGACCACAAATCCGCTATATCCCATAAAAGGCGTTTCCTGTATTTCCAGCTTGTCGACCCTGGCCCATTGCGGCCCCTGCCGGCACCAGTCGGTGAACGTATCCAGGTCTACCGTCCTTCCTTCGGCTTCAATGTAAACCGACCCATCCGGTTCGTTCCGCACAAACCCGCTGATGTCAAATTCCTTGGCTTTCTTAACGGTATAAAAACGAAAGCCGACATTTTGCACCTTGCCGGAAACTTTTATTCGGTAACTCTTTCTCATGGATTCAACCGTTTCATGATTTGTGCTTCGATCACGATGAACAATTGGTTCGGGTCAAACACGCGCCAGTCGAAACGGTCAAGCCTGCCTCCCAGCGCCATGTAATAATCGATATGGGCCCGTTTGAACTCCCGGATCACGTGGTCGCGGAAATTCAGCGCCACGATCCAGCCGTCTTCCAGGTCTTCGAACCATTCCTGGTAGTAGTCGTCTTCCGAAGCATGAAAATTGAATACATTTTCCCCTATCAGGATGAATTTAGTGATCCCCTGGGCGATCATGGCATCTGCAATATTCCGCTTCAGGTACATAATGTCGTTGTAAAGGGCATCATTCCATTCGCCGATCAGTTCGATGATGGCAAAACCCAGGTCGTAATTGACAAAAAGAACCTTCAGGTACAAGGTGGAGGACCCCATATCGTCCCACTGGGGATGGATCAGGTAATTATATACGGCGTGCGTAAACTCAAATTCGGAATAGATCTTTCCGTAGAAAGGGGATTGGTCATCCTCCGAAGCAATGTAAAGATGGCGCCAGTTGTAGAATGGTTCGATGTCGTGCATGGCCGGTTCGGTATCAGTACCTGTTAAAATATTTTCGGGTATTTCACCGGGTGTACCTCATGCATCATATTATAGACACTGTCGAACACATCTTCCGCGTTGGGATTGCTGAAATAGTCGCCATCGGTGCTGTAGGCGGGCCGGTGCGCCTGTGCCGTAAGGGTCCGTGGCTGGGCGTCGAGATGATAATAGCCTCCCTGTTCTTCGAGTACTTTTTGCATCATATAGGATGTAGCACCGCCGGGGACATCCTCGTCGAAGAACAGCACTTTGCTGGTTTTTTTCAGAGATCCGGTGATGACGTGGTCCAGGTCGAAGGGCAGCAATGACTGCACGTCGATCAGTTCCACGTCGATGCCGAATTCCTGGAGCTGGGCGGCGGCATCCTGGGCGATCCGCACGCAGGCCCCGTAGGTCACTACGGTAATGTCGGTGCCGTATTTGAGGATCTCCGGTTTTCCCAGCGGCACGGTGAACTCGCCGATGTTCATTGGTTTCGGTTCCCGGAGCCGGTAGGCATTCAGGGGTTCGATGATCAGGGCGGGCTCGTCTGACCGGATGATGGTATTATAGAACCCGGCCGCCTGGGTCATGTTGCGCGGCACCAGGACATGCACCCCGCGGATGGAGTTGATCACCATGCTGAGGGCCGATCCCGAATGCCAGATCCCTTCGAGGCGGTGGCCGCGGGTGGAGATGATCATGGGCGCCTTTTGCCCGCCGCGCGTGCGGTACTGCAAAGTGGCCAGATCGTCGCTGATCACCTGCAGGCCGTACAGCAGGTAGTCGAAATACTGTATCTCGGCAATGGGGCGCAGGCCTCTCATAGCCAGGCCAATGCCCTGCCCGATGATGGTGGCTTCGCGGATACCGGTGTCGGATACCCGCAACTCGCCGTATCTGGCCTGCAAGCCCTCCAGCGTCTGGTTCACCCCGCCGATCCTGCCCACATCTTCCCCGAAAACCATTGTTTCAGGAAAATGTTCCAGGATGTAATCGAAATTATCCCGCAGGATCTCCCGGCCCGGCACCAAAGGGGCGTTCCTGTCAATATTGACCGGCACTTCCTTAATATTCAACGCATTATAAGCCGATTCGCTGTAAAGGTGTGAGTTGTAATTCTCATGGTGCCGCTGCATGGCGATATCCCGCCAGGCCATCACGTTCTTTTTCAGTGAATTCTCCGGGTTGCTGCAGGAGTCGCAGATGAGCCGCAGGATCTTTTTTCCAGACGACATGATATCTTTCCAGATGGGCTCCCCTACGTTCCGCAGTTCATCCTTGATGGCATTGATGCGGGCCGTTTTGGCGCAATTGCAGGTGCTCACGTCGGCCATTCGCAGGAAATCGTCGCGCTGGACACGCATCGGTTCCAGGAAATGGTCCCAGGCTTTTTTCCGGGCCTGGCGCACGCGCTCAGCCGCCTCATTCTCAATGGCATCGAGTTCTTTCTCCGTGGCCAGTTTCTCTGCCAGGATCCACTCCCGCATCTTCCGGATGCCGTCGAATTCTTCTTCCCATGCCAGCCGCTCCGGCGATTTGTAACGCTCATGCGATCCCGAAGTGGAATGGCCCTGCGGCTGGGTACACTCTTCCACATGGAAGATCACCGGTATGTGCTCTTCCCTGCACCGGGCCACCCCCTCTGCATAGGCCTGGCATAGACCGGAGTAATCCCAGCCCTTTAGCTTGTATATCAGGTAGCCGTCCCCGTTTTCGTCTAATTCGAAACCGCGCAGGATCTCGGAGATACTTTCTTTCGTGGTCTGGTATTTTTTGCTGACCGATATTCCCCAGCCGTCGTCCCAGATGGAAACGACCATCGGCACTTTGAGCACGCCGGCGGCGTTGATCGTTTCAAAGAAATGGCCTTCCGAGGTGCTGGCTTCGCCGATGGTGCCAAAAGCCACCTCGCTGCCCTGGCGGGTGAATCGTGCAAGGTTGTGCAGTTGCGGGTTGTGACGGTATATTTTCGACGCCAGCGCCAGCCCGAGCAGGCGCGGCATCTGGCCAGCGGTAGGGGAGATGTCGGCCGAAGAATTTTTCTGCTGTATCAGGTCATTCCATTCGCCGTTCTCATCCAGGCTCCGGGTGGCAAAATGGTTGTTCATCACCCGGCCGGCGGTCTGCGGATTGAAAGAAATATCGGTATCGCCATACAGCTGGGCGAAGAATTCTTCCAGCGTCATCATGCCGGCGGCCAGCATAAAAGTCTGGTCGCGGTAGTATCCCGAGCGCCAGTCGCCCTCCCGGAACACCTTTGCCATGGCAAGCTGCGGGATCTCCTTGCCGTCGCCAAAGATGCCGAACTTGGCCTTGCCACCCAGCACCTCCCGGCGCCCGGTCAGGCTCGCCTGCCGGCTCTCGCTGGCAACGCGGTAATCATGCAGAACTTCTTCCCGGCTGTGTTTTCCGGATTTTCTCGCGCTCGCTTTCTTTTTGGTAACAGTCTCTTCCCTCATCATAACAGACAGGCTTTTAAACAGGGAACAAAAATACGGAAAAAAGGTTTTGCGGGTATTGGGTATTGGGTATTAGGTATTAGGTATTAGGTATTAGGTATTAGGAACCCTGGAACTCTGGAACCATTGGAACCCGGAACTACTATATTAGCTGCCTGCATTTTTTTATCGTATTTCGTGCGATGTTTATTTTATTGCTATCTTGCAGATGGAATAATGGATTATCGGAGCTATTAGAACAATTCAAGCACTTGCATCAAAATTATAAACAGCGAAAATACTTCCATTGTATTCTTTTACTCTCATAAGAATAAAAGCTATGAAAAAAATTATAACAAAAATTGACCAAATTATTTCCCGATGGATGAGACGCTGGAGTACTCCTGCAATTCGAATTTCTTTTGGTATTATTTTTATTTGGTTTGGGGTATTGAAACTTTTTGACGTTTCGTCAGCCGAAAGCCTGCTGAAAGCTACGGTAGTCTGGTTACCTTTTGGCACGCCTGAGGTGTGGTTAATAGTTATTGGCTGGTGGGAGGTTGTCATTGGGGTCACCTTTCTATTTCGGCGGACCACTAAAATAGCCATTGCATTGCTTTTCCTTCAAATGTTCGGGACTTTCATGCCCCTTATTGTCTTGCCTGAGTTAACATTCCAGGATGGGAATATTCTTACACCATCTCTGGAGGACCAATACATTATAAAAAATGTAATGATTATTTCGGCTGCGATGGTGCTGGGTGGTAAATTCTATAAAGTAAAAGAAAAAAATACTTTTAATACCCCCTTGTAAACGGTAAATAATAATGTGGATATTCCGGACCATTTATTTGATCACTTTTCTTGCTGCAGTATCTGCGATTTTGTCATGTTCCACCTCTCCCAGGCCTGATGTCGAGTCGGTGGTCCCTGGGCATGTCGCAAAGCAAGAAGAAAACAAGCGCAAGGTCATTTACTTTTTTGATGAAGTTGTTGGCCATGGGAATGAAGAGGCTGTAAAGGCGCTTCTCGCGCCCGATTGCAGATATTACGACGCGGGCAAAGTTAAAACAACAAATATTCAGGAATTTATTGACTACCTGAGAAGAGCCCGAATGCCTTATGAGAGCATTGAAATAGAGATCGATAACATCGTTGCCGAGGGGAATTGGGTTGCGGTCCGGTATGCTTACCATTC
>JAWOHY010000157.1:0-24823 GCA_046484945.1 Bacteroidales bacterium
TAGGACGGTAAGACGGTAGGACGGTAAGAATTTAGGATTTTCGGGATTTTAGATTTGGAATTTCAGTCCGTCAGCAGCCAGGTATGTTTCCGGGAAAACCGCCCGGGCCTCTCCCAGCAATACTTCAGCGTTTTCATATCGGGCTGAAAAATGCCCTATCACTAACTTTTTGACACCGGCTTTCAATGCAATGGTGGCTGCTTCCTTTGCAGTCGAATGGTACTTCGCGTGGGCGTCGGACTGGCGGTCGTGTGTGAAGGTGGCCTCATGGTAAAGCAAATCGCAATTTCGGATCAACGGGATGATCTTCTCAGAATAAGCCGTATCAGTGCAGTAGGCATAGCTCCTCTGCCTGCCTGTTTTCTCCCTGATCATATAACCACAGGTCGGTATCCGGTGCACCAGTGGAATGGTTCGTGCCGATACCTGGTCATCTTCAAAAATCACACGGCTTTTTTCAGGATCAACAGAATGGAATATCAGGGGATAATTTAATGTAGTATGGCTGTGCTCCAGTTGCAAATCGATAATTTCCTTCAGTGCAGGAATTCCAAAGAGATGCAATTCCGATTTCCGGTTGAGCAGATGAAATGTGTTGATCAGTCCTATCAGCCCGTAAAAATGATCGCCATGCAAATGCGAGATAAAAATGTGGCTGATTTGCTGGGGCCTTTTGCTGAACCGTCGGATCTGCATCTGTGTCCCCTCAGCGCAATCCAGCAGCATTTTCATACCGCCCACCTGCACAAGTTGTGATGTGGGGTTACGGTCAGCCATCGGAACAGCCGCTCCACTACCCAGTATGGTTACCGTAAACTGCAAAAAATATTAGTTCAAAGTTCAAAGTTCAAAGTTCAAAGTTGAATTAATAAGTAAAAAGTTAAAAATGCAATTATATAATTCTAATCACTTTAAACTAAAAAACTAAACTTTGCACTTAGCACTTTGAACTTTGAACTGGAATATTATTCTTCTTCCTTCTTCGCCTTCGCTTTCTTTTCGCGCTTTTCCATATCCTGTTTCAGGCTGGCCAGCGCTTCGAGGTCACCCAGGGTGGTCCTTTCAATATTATCCTGGATCTTTTTCACGGTGCGCTTGTCAGAGCGTTGTTCTTTTTTGGCCCTGCCACCTTCCTTATCACGCTCGGCCCTGGATTCATCCTGGTGCACACGGGAATGGGAAAGGATGATCTTCTTGTTATCTTTGGAAAATTCGATCACCTTGAAATCAAGCGTATCATCAACCCGCGCCGGAGAATTGTCTGCCTTAGCAGCATGCCGCATCGGCATGAAACCTTCTACACCATAGGGTAAGGAAACAATGTATCCTTTGTCGCTGGAACTGACAATGGTTCCCTGGTGAACGGAACCCACTGTGAATACCGATTCAAAAACATCCCAGGGATTCTCTTCGAGCTGTTTATGACCAAGGCTCAAACGGCGGTTTTCCGTATCTACATCAAGGACCACCACTTCTATCTGCTCACCGATCTTGGTGAATTCAGCCGGGTGCTTGATTTTTTTCGACCAGGAAAGGTCGGAGATATGGATCAGGCCGTCGACGCCCTCTTCCAGTTCGACAAAAATGCCAAAATTGGTGAAGTTACGGACAGTGGCCGTATGTTTCGAATTGAGCGGGTATTTCTTCACAATATCCTCCCATGGATCGGGAACAAGTTGCTTCATACCCAGCGACATTTTGCGCTCTTCTTTATCGAGTGTCAGGATAATCGCCTCCACATCGTCGCCCACTTTGAGGAAATCATGGGCAGTGCGCAAGTGCTGCGACCATGACATTTCAGAAACATGGATCAGTCCTTCCACACCGGGAGCGATCTCGATGAAAGCGCCGTAGTCGGCAATCACCACCACTTTTCCTTTCACCTTGTCACCTACCTTCAAAGTCTCATCCAGCGAATCCCACGGATGGGGATGTAATTGCTTCAAGCCAAGGGCAATGCGCTTTTTCTCATCATCGAAATCAAGGATAACGACCTTGATCTTCTCATCGAGTTGCACTATCTCTTCCGGATGATTGATCCGTCCCCAGGAAAGGTCTGTGATATGGATAAGGCCATCCACACCCCCCAGATCAATAAACACACCGTAAGAAGTGATATTCTTGACCGTTCCTTCCAGCACCTGTCCCTTTTCAAGCTTCGCCATGATCTCGGCTTTTTGCAGCTCGAGCTCAGCTTCGATAAGGGCTTTGTGTGAGACAACCACATTCTTGTATTCCTGGTTGATCTTCACCACTTTGAACTCCATTGTTTTATCGACATAGATATCATAATCCCGGATGGGTTTCACATCGATCTGCGAACCGGGAAGGAATGCTTCGATTCCAAAGACATCCACAATCAGACCGCCCTTGGTGCGGCATTTCACATATCCGGTGATGATCTCATCATTTTCGTAAGCAGAATTGACACGCTCCCATGATTTCAGAATGCGGGCTTTTTTATGCGAAAGGACTAATTGTCCGCCAATATCCTCCTGGCTTTCGACATACACCTCAATCTTATCACCGTTTTTAATGTCAGGTAAATAGCGCACCTCAGATGCGGGAATAATGCCATCGGATTTAAACCCTATATTGACAACAATCTCACGGGCACTTTTTCCTACGACAGTTCCTTCGATCACTTCATGTTCCGTGATGGAGCTCAAGGTTTTATCGTAAATACTTTCCAGCCTTTTACGCTCATTTTCATTATAATTATCCTGCTTTTTACCGATGGCATCCCAGTCGAATGGCCTGGCAGCTTCCGGCTCTTTAATTTCCGGGGTTTCTTCTGCAACAGGTTCTGAAACGGGCGCATCTTCTACAGGCTCCGTTGCAGGCTCCTCCGGGGTTTCCTCCGGGGCCTCTTCAGGGATCTCTTCAGGGGTCTCTTCAGGGATCTCTTCCAAAGTTGTATCAGGGGTCCCCTCCTCTTCGGGCAGGGCCATTTCCGGTTCTTCAGCAGTATCAGGCGCCGGTTCTTCTTCGGATTCCGGAGAAACCTCAGCAACAGGTTCTTCTGCAACATCCGCCGCAGGTTCTTCCTCAGCTTGATCCGTAACGGGGGTTTCTTCTTCCGGGGTGGGAGCAGCCTCTTCAGCTGCGGGTTCTTCGTTAACTTCGGGCTGTTTCAGCTCTTCTGCCTGCTCGTTAACTTCCTGGTCTTTTTCAGTCATTAAAAAAAATTTGTGTTTTGTCTCCTGCCGCTGCACCCCGGCATTTGGCAAAACGGGTTTAACATTCAAAATTTAAAAGGCTGTGGCACAGAAAGAAAAATACAACCTCTCAAAACGGGCGGCAAAGATACAAATATTAAATTATAAATTTTGAATTTTGAATCCTGAATTAGTCAGAACAAGTAGATTATTTGATTTAAACAAAGTGTAACAAGTTGGTGATTTTGTACCTTTGCAATATTAAAAATTCATTCATGCCTCTGAAATGCGGAATTGTCGGGTTGACGCTTACGGGAAAAACCACCATATTCAACTGCCTGTCAAATGCCAGGGCACAGCCCGCCAGCAGTGCGAGATCAAATATCGGCACCATTCACGTCCCTGATCCCCGTTTGTATGAGATCGACAGGTTTATCAAAAGCGTCAGAGTGATCCAGGCAACGGTAGAGATCGTCGACATCCCCGGTTTGACAAAGGGAGGAAGCCAGGGGGAAGGAATGGGCCACAAATTTCTGGCCGACATTCAGCAGACCGACGCCATCATTCATGTGCTGCGGTGTTTTGACGACGATACCGTACCCCATATCGAAGGTTCTGTCAACCCGGTCAGGGACCGTGAAATAGTTGACCTGGAACTGCAGATCAGGGACCTGGATATGGTGATGCGAAAGATCCTGCGGGTGGAGAAAATGGCCAAGTCGGGCGAACGCGAACCCAAACATATCCTGGAAGTATTGCATAAACTGAAAGACCATCTGGAGAATTTCCAGAATGCCAGGACTTTTAACATCCCCGAAGAAGACAGAAAGCACATCACCGACATGTACCTGCTGACTGCCAAGCCGGTGCTATATGTATGCAATGTCGATGATGCTTCTGCAACCACAGGCAATGCCTACTCGGAAGCTTTTATGGCCTCCATGGCAGGCGGAAATGCCGAGATCATGGTCGTAGCCGGCAAACTGGAATCGGAAATTGCGGAACTGGAAGACCCGGAGGACCGCAAAATTTTCCTGGCCGATGCCGGGCTGGATGAGCCGGGGGTAAACCGGTTGATCAGGGCGGCCTATCACCTGCTGAACCTTCATTCCTTTTTCACAGCCGGACCAAAGGAGGTCAGGGCCTGGACCATCCGGAAAGGCGAAACGGCTCAGCGAGCTGCCGGTACTATTCACAGCGACCTGGAAAGGGGTTTTATCCGCGCCGAAGTGATGAAATACGTTGATTTCATCCGCTACGGCTCAGAACATGCCGTGAAAGAAGCCGGTAAATTCCATGTGGAAGGGAAGAATTATACAGTAGAAGACGGCGATATCATGCATGTCAGGTTTAATGTATGATCGTTGTCCGCATTATGATATCTCAAACATTAAATGGCTGAAATAGAAAGAATCAATTCCTGAAGACCAGCCCTGAATCATCTGCAACCACCTGGATCGGTTTTTCAGGTGCTATTTTTCCCGAAAGGATCATTTTTGACAGCTCGCTCAGGAGATTTCGCTGAATAACGCGCTTGACAGGTCGCGCCCCAAACTGCGGGTCAAAACCAAGTTCCGCAATGTAATCGATGGCTTTTTCACCGATTTGTAATGATAAATTATTCATTGCCAGAATTTCTTTCAATTGCTGTAACTGTAGTTTAACCACGTCCCTGATCTCATCTTTTGATAACGGTTTGAACATGATGATGTCATCAATCCGGTTAAGGAATTCCGGGCGAATTGCCATTTTCAACATTCCAAACACCTCTTCCCTGGTTTTCATCCACACTGCATCTTTGTTTTGTTCCGTCATTTCCGTAAATCTTTCCTGGATCAGCTGGGATCCCAGGTTGGAGGTCATGATGATGATCGTATTCTTGAAATTCACGACCCGGCCCTTGTTATCCGTCAGGCGGCCGTCATCAAGGACTTGCAGTAAAATATTGAAAACATCGGAATGGGCTTTTTCTATCTCATCCAGCAGTATAACGGCATAAGGTTTACGCCTGACCGCTTCCGAGAGCTGACCACTTTCTTCATAACCCACATAACCCGGAGGGGCCCCGATCAGCCGGGATACGGTGTGCCTTTCCTGGTATTCCGACATATCGATCCTGACCATGGCATTTTCATCATTGAACAGGTATTCTGCCAGCGCTTTAGCCAGTTCCGTTTTCCCTACACCGGTCGTTCCCAGGAAAATAAATGACCCGACAGGCCTCTTTGTATCCTGTAAACCAGCCCTGCTCCGGCGAATGGCATCTGACAGCGCCCCGATCGCCTCATCCTGCCCCACTACCCTTTTGTGCAGCTCTTCTTCCAGATGAAGCAGCTTTTCCCTCTCGCTCTGCATCATCTTGTTCACCGGTATGCCGGTCCATTTGGATACGATCTCTGCAATATCTTCCGCGCCTACCTCTTCATTGATCATCGGTTTATCACCCTGTAATTCATTGAGTTTCTTTTTCAGCGATTCCAGTTCGTTCTCCGCTTCCCGGATCCGGCCGTAACGCAATTCGGCCACCTTGCCAAAATTCCCTTCCCGTTCCGCCCTGTCGGCTTCAAATTTGAATTCCTCGATCAGTTTCTTACGTTGCTGAATCTTCTCTACGATCTCTTTCTCAGACTGCCACTGGACTTTCAGCCGCTGGCGCTCATCGTCAAGCTGTTCAATTTCCTGGGTTAACAGTTTCAACTTAGCCTGATCCTTTTCCCTTTTTATGGCCTCCTTTTCAATCTCGAGCTGGCGGATTTTCCGCTCCACCACCTCGAGTTCTTCCGGCAGGGAATTGATTTCAAGCCGCAATTTGGCAGCCGCTTCATCCATCAGGTCAATGGCCTTATCAGGAAGGAATCGATCGGTTATGTATCGCCTGGAGAGCTCCACCGCTGCAATGATGGCTTCATCCTTGATCCTTACCTGGTGATGGGTTTCGTAGCGCTCTTTCAATCCGCGCAGGATGGAGATCGCCGACTGGGTATCGGGTTCGTCCACCAGCACGATCTGAAAACGGCGCTCAAGTGCCTTATCTTTCTCAAAATATTTCTGATATTCCTTTAATGTAGTTGCCCCGACAGCCCTGAGCTCTCCCCTGGCCAATGCCGGTTTCAGAATATTGGCTGCATCCATGGCGCCTTCACTGGCGCCCGCTCCTACCAGGGTGTGAATCTCATCGATAAATAATATCACCTCACCATCCGATTCAACTACCTCTTTCACCACGCTCTTCAATCGTTCCTCAAATTCTCCTTTATACTTGGCCCCGGCGATCAAAGATCCCATGTCAAGTGAATAAACCAGCTTTGATTTAAGATTTTCGGGCACATCCCCGTTCACGATACGGTGACCAAGCCCTTCGGCAATGGCCGTCTTGCCCGTACCCGGCTCGCCGATCAGGATGGGGTTATTCTTGGTGCGGCGGGAAAGGATGTGCAAAACGCGCCTGATCTCATCGTCCCGGCCGATCACCGGATCGAGTTTCCCCTTTTTTGCCAGGTCGTTCAGGTTCCGGGCATATAAATTCAGCGCCGGGAATTTCACGGTGCCATTTCGGTCTGCCATATTATATTTATCAGTATTCATATTATCTGTCAAATTATTGCGTTATTACCGTCAAAGAACATACCAACCTTTGTTTTCGGAAATTTTGACAGAAATGAAATCTTTTTTTCATTATTTTTGCCCCCTCTCATGAATGCATTTCCAAGATATTTCAGGACAATGTGCAGTGCAGCCATCCTCTGCCTGGTCATGATCGGTTTACGGACAAATGCCCAAATTGATTGCACTATCTATCCGGGCGACACCACCGTTTGCTATGGCGATAATATATACCTGTACACACAGTTTTCAGACACACTGAAATACTACTGGGAACCTACCGGGCAAACCGGGGTGATCATTGAAGTAGATGTCAAAGACACCATCACCTATGTTTTGAAGGTGTATAATTCTGACAGCAGCTTTTTCTGTACAGATACAGTTACCATCAGTGTCTATCCGAAGATGGTCGTCGAATTTGAACAACTGAGCAAAGGATGCCCTGACGAATGCAAGGCTCAGGTACAGGCTTATGTATCCGGCGGAACTCCACCGTATAAGTATGTCTGGATCGCGCCATTCATCGCCCCGAACGATTCGTCCCTGGCATTGGGCCTCTGCAGCGAAGACAGGTATACCTTCCTGGTCTATGATACCATTTGCAGTTACGATACCTCTTATCTGGTTGAATCATACCAGTTGCCGGAAATCCTGCTGCATATCGAACCGGAGGATATCTATCAGACCAATCCGAAGGCGATCATGACATACGAAAACAAATCGGCCGATTCCATCCCGTTATCCAGTTGGACATGGGTGTTCCCGGATAAATCGACCACGAACGACCTGATGCCGGAATATGCCTTTGTCGACTCCGTCAACACGGTAGAGTTTCGCTATACGACAATTGACAATTGCCATGACACGCTTTTTCTTGAGGTCCGGGTAAAAGAATTTGAGCTGCAAATTCCAAACGTATTTACACCCAACGGAGACGGTGTCAACGATATATATGAAATCCCTAACCTGGATCGGTATATCAGCAATGAGATTGTCATCTTCAACCGTTGGGGACATAAGGTCTTCGAGGCTAAAAATTATAATAATAACTGGGATGGTGGTACGCTCCCGGATGGTGTTTATTTCTATATTCTCAGATGCCAGGGCTACTGGCGCGAAGATATATACAGGGGGGCAGTATCAATTTATGGAAGCAGATACTAGAATAATGTTGAATGTTGAATGTTGAATTTTGAATTCTTAATTTTTAATTCTTAATTATGATTGCCAGGATTATCATATTGTGCAGCCTTTCGGCACTCATTGCCTGTTCAGGCAACAGCGACCGGATCCCGGCCAGTGTGGTGAATGTGCCGGGCAGTGCTTCCGAAAAGAAAAGCGATACAGTCATACCCCAGATAGCATTTGATAAAACAGAGCATAATTTCGGACGGGTCATACAGGGTGAAAAGGTAACGTATGCTTTTAAATTCACAAATGCCGGAAATGCCGATTTGATCATTGCCAATGTCACGGCTTCATGTGGCTGTACGGCATACGACTATCCCAGGGCACCGGTTAAACCCGGTCAGCAGGAAACCATCCGGGTAACTTTCGACAGTGCGGGAAGGGAAGGATTTCAAAGCAAATCGGTGACCATTGCCACCAATGCCCAGCCCAGTATTATAAACCTGATTGTGAAGGCCCAGATCTATTTACCTGAAAAAAGAAGATAACTTTAAAAATAGTGAATATGATGAATCTTAGTTACATTTTACTTTTTGCGCCACCACAGGGCCAGGAAGGCTCGGGAAGCGGACTGATGTCTTTTCTTCCGCTTATTCTGATCATCCTTGTTTTTTATCTCTTCTTCATCCGACCGCAAATGAAGAAGAGCAAAGATCAAAGAAAATTCAGGGAAAGCCTGAAAAAAGGCGACAAGGTGATCACTATCGGCGGGATCCATGGGAAAATCGCAGAAATTGATGAAACAACCGTAGTTTTGGAGGTTGGAAATCAAATGCGTATGATTTTTGAGAAATCTGCCGTTGCCATGGATACTTCCGCCCAATTGGGCCAGAAATGACACGCTTTAATATCATTTTAAGGATTTAAATATCTGATCCTCAATAATATAAACATTGAAGATCAATTTTATAGAATTTATCCAATCTGCCTTCAGGCAACGGGATGAGAAATTCAGGCAAAGGCTCAGCGTTTTCCTGGTCTGCCTGGTGATTTCCATCGTCATATGGATTACCATCAAAATGGCAAATGTCTATACGACCGTTATACCGGTCACCGTCCATTTTACGCATTTGCCCCAAAACAAAGTACTGACTTCTGTCACTGATAGTATCATTCGTCTGGAGATCAAAGAAAAAGGTTCCTATCTTTTTAATCTGCACTACCTCCAGGCCAGAAAGCCGGTCAGTATAAGCCTGCGGTTCACTCCTCTCTATCAAAAGAATGATATCATTAGCGCTACTGTAAGCCCCTCGGCCCTGATCAATGATTTCGAGCGTAAAATGGGCCTTTTCGGAAAAATCCAATCCATCAGCCCTGATACGATCTATTTAACCTTTGAACCCAAAAAATCGAAAAAATTACCGGTAACGGCTGATTTCGACATAATTTACGAGAAGCATTATTTTGGATACAATGGGATCATGTTTGAACCCGACAGTGTAACCGTCACCGGTCCGGCCCGGCTGGTCGATCCGCTTGATTCAGCATCACTCGGCCTGATCAGGCTGAATAACCTGAGTGAAAATATCACGATCACCAGAGGATTCGACAAAGATACCACAACCCGCTTTCTCAATTTCTATCCCGGAGAGGTTACATTAACGATACCCGTGGAAAAATTTACCGAAGCAGAGATTGAGATCCCTGTTACGATTAACAATAGCGGTGATTTAAGGATCAAGACTTTCCCGGATAAAGTCAAAATCGTTTACACGGTGGCACTGAAAGATTATCCGGAAGTCGAACCGGAGATGATCATTGCTGCCGCCGATTTTTCAACGGTCGACATTTCCCGCGAAGACAGGGTGAAGGTTCAACTTATACAATACCCCACATTCATCCATATCAAAAAGATCGAACCCGGAACCGTCGAATATATTATTCTCAAATAATGCTGAAAGTCGGACTGACAGGCAATATTGGAAGTGGAAAAACACTGGTGGCCGGCATTTTTCGTAAACTGGGCATTCCAGTGTTTCATGCTGATCAGGAAGCCAGGCAGTTGTATAAAACCGGGGATGTTAAACAGATGGTCCGGGAGGTTTTCGGTGATACGGTATTCAATCCGCAAGGTGAATTGATGCGGGATAAGCTGGCGGAAGTGGTATTCACTGATAAAAAGAAACTTCAGAAGCTCAACGGCATTATTCATCCCCTGGTCAGGGAAAAATACGAGAATTGGGCGACAGGCCATATTAACCATCATTATACACTCTATGAAGCCGCGATCCTGTTTGAAGGAGGTTATTACAAATCGATGGATAAGGTGATCTGCGTCACTGCCCCGGAAGAATTGAGAATAAAAAGGGTGATGGCCAGGGACGCGGTCCCGGAGTCCGAGATACGCCGGCGGATGATAAACCAGTGGCCTGAAGAGGATAAGGTAAAACTGGCCGATTTCGTTATTATCAATAACGGCGAGTCAATGCTGATCCCGCAGGTGCTGGAAGTGCATAAATGTTTGCTAAGGGCGTAGGGCATAGGGCTTGAAAACAAGAAACAAGAAACAAGAAACTTAAACCTTAAACCTTAAACCTTAAAATTATAGTGCAGTGTCAGATTTAATTTTCGGAATAGGCTCCAGGGTGAGGCACCAGAAATACGGAGCAGGAGTGGTCATACAGGTATGGCCCGACAGTTATGAGATCATCTTCATGGATCATGGTTTCAAACAGATCATTCACGGGGCGGATCAGCTTGAAGTGATCGATTTTCGCAGCCAGGAACCTGACCAGGTCAGTTTCGCCAAGGTGGAAAAATCACTGGTGAAGATCCTGCGGCGGTTTTCTGATGTCCAGGAAACGATTTCCCTGGGGTCAAAATGGACCGGCGGAAAGATGATCCTGCAGCCGGGTGATCCGAACCTTCAAAACAAGGAGGTGCCGATCAACAACTTCTTCCACAAGATCGTCATGGTGCGCGACCGGCTGAGGGTCATGGAACAGCGGATCAATTCCAGCAAGCTTAGTGATGAGGAAAAAGTTGACCTTCAGCAATATATCACCAGGATCTATGGCAGCCTGACTACCTTCAACGTGTTATTTGCCGATAAAGAGGATTATTTTGTCGGTGATAAAAGTAATTAAACCTGGACCTGGTAAGTCCGCAAAGCATCGTTGAGAGACGTTTTCAGGTCGGTTGAGGGTTTTCTCTGGCCGATGATCAGGGCACAGGGCACCTGGTAAGTGCCGGCTGGAAATTCTTTCGGATAAGTCCCCGGGATGACGACGGAGCGCGCCGGGACAGTGCCCTTGTATTCTACAGGGTTTTCTGATGTCACATCAATAATGCGGGTCGAGCCGGTAAGCACAACGCCTGCGCCCAGGACCGACTCCTTCTCCACTCTCACCCCTTCCACCACGACACAACGCGAACCAATAAAGCAGTCATCCTCAATGATCACCGGGGAAGCCTGTACCGGTTCCAGCACTCCCCCGATACCCACTCCCCCGCTGAGATGGACATGCTTCCCGATCTGTGCGCATGACCCTACCGTTGCCCAGGTATCAACCATCGTGCCTTCATCAACGTAGGCGCCGATATTGACATACGAAGGCATCAGGATCACATTACTTGCCAGGTAAGCGCCATAGCGGGCAATGGCATGCGGCACCACCCGGACACCCTTTTCGCGGTAATTTCTTTTCAAGGGAATTTTATCATGAAACTCCAGCGGACCGGCTTCCGTAACCTCCATTTCCCGCATCGGGAAATACAGGATCACAGCCTTTTTTACCCATTCATTGAGTTTCCAGTCTTCAGGTCCGGGTTCGGCCACGCGAAGCCTGCCCTTGTCGAGCAGGGCGATCACTTCCGCGATGGCTGCCCTGACCTCTTCCTGTGCCAGCAGTTCGCGCTTTTCCCAGGCCGCTTCAATGAATCGGATGACTTGAGGATCCATAACCAATTGATTTCGTGCCAAAGGTAAGCAACTTCTTTGTAAATTTGCAGCCGCTGAAGCATGAATATGGAATGGGACGAATCATCGCCATCGACTACGGTAGAAAGAGAACCGGCATCGCCGTAACAGACGAACTGCAACTGATCGCAAACGGACTGACCACGGTGCCTACGCATGAACTGATGGCCTGGCTCAGAACCTATATCGCCCGCGAACAGGTGGAAGGGATCGTGGTGGGAGAACCCAGGCAGATGAACAATGAACCTTCCGAAGCGTTAAAATACATTATTCCATTCGTAAACAGGCTGAAAAAAGAATTTCCGGGTATGAAAGTCGAAATGGCCGATGAAAGGTTCTCCTCAAAAATGGCCCTTCAAACGATGATCGACGCAGGTTTGAAGAAGAAAGACCGGCAGCGTAAGGAATTGGTGGACACCATCAGTGCTACTATCATCCTTCAGTCATACCTCGAATGGAGATCCATTAACAAAAAAAGGGAGAATAACTGATGATCCTGCCAATCGTTGCATACGGCCATCCGACTTTAAGGAAAATTGCAGAAGAGATAGAACCCGGGCATCCTGGCCTGGATGAACTGATCGAAAACATGTTTGAGACGATGTATTCTTCGGAAGGAGTAGGGCTTGCCGCTCCCCAGGTGAATGAGTCGATCCGCCTGTTCATCGTGGATGCCAGTCCGTACGCCCAGGAAAAACCTGAGCTGGAAGGATTTAAGAAGATATTCATCAACCCGCAAATCATTGAAGAATCAGGCGATGCATGGGTTTTTAATGAAGGTTGCCTGAGCATTCCCGATATCCGGGAAGATGTCAGCAGGCCTCCCCGTATCAGGATACAGTATTATGACCGTGACTTCCAATTCCGTGACGAAGTCTATGAAGGAATACCGGCCCGGATCATCCAGCATGAGTACGATCACCTGGAAGCTACATTGTTTGTAGACCGGGTCAGCCCGTTGCGCAAAATCCTGCTGAAAAGAAAGCTGAACGATATCTCCTCCGGTAATATCGACGTTAAATACAAAATGATCTTTCCTGCCAGGAAAAAGAAAGTGAGAGCGTAAGGAATATTGGATTTACAATTTAAAATATTGGATATGAAATATTTAGGTGTTTTTTTAATTGTTGCGCTGATAGCGGTTGCGGGTACCCAATGCACGCCAAAAGATCCGAAAGCAAAGATTCAGTCGATGGAGGAGAAGGTCCGGTCGGAAAGTTTTACCTTCGATCAAAAGGGGATACAACTTATCGAAGAGCTGATTATAGCCTACACGGATTATGCCGAAGCGAATAAATATTCAGATGAAGCGCCTGAATATCTTTACAAGGCTGCCGAATTCTCTCTCAACCTGAACAAGCCAGTGCAAGCGCTGGAGTTTTACAACCAGATCATTTACCAGTATCCCGATTTTCACAAGGCGCCCGAATGCCTTTTCCTGCTGGCATTTATTTACGAGAACCACATGCTGAACCTGGGCAAGGCAAAGGAGCTTTACGAGACTTTCATTGAACGCTATCCCGATCATGATTTTGCCGACGATGCCGCCATTTCCATTCAAAATATGGGCAAATCCCCCGAAGAGCTGATCAGGGAGTTTGAAGCGAATGCACTATAGTCCAATCACCCAATCATTCCGCCACCAGCTCCACTCCTATCCTGCATTCCAGGCATCGTTTCCGGTCGCAGTAGTTTGCTTTCAGTTCCAGCAATGCCTGGGATTGATCGGCTGATACTGGCGTAATTCCGAATGTTGCATACTTCCGGGTGATGGCGTTGGATTCGGCAGGTATCGAGGCAAGAAGTCTTAGCGCCCTGTCGCAATAGTGTTCCAGCCCTTTGCTTTTACCATAAACAAACAGGAAAGGCACCACATTGTTGATCAGGATCAGATCCACCGTAGAGGGAGAAATGGATTTATTCATCTCCCTCGACGGCCGGTCGAAATAATAATGAGATTTCCAGTATTCGCTTACGCCGACCTGGAACAAATCACAAAATTCTTCCCGGACGCTTTTTTCAATGATCTCTCCGAACAGGTTGACCCGCTGATGGGTGATCATGGCCAGTTGGGCGATCCGGATTGTGGGAAAATTGTTTGGCCGCAGCCTGAGGAATTTCCACAGGTGACCGGGAACAGGGTGCAGGGAAAATTTATTCCGCAAGTGAGCATATTCCCTTTTGAGCATCTTCGGGTATTCTCCCCTGAACCTTCCAGATAATAACCCGGCCTGCCCGAAAAGGATGGCTTCTGCCTGGAAGATATCATCTTTGTGTTTTTCCAGGAACTGTGCCGGCGTCTGGCGGGCCAGGAGCTCGAAAGGCTGCCGGTTGATACGAAAGCCCAGCGTTCCCGCCAGCGACTGATAAAAGGCCTGATTCCAATCGTTTCCGGTAAAATCCAGCAGGCGCTCCAGCTCCTTGCATTTTCGTTCAAGACGGTTTACCGACAGAGCTGTAAGCCAGTCTTTTACCACCATCTCATTCACTGTGCTCAAGGCCATAGCACAGGGAATCCACAGGTGATTATTCAGGAAATGCTGGTACTTGTCATAGATCCCCGCCGGCAACTGCCCATCCAGGGCCAGCGTGGTTATCAGTTCCCCGCTCTTCCGGCTGATATCCAGGTCATGATAATAAACCACATGCAGGATAACATTATCGTAAGCATCATCTTTTTCATGCCCATGCCTCAGCCAGTCCGACGACCGCACATGCAATTCCACATTTCCGGCCCACAGGGTTCCGCCAATGCTCACACGGGCATGGAGAAAATCCGGGCCCGCATCGTGGTTATGCTCTCCCGGTCTGACAACCCTGATAATTTCGCCTTCAGGCGTTTGGAAATCAATACCATCCGTTTTGAATTTCCAGATAAAGTGTAAAAAATCTTCCGTCATCATAAGCTCTTTTTAATGTTTAATCCGGAAAAACACTGAAATATACCCGGTAGGAATTGATTTTTTTTACAACCAAATTCAAAATTTTACGTTAAAGAATATATTCTTGGTTATCGGATGATAATTTGAATTAATTTAGATGAACATTATTAAATACTGAACAAATTTGATATCTTTGTAAACATAGAACCAAAACCGGCAAGTTGCATCATGGAAAGGGTGAATGAGTATTTCAGGACGGTGGAAGAGAAATTGAAGCATCTTGTTGAAGATCATCAAAAACTCAAAAAGGAAAGAGATCAACTGATCAATCAGACGGTCATTTATCAGAAAACAACAGAAGAGCAGAAAAAGGAGATAGAACATTTAAAGTCACGGGTCCGGGAGATGGAAATTGCCGGCACCGTCGAATCAAACGGTGAGACGGACAAGGTAAAAGAGAAGATACAGGATCTGGTGCGGGAAATTGACCGGTGTATTGAACTACTAAACAAATAATAATCAGAATCTGGAAGCAGCAGGAATATGGAAGAGTTAACCATTACCGTAAACATTGCCGACAGACCTTATCGGCTGAAGATCAAGCGTGATGAAGAAGGGATCATCCGGCAAGCTGTGCAAGAGATTGAACAGCGCACACGGGATTATTCCGAATCATTTGCTTTTAAGGACAAGCAAGATTTGCTGGCAATGGTATTACTGCACTTTTCCTCCACTACGCTCAGGCTCGAAAGTGAATTAAAAGAAAATGTAGAAAATGTAATTCACCGACTTAGCAGGATGGACCATATGCTATCCTGATCAACTGTTTAGCAGCCGACACCATTACGTTCTTTGAAAAAGCATTAAGACATTTACCCGCATTAATCCAACTTGGTTTGATAAATCAACATTATAAACTTTAGGGTACGACTTACCGTCTGGAAGAACAGGCCTCACCCCGACCTTGTCGGGATTCGCCAGCTGGCGGACAGTGGACGTTCGACCTTTCGGAGCAACCCTAGCCATGATGAAATGGGTTTATCCATAACCCCTGGATTAATAGCGGGTAATTTTTTTGAATTTAATTTATATACTTAAATCACACTAAACATGAACCAGATATTACTTTACCTGCTGCTGAGCGGACTTGCAGGATTGGCTATCGGGATTGTGATCGGTTCTTATATTTTACGGAAGCTTAGCACTAAGAAAACAGAGAAGATCATCCGGGAAACGGAAGAAAAAGCGGAAGTAATCAGAAAAGAAAAGATCCTCCAGGCCAAGGAAAAGTTCCTGCAACTCAAGGCCGAACACGAAAAAGTCATCAATGAACGAAACAGTGCAGTTCAAAAAAATGAAATCAGGTTAAAACAAAAAGAAACATTAATCTCACAAAAATTAGAGGAATATCAGCGAAAACAAAAAGAGATCGATGTTATCAGGGAAAACCTGAACAACCAACTGGAGATTATTGCCAAAAAGCAGGCCGAATACGACAAATCGGCAAAAGAGCAGGTAGAAAAGCTTGAAACCATATCGGGCCTGTCTGCTGCGGAAGCCAAGGAACAATTGATGGAGGCATTGAAAGACGAGGCCAAGGCCGATGCACTTGTTTACGTAAAAGACACCCTGGAGGAGGCCAAGATCACCGCACAGCGGGAAGCCAAAAAAGTGGTGATTGAAACCATCCAGCGCACTGCCAGCGAGCATGCCATTGAAAACACCGTATCGGTGTTCCCGTTGGAAAATGACGACATCAAGGGGCGCATCATCGGCCGGGAAGGCCGGAATATCCGTGCACTTGAAGCGCTTACAGGCATTGAGATCATCATCGACGATTCGCCCGAGGCGATCATTCTGTCGGGCTTTGATCCGGTACGCCGCGAAATAGCCAGACTGTCTTTACATAAACTGGTTACCGATGGGCGTATTCACCCGGCCAGGATTGAAGAGGTCGTGGCCAAAACAACGAAGCAGATCGAACAAGAAATCATCGAAGTAGGCAAGCGCACCTGCATCGACCTCGGCCTCCACAATATGCATCATGAGCTGGTGCGTATGGTAGGCCGCATGAAATACCGCTCATCTTACGGTCAGAACCTGCTGAACCACTCCATCGAAGTGGCCAGGCTGAGCGCCACCATGGCTGCGGAGCTGGGGCTGAGCACTAAGCTGGCCAAGCGGGCCGGGCTGCTTCATGATATCGGCAAAGTCCCTGAAAATGAACCTGATCTGCCACATGCCATCCTTGGTATGAAGCTGGCCGAGAAATTCAAGGAAAAGCCGGAAGTGTGCAATGCCATCGGCGCCCACCACGACGAGATCGAAATGGATAACCTGATCTCCCCCATTGTGCAGGTGTGCGATGCCATCTCCGGTGCGCGGCCCGGCGCCAGGCGCGAAGTGGCGGAAGCCTATATCCAGCGGCTTAACAAATTGGAAGACCTGGCACTCACCTACCCCGGCGTCGTGAAAACCTATGCTATCCAGGCCGGGCGCGAACTGCGGGTGATCGTTGGCGCCGATAAGGTTTCCGATAACGAAGCCAGCAAGATATCCTACGAGCTTTCAAGAAAGATCCAGGATGAAATGACATACCCCGGACAGATCAAAATCACCGTGATCAGGGAAACCCGTGTGGTGAATTACGCGAAGTAAACCGCTTTATTGATCCAGATAGAACTATCGAAGTAATTGCTTGATTTCCAGGAGGGCCGACTCCGTCCCAAAAGCCGTCACTATATCCCCTTTGCGGAGATAGGTATCGCCGTGTGGAATAACGATTTCGTCAGATTTCCTGACAAGAAGGATCATCCCCTCTTTGTGAAATGGGATTTCCATGATCTGCCTGCCGTGCACCTGATCGCCGGAGACCATAATGTCCTCCACACTGAAATGTTCAAACGTATCAACCAGGGCACTGTGCACAGTGGGCCGCATGATCAGCATTTCAATCGCGTTCGCCAGAACACCCCTGGCATCCAGGGTTTCGATATTCAGCAATGCCATTTGTTTATCCATCATTAAATTATCCGGCTTTGAAATGATATTTTCATGATGCAATTCATGGCGGAGCATGGTACAGATCTCCAGGTTCCGTTTATCTGAACCGGTGAGCACTACCACGTAATTGTCGGGTGACAGGCCGATTTGCCGGTAGGTAGCCGGGTCGGATGCATCAGCCTGAACAACTGTTATGCCCTTTGCTTTAATCTCCTGATACCTTCCGGGATCGTTTTCTATGATCAACGCCTGCTTATTCAGCACTTTCATCCTCCTGGCCAAAATAACCCCGACACTGCTGCCGCCAACAATCACAATCTTATCCTCTGAGACCCGGGGCTTTTTATAAATGATCTCATACATTACCGGTGAAAAAATACAGGTTACCAGAACCATGATGATAAAACTGGCATTGGCCCCTGAAGTAATGGCTCCCAGTTCCAACCCTACGGATGCTGCAGCTATGACCAGTCCCAGGCGGGCAGCCAATAAAAATCCGGCAGCCATCGATTTACGGAACCTGAATATGTTCATCCAGATGAATGAAGGCAGGATCTTTACCAAAAAAAAGAAAACGAATAGCAACGATAAAAACAAAAACAAGGAGCCCTGGAATTCCAATAGATTAGCAGGCTGGAATTTAGCCCCAACCATTATGAAGAAAATCGGAATAAAAAAACCAAAACCAATTCCCTCCAATTTTATGATCAGAAGGGATCTTTCCTTTTTAATAAAAAATGACAGGACAAAGCCGCAAATAAAGGCTCCCAGAACCACTACCTCCGGACCGGCAAACTGAGCGATAGTGACAAAAGCCAGGATCAACAAAATAGCGCCCCTGACCGTTATCTGGGTGATGGCATGGCCCTGCTGAAAGGATATCCTTTTAAAGAAGGTTCCGGTAAATTTTTTACCCAGGAGGTAGACTATCAATGAAAATAAAAGAAGGCCCAATACAAGCAGCAACTCGTAATGAAAGCCAAATTTCATGTAAATTGCCGTAATAGTGATAATGAGAATGCTTAAAACATCGGCAACAGCCGAGGTGATGATCAGCGTCTGGCCGTAATAGCTCCTGGTTTCCCCCCGGTTTTTTAATACGGGATAGACGATCCCCATGAAGGTTGTGGTGGGAATGATCGCAAAAAACCAGATATTTGGGATATGCACCAGTTTTGATAAAAGGTAAGTACCCACCAGGGAAAGCACCAGGGTGATCATATAATGGGCAATGCCCGACATAAGGGGATTCGTTGCGAACCCTCTCCAGGTAATTTTCCTGGGAAATGACCCGATCAGCTGATCGATATTGATCTCAAGTCCGCTCAGGAACATAATAAAAATAAGCCCTGTAAGTGCAAGAAAGTCAAGGAGGAACAGGCTTTCAGGATTCAAATATGTCATAAACAGTCGCCCCAGAAGGTAGCCTGCAATCATTTCAACCAGAACAGAAGGGAATTTCTCCAGTTTAATAGTTGAGAGGATCATCGGTGTGGCCCATGCAATGAAAAGCACCACCAGAAGAGGCAGGTAATCAACGCCAAATACAATGCCGAGTGGAATCAATGCCGTCATACATTCAATCGGATAAATGTAAGGAAAAATTCCGGGAGCGGTGATGAATTTTTTTATTTTAGCCAATTCTTCGGCAGGCTTAATGGAATGAGCAAGAATTACCCAAAACCCGAGAAATGAATCCAATCCTTGAAGCGATCGACCATGTGCTGGTATCTTATAACGATTACATTGGCGGATACCTGATCCTCCTTATGCTGATACCTACGGGTATTTATTTCATTATCCGGCTGAAATTCCTGAATGTCACCATGCTGGGGCACACTATAAAGGTAGTGGCGGGTAGATACAGCAAGAAGGGAGACGCCGGGGATGTCAATCATTTTAAAGCGCTGACCACTGCCTTGTCGGCAACAGTGGGAACAGGGAACATTGTCGGGGTTTCGCTATCGATTTATCTGGGCGGCCCCGGGGCTATTTTCTGGCTTTGGGTGACGGGATTTCTGGGCATGATCCTGAAATATTCCGAATGCACCCTGTCGCATAAGTACAGACGGTTCAATTCCGACGGTACCGTATCCGGGGGGCCGATGTATTACATGGAATATGGCCTGAAGGAGCGGATTGGCAAGGCAGCCAAGGTACTCGCAGTAGTCTTTGCCATCGCCACCATCCTTTGTTCCCTCGGTACAGGCAATATGGCCCAGACCAATTCGATGGCCGATGCCCTCTTCACCAATTACAGCATACCCAACTGGTTTTCGGGCATTATGATCACTATTCTGGTCTTTCTGATCATTATAGGCGGCTTAAAGCGAATTGCCGAAGTCACATCCAAGCTGGTACCTTTCATGGCCATTTTTTATTTCATCGGGGCATTGATCGTTATCATTGCTGAATACCAGCGGATTCCGGCCGCCTTCGCCATGATCGTGTCGGATGCTTTCACAGGGACTGCCGCTACCGGGGGATTTGTCGGGTCTACATTTCTGATGACGCTGGTATGGGGTGTCCGCCGGGGGCTTTTCTCCAACGAAGCAGGCCAGGGGTCCGCACCTATTGCGCATGCGGCAGCAAAGACGGAACACCCGGCCCGCGAAGGGCTCGTTGCCTCCATTGAACCGCTTGTCGATACGCTGATCATCTGCACGATGACCGCTTTGGTCGTGATACTTTCCGGTGCATGGAATAGCGGGATCAAAGGCGTGGGCATGACGGTCCTGGGCATGGAAACAGGGCTGGGGCTGGCCGGCATACACGGCTTTGGAGGGCACATCGTCGCGATCGGCATCGTGATGTTTGCTTTTTCCACAGTGATCAGCTGGAATTATTATGGCTCGCGCGCTGCCATCTACCTGCTGGGCGAGAAGGCAGTCACCCCCTACAACTACCTGTACATTCTGTTTGTTTTCCTTGGCTGTATCTGGGGCATCGACCTGGTCTGGCACTTTGTGGATGCGGTCATCACATTTATGACAATTCCCAACCTGATAGCATTGTTGCTGCTGGCTCCGGTGTTGATGAATGAAACCCGGAAGTACCTCAACGAGATGAAACGGGAGAAAGCTGCAAGGAAGATCAAGAAAGCCGGTCTCTGAGATGAAGCAGGAAGGCCAGTTCCGGAAATCGCTCAACCTTTTCGACGCGGCTGCCATCGCCATGGGGTCGATGATCGGTTCGGGGATATTCATCGTCAGCGCAGATATTGCACGAAATGTCGGCGCTCCCGGTTGGCTGCTGGTCGTCTGGATCATTGCCGCGGTCATGACTGTCATGGCCGCTGCCAGCTACGGCGAGCTCTCAGGCATGATGCCCCGTTCCGGCGGGGTGTATGTGTACCTGCGAGAAGCCTACTCTCCCCTGTTTGGTTTCTTGTACGGCTGGACACTTTTCCTGGTGATCCAGACCGGGATCATCGCCGCCGTGGGCATGGCTTTCGCCAAGTTCAGCGGGGTTATCATTCCGTGGATATCTGAAGCAAATGTCTTGTTTGAAGCAGGCCCTGTTAAGATCCATACAACCTTGCTGGTCACTATTGCCTCCATCCTTTTCCTGACGTGGATCAATACCCTGGGCATCCGGGAGGGAAAGCGGGTGCAGAATATATTCACCTATTCAAAAGTTCTGATCCTGCTGATCCTGATCGCCCTTGGTATTTACATGGCAAGCCAGTCAAGTCATGGGATCTTTCAATCGCCCGGTTTCTGGGATGCTGCACGGTTCGAAAACGGCACATTCATCCCCATAGCCGGAACCGCCCTTGTGGTTGCCATCGGCATCTCGATGGTCGGGGCCCTCTTCTCTTCGGATGCCTGGTACAACATTACCTTTGCATCCGAGGAGGTGATCAACCCGAGGAAGACCATTGCCCGGAGCGTCATCCTGGGCACGATGGTGGTAGGCGTGTTGTATATGCTGACAAACCTGGTATACGTGATGGGGTTACCGGTCCGAGGCCTGCCCGGTGGCGCTTCTGTTATTGACCGGGGAATTGCATTCGCCGGTGAGGACAGGGTTGGAACAGCTTTTATATCCGGCATTTTCGGCAGGAATGCCGAAATGCTCATGGCGGTAGTGGTGATGATATCTACATTCGGATGTAATAACGGTATTATTCTTTCAGGCGCCAGGGTTTATTATGCCATGGCCAGGGACAACCTTTTCTTTTCACGCACCGGCAGGCTCAACCGTAAAGGGGTTCCGGCGTTTGGTTTGTGGATCCAGGCTGGCTGGAGTATTCTTTTGTGTCTTACCGGTACCTACAGCCAGTTGCTTGATTATGTGATTTTTGCAGCCCTGCTTTTCTTTATGATGACCATCGGGGCGATTTTTGTCCTCCGCATCAAGTGGCCCGACCGGGAAAGGCCGTTCAAGGCCATCGGCTACCCTGTCATACCGGCTTTGTACATCCTGCTCTGCCTTACCATTGTTATTATCCTGCTGATAAACAAGCCCTTGTTCACCTGGCCGGGACTGATCATTGTGTTATCCGGGGTGCCGGTGTATTTTGTGTGGAGGAAGATTTCGGTGAAGCAGTGAAACATAAAAACCACAATCAGCACTGCCATACTGTCATAACATTATCTAACTTTCATTCAATTTAATGCCATTTTGGCATGAAAACTACTTATTTTTCCTCCGGTTCAGTTTTTGATTCACTTTCCCAGAATTCAAAATTCAAAATTCAAAATTCAACATTCAAAATTAATGAAAGGAGGAAAATGCCATGTTACCAGCATTAAGAAAACAAAGCGGATTTCCGAGCCTGATCGATGAGTTCTTCGGAAGGGATGTTTTCCCCGGGTTCTTCCTCGATGTCGACAAAAGGATGAACGTTCCGGCAGTAAACATTATCGAAGGAAAAGATGATTTCCGTATCGAGGTGGCAGCGCCTGGTCTTGACAAGAAAGATTTCAAAATCGATCTTGACAACAAGGTTCTGACCATCAGCTCCGAAATGGAGGAAAAGCATGAACAGAATGAAGACCGCTTCATGCGGAGAGAATTCAGCTACAGTTCATTCAGCCGTTCCTTCTCGCTGCCCGATACGGCGAACACCGAAAAGGTTACAGCCAAACATGCCGGCGGCATCCTGACGGTGACCATCCCGAAAAAGGAAGAAGCGAAGGTAAAACCCTCCCGCGAGATCAAAATCTCATAATCTCACAGGCTAAGGCAAAGTAAGGAAGGCGCTCCGGAACAAGGGGCGCCTTCTTTTTTTGGTAATTTTGCCAAAAATAAACTCATGGCCAATACACCTTCAGATTTCATGAATGAAGCGATCAGGCTGGCCCGGGTGAATGTAGAGAAGCTTCATGGCGGCCCGTTCGGCTGCGTTATCGTGAAGGACGGTAAAATAATTGCCGCAGCGCACAACGAAGTGCTGACTTCCAACGACCCGACCGCGCATGCCGAAATTGTCGCCATTCGCCGCGCCTGCCAGGCGACTGGTTCCCATCAACTCACTGGTTGCGAGATCTATGCCAGCTGTGAGCCCTGTCCCATGTGTCTGGGCGCCATCTACTGGAGCCGCCCCGACAAAGTTTACTTTGCGGCCAGCAGGATGGATGCAGCAAATGCCGGCTTTGACGATGCTTTAATATACAATGAAATGTGCATTCATCATGCTGACAGAGCCATTCCCTTCGTACAATTCATGCAGGAAGAAGTGCAAAAGGTGCTTCAGGAATGGTCTGAGAATAATCACAACCCCGGATATTAACACCGCCTGATTGAAAAACCTGAAAGCGAATCTGGCACTGCTGGCGGCCAATACCATGTATGGCCTGAATTATGTCATCGCCAAAGGCATCATGCCCGATTACCTGATGCCGCGAGCGATCATTTTCATCCGGGTAAGCACTACGGTAATGGTCTTCGGGATATTGCATTTTATCTTCCCGAAAGAAAAAGTTGAAAAAAGAGATCTTTTCAAGCTGGCCGTCTGCGCTGTTTTCGGCGTGGCCATCAACCAGATACTCTTCTTCGAAGGGCTGAACCTGTCCACTCCCATCAACGCATCGATCATCATCACGGTCATCCCGGTGCTGATCCTGGTATTCGCCCACTTTATCCTTAAAGAAAGGATTACCACCCTGAAGGTGATCGGCATCATCCTGGGCGCATCCGGGGCCATGATGGTCATCCTGGCCTCCGGTAGCGGAAGCTTTAATAACAACACCCTCCTGGGGAACCTGATGATCCTCACCAACGCCGCTTCCTGGGCCCTCTACCTTGTCCTGATCAAACCCCTGATGGAAAAATACGACTCGGTCACCGTGATGAAATGGGTATTCTTTTTCGGGCTGATCATCGTTACCCCATTCACATTGCGCTCCTTTACTGATTCAACTTTCACCACCATTCCTTTTAATATCTGGATGTCGGTGGCTTTCGTCGTTTTCGGAGCCACGATCATCGCCTATTTCCTGAATAATTACTCGCTCAAAACCGTCAGCCCCAGCGTGAATGGCATTTACATATACCTCCAGCCACTCATCGCATCTTTCGTGGCTATCCTGATTGGCATGGATGAACTGTCGGCTACCGATGTGATCGCCGCCATACTGATCATGGCCGGGGTGTACCTGGTCACCCGGCCGAAAAAAAGCCGGAAAATCCTGCCGCTTTCAAATTGATTGCATCGGTCTTACGATAAAAACCCTACATTTGTCAAAATTTTAACCAATGAAAAAACATATCATGGCAGCATTGCTGCTAAGCGTTTTGTACGGACCGGTCACTGCCCAGGAAGGCTTTCAAAACATTGAACTGAAAAGCGCCGAAGACTCCGTTTCTTACAGTTTCGGACTTCTGATCGGGAACAATATGAAAGTGCAGGAAATCCAGAATATCAATTTTGATCTCCTCTTTCAGGGGCTTCAAAACGGTTTTGTCGAAAATCAGGACATTATCCGCTTTGAGGATGCCAACTTTATCATTCAGAATTATTTCACAAATAAAATGTCAGACGAATCAGATATGAATTTAAAAGAAAGCATGGCTTTCCTGGAGGAAAATAAAACCAGGGAAGGCGTTATCACTTTACCGAGCGG
>JAWOHY010000164.1:0-4777 GCA_046484945.1 Bacteroidales bacterium
CTTGATAATAGAGGGCTTGGTGAATTGCTGGCGCTCCCTTAATTCCTTGATGACGCCGGTCTTTTCATACTTTCTCTTGTATTTTTTTAAAGCCCTGTCGATGCTTTCTCCTTCTTTTACTGGTATGATGATCATACGTTAATGCTCTCTTTCTGTGAAAATGTTAGTACTAAATGTGTTTTGGGGTGCAAAGATATGAAGAAATTTTGAATTTTGAATGTTGAATGTTGAATTTTATAGGTTTTTCATGATGAAATCTGTTATCATCGTGTACAAATGCAGCCTGGTTTTACCTCCGTAAATGCCATGATTCTTGTTGGGATAAAGGAACATGTCGAATTGCTTGTTGGCATTTATCAGAGCGGTAATGAGATCCATGCTGTTCTGGACATGCACGTTGTCGTCGCCGGTGCCGTGGATCAGCAGGTATTTCCCCTCCAGCTTGTCGACATGGTTGATCGGGGAATTGTCGTCATAACCGGCAGCGTTGTCCTGCGGTTTCTGCATGAAGCGCTCGGTGTAAATGTTATCATAATAACGCCAGTTGGTTACCGGAGCGACGGCGATGGCCATGCTGAAAACATCTGCGCCCTTGGTGATGCAGAGGGTCGACATGTATCCTCCATAGCTCCAGCCCCAGATACCGATCCGGGCGGGATCGACGTATGATTTGGCTGCCAGGTATTTTGCCGCTTCGATCTGATCGATGGTTTCATATTTGCCAAGCTGCAGGTAAGTCATCTTTTTGAATTCTTCCCCGCGCGCGCCGGTGCCGCGGTTATCCACCGAAGCAATGACATACCCCTGTTGGGCCAGCATCTGGTACCAGGCCATATCGCCGGCACTCCAGGCGTTGGTGACGGTCTGGGAGCCGGGCCCGCCGTAAACGGCCATCAGGACCGGGTATTCATTCCCCGGGTCAAAGCCTGGCGGGAGGATCTGCCAGCCATTCAGCTCAACGCCTTCGGAGGTGGTGAAGGTGAAGAATTCTTTTTTACTGAAATTGTATTCTTCAATTACCTCCCGCAGCTGGCTGTTGTCCTCCAGGGTGCGGATCACCCTGCCGTTAGGCTTGTTGACGGTAATGACAGGCGGGGTGTTGGCATCGGAAAAGGTATTGATATAGTATTTAAAGGTACTGCTGAAGCGTGGGGAGTGCGTCCCCTCTTCGCGGCTGACCTGCTTCATTTTTCCCTTTAAGTCAACCGTCCATACTTCCCGGTTGATGGGGGAGGAGTTTGCCGCCCTGAACCAGACAAGGCCATTTGCCTCGTCGTAACCATATACATCGGTCACATCCCAGTTTCCGGATGTGAGCTGGATGCCGCGGGCAGAGCGGTCGATGGTATTCAGATAAATATGATAGTAACCCGATCGTTCACTGGTGGTGAGGAAACGGTTATGATCGATAAAAAGGATGTTGTCGTAATGGCTCTCTTCAATATAGTAATTGCTGACTTCATGATAGATCAGTTCTGATGTTCCTGAATTGGCATCGACAAGCAGCATATCCATCTTGTTCTGCAGCCTGTTAAGCCGGAGAACGACCAGTTTGTCAGGGCTTTTTGTCCAATGGATCCGGGGAATATACTGGTCAGTTTCCGGACCGATGTCAACGGGAATGATCTGCTGGGTCTGGATATTATAAATATGTATGGTGACAAGGGAGTTGTCTTCGCCGGCTTTAGGGTATTTAAAGCGGTATTCGGCAGGGTAAAGCGCCCCCCATTCGGTCATCGAAAACTCTTTCACTTCGCTTTCATCGAAACGGTAGAAAGCAATATAGGAACCGTCAGGCGACCATTCAAAACCTTTGGTGATGGCGAATTCTTCTTCGTACACCCAATCGGTGGTACCGTTGATGATCTCATTCCGTTTCCCGTCATGCGTCACCTGGTATTCTGTATGTTGTTCAATATCAGTTACAAAAAGGTTATTGTCCCTGACAAAGGCGATCTTTGTGCCATCGGGGGAGAAATCGGCCAGGCGTTGTTTCCCCTCACCATAAGCAAGTGTCGACAGTTTCTTTTGCCGGATATCCCAGATATAAAAATCAGAGGCTGAGGAATAGCGATAAATATATTCTGTATTGACAGGGATAAGCATTTTACTTTCATCCTGGCTGAAGCTGAAGCCCGAAAGGGCAATAGGAACGGTATCGCCTTCGGGGACTAGTTCCTGGCGGGTGACGATGGTACGGATATAATTACCTGTTTCATATTCATACACATTGACCGAGTCGCCCTGCCTGACGCAATAGGTCAGGCCGTCATTCATGGGGTTCAGTCCATGCACCCCTTTGGGGAAGAACTTGCGGCCGGAGAATACTTCGGAAAGGGAAATTTCTTTGGTTTGGGAAAGCGCCGGGCCGATTGCCAGCAGCAGTGAAATTGAGAGAAGGATGAGTTTTTTCATAAATAAGCAGGGTGTTAAAAATTGCGGCAAAGATACAGAAATCGAAATAAAAAAATCTTACCTTTGCAAACCCAAAACGACGGTCAGCAAGGACCCATGTTCAATCGTCCATCGTCCATGCTCAATCGTCCATGATAACGGGTTGTTAGCTCAGTTGGTTTAGTCCCGAGTACTCGGGATGACAGGGATGGGGTCACAATCAGGAGTTCTTAAAATTAAGGGTTGTTAGCTCAGTTGGTTTAGAGCACATGCTTGACAGGCATGGGGTCACTGGTTCGAATCCAGTACAACCCACGAGAAGGGTGTGGGTTTGGGTGTGCAAGTGAAGTGTGGGTGTGAGGAGTGTGTGAGTGTGAGTGTGAGTGTGAGTGTGCAAGTGAAGTGTGGTTTTTTTCCAATTGGCAGAGGCGCGGGAGCGCTTTTTTTTTTGTATATTTTCTGCTCAGGTTTAACAAATGTTGTACGAATAAACTTCATTCGTACATAAAAAGTTTGCATTTTGGTTTATAGTGGCTTATATTTGAGCACAAATTAGTCTTTTTCATTCATATTAACCAAAAATCAAAAAACCATGAGAAAATTAATTTCTTTTTTGTTGGTCACAATGACCATGACAGTCTTTTCACAAGGCAACAGGCCTTTAAGTATCAACCCCCAAGGCGAAGCCGGTTCCAGATCACTTACAGGCTCTTATGTCGCCTTTGATCCCAGTGTGGGAGGTGATGCTTACTATCTTCCCGGCGGTGGGACTTATGACTTCGTATTTGAAGCGTACAGCTATTCGCCTGATTGGGAATATGTTACTTCCATCTGGCTGCATTTTCCGGATGGCTGGGTTGTGAACAACATTTCAGTCTTTGGGATACCAACATGTGATAATGGATTTTTTGATTCATTCTCCTGGGGTCTGGCATCGTCTAATACGGTTTACATAAATCATGTGCGATACCATGATCCCGGTGGTGATCAGTGCACTGCCCATTACATGGTCAATGTAACGGTCCCGGCAACGGCAAGCGGAGATGCATATGTTTCATGGTATTGGGATGGTGATGGCTGGGGAGCAGCCCCCTATCATCCATGCAGCGACGATGGATATACCCCGGGCGGACAAAGTGCCTGTGATGAAATGATCAATCCGCGCGCCATGATCCCTATGTTTGGTCTCCTCTATTGCTTTGAAAATACTATTTTTAGCCAGGCGCCAAATAACTTCTCGAATGCGTATTTTTCGGATGAAGGCACTTATTGGGGTGATCAGAGAATCTTCGAACGCTTTTTCGGTTTGACCATGCCTATCAATGGTATGACATTCTGGGGAGTGCTGTATGATCCTTCGACGATTGATTGTTATTCTGGCGGCTCTGATGATTTTGTGATCACCTTTTATCAGGATAATGCCGGAGCTGTTGGAGCGATGGTACAAAGCTTTACTATAAACTTAACACCACAGGTGACCGGATCAAATGTTTCCGGTGCGGTTATTCTCAGATACGACCTGTTGCTGCACACCAATATACTTTTGACTGATGGTTGGGTAAGCGTATACAGAAAGAACCCTTCAAATGAAAACTGCTCATTTGCCTGGCTTAATACGGTAACCGGAGATGATCTTTATGCGTGGAATAAATATGGGGGGGCAATTAGTTATTCATCTAATGACAACATGGCGTTTTGCCTGGCAAATGATCCAACAATTATTCCTTTGAGTAATTGGGCGCTGTATTTAGGGATTTTCCTGATTCTTGTCTTTATTGTATTTCGATTCAGAAGGATGGTCTGAGACTGAACTAACATGCTCATGTAAGAAGTTGCTGCTGTAGTTTAAAGTATTTGGTGTTTTCGGGATGAGTACGCTAATTAAATTATACACATCTGCGCGTCAACTTCGCCCACAGATCATATCCTTCCTCCGTCAGGTGAACCCCGTCATAGGTGTAGCGCCGGTCCATCTCGCCCTGGTTGTTGAGGAAATCCCCGTAAAGCTCAAGGAATTCAACTTCTTGCTTTTTGCACCAGCGCTTCAGGCTGTCGTTCAGGCTGAAGATCATCAGGTTGATGTGCTCGTCGCTGAACATGACCGTTTCGTTGACGGGCAGGATGCTTTGCAGGTATAATTTTGTGCCCGGGGAATGCTCCTGCATGGTTTCCAGGATATGGACAATATTCTGAAAAACGGTCACTTCTTCTTCCCCCCAGAACAGGTCGTTGATCCCGATCATCAGGAAGAGTTTTGCGGGTTTGGCGTTGACAATCTCCTGCAGCCTGTAAATCACCTGCCGGGTGGTGTCGCCGCTGAGCCCACGGTTGCGCAAATTCGGCAGGCCGAAATGCCGGTGCAGGTCAAAGGCTTCCGTCAGGC
>JAWOHY010000169.1:0-7119 GCA_046484945.1 Bacteroidales bacterium
CAGTATTACAACAGGCCGACGGTTATTACTGTCATAGGAGATGAAAAGAAGATCGGCGCCGGATGGATTAATGCTTACGGAAAAGTCGTCAAAGTTAAGAAAGAGGATATTTTCAGGTGGTAGGCGGGAGGAATGTTGTATGTGGTATGTTGTATTTTATATGTTCTAAGTTGTAGATTTGGCTTTTGCACCCAAATTGTTTACTTTTGATCTTTATGGGGATAAAAGCGAAGATAAGCCGCCCGCTTGCAAAGTATGTTTCTTCAAGGGTTCGAAAGGAAGCTATGAATGCCCTGGCTTACCAGGAGAAGGTATTCAGGCACCTGGTGGAGCGGGGGAGACGGACCATTTACGGCAAAGCACGCAGGTTTGGTGAAATCAGGAGTTACGATGATTTCACCAAAAGGGTCCCGGTGATCGGTTACGAGGAGATGCATCCTTTGATCGAACGGATCTCGACGGGAGAAAAAAACATCCTCTGGCCCGGGCTGCCCGTTTATTTTGCCAAGACATCCGGCACGGTTTCTGGCACAAAATACATTCCCATCACCCGGGACTCCATCCCGAATCACACCAGGTCCGCGCGAAACGCCCTGCTATTATATATGGACCGGTCGAAAAATTATTCCTTTGCCGATCAAAGCATGATCTTTCTGCAAGGCAGCCCGGTGCTGGATAAGAAGGGAGTCATTCCGGCCGGCCGGCTGTCAGGTATAGTAGCTCATCACGTACCGGCCTATCTTCAGAGAAACCGGATGCCATCATGGGAAACAAATTGTATCGAAGACTGGGAAACCAAGGTCAATGCTATCGTAGATGAAACGCTTAAAAAGCGCATGTCGCTGATCAGTGGCATCCCCTCCTGGCTGCGGATGTATTTCGAAAAGCTGATGGAAAAGGCGGGCAAACCGGTGGGTGAAATTTTTCCCGATTTTTCTCTCCTGGTTTACGGCGGCTTGAATTATGAGCCATACCGTGCCGCATTTGACAGGCTGATTGGCAGGCCGGTGGATACCATTGAGCTCTATCCCGCCTCGGAAGGTTTTATCGCTTACCAGGACCAGGGCCCGGGCGAAGGGCTGCTGCTCAACGTCAACAGCGGGATTTTCTTTGAATTTATCCCGGCAGAAAAAGCAAATAATGATAACCCTGAGCGTATCCCGCTGGAAGGAGTGGAAATGGAAAAGGATTACGCGGTCGTCCTCAGCAGCAATGCCGGCCTGTGGGCATACAACCTGGGCGACCTGGTAGAGTTTGTGTCAACCGATCCATACCGGCTGGTCGTCAAAGGCAGGGTAAAGCAGTTCCTTTCGGCCTTCGGGGAACACGTGATCGCCTCGGAGGTGGAAGGGGCGATGGCGGAAGTATGCAAAGCCACCGGCATCCGAGTCGACGAGTTTACCGTAGCGCCCATGGTCAATCCACCTGCAGGCGGGCTGCCCTACCACGAATGGCTGGTGGAGTTTGGAGCCACGAATATTGATGCGTTTGCCGCGTTATTGGACCAGGCCATGTGCCGCCGCAATCCGTATTACCGCGACCTGATCGAAGGCAGGGTGCTGGAGCCGCTGCACATCACGCCATTGACCAATGGCACATTCAAAAAATACCTGGAATCGAAAGGAAAGCTGGGCGGCCAGAACAAGGTGCCGCGGCTTTCCGATGACCGAGAGATTGCAGAGGGGCTGAAACAATTTGGGAATTAAATAATTTGGAAATAAGGGTGTTTCCGGTTCATTTAATGAAATTCCCGCTTTTAAACTCTTCGAATGCCAGGTTCAGTTCTTCCCTGGTGTTCATTACAATGGGCCCTCCCCAGGCAATGGGTTCATGAAGCGGCTTGCCGGAGATGAACAGCAGCCGTAAGGTTTCGTCCCCTGCTGTCAGGCTGACCTGATCACCATCGTTATAAAGCACCAGTGAAGTATTTTGGATAGGTTCCTGCTGATCATCCCCAGTAGTTCCAGTGCCGCCAATGACGTATACAATGACCGTGTAGCCTTTTTTCGTCGGATGGAAATATGCTTTGCCTGCCGGGATAGTGATATCGAGGTATTCAGGGTCAATGACGATATCCTTGACCGGGCCATTTACACCGTTGATTTCACCACAGATGACACGGATTTCAACGCTATTTTCCAACGTCAGTATGGGGATATCAGCCGCTTTCACATCCTGGTAGCGCGGATCGATCAGTTTATGTGCAGCGGGGAGGTTAGCCCAGAGCTGGAAGCCATGCATCCTGCCATCGGGACCCGGTTTGGGCATTTCCTGGTGGATGATGCCGCTGCCGGCGGTCATCCATTGCACGTCGCCTGCGTGGATGGTACCGGCATTGCCCATGCTGTCGCCATGTTCGGCGGAGCCCTCCAGCATATAGGTGATCGTTTCGATCCCCCGGTGGGGATGCCACGGGAACCCCTTAAGGTATTTCTCCGGGATATCATTCCGGAAGTCGTCCATCAGCAGGAAAGGATCGAACTGAGGGATTTCATAATACCCGAAGGCACGCTTCAGGTGCACCCCAGCGCCCTCCAGCACCGGCTTGGGCGTAAAGACCTTCTTTATCGGACGGGTTTTCATGATCTGATGATTAAATGGTTTTTACAAATTTTCCTTCGTACACTTTCCCCGAAGCGCCGATGAGCTTCACGCTGTAAACACCAGGGGAAAGGCTTGCGGTCGAGACGGTCAGATCCAGCGCGCTGCCTGTTATCCTGATCTTCTGCAGAATCACAGGTTGCCCGAAGCTATTATATATTTTCAACTGAAAGGTCCCTGGAATGACCTTTTCGGCTTTGATGACCAGTTCATCCTCCACCGGGTTAGGGTATAGCATGAGGTGGTTGGCATCGGTTTCGGGGATGCCGGTGCAATCATGGACGATGACCTGGAAGTCGATGGATGTTGTTGAACAGCCGTTCGGTGCATTTTCCATGACCCGGATACTGCCCGGGCCAAAAAAGGTCCACGACACCATGGCCTGGCTGGTTCCCTGGCCGGTGATAAAGGTCCCGCCGGTAACGGACCACTGGTAGCTGTTATTGGGGTTGCCGGGGGTTGAGTAGAAATATACGGCCCCCAGGTTGGAATGGCAGGGATTTGCATTCCCCGACACAACCGGGTGGGGCGCCATGAGCACATTCACTTCGAGGGCGTCCGACACAGGCCCCGTGCCACATTCGTCGGCTCCCCGCACACTTACAGATGCGGCCCCGGCGAAACCGGCATTCCATTCAACTGTCGCCGTGGTTCCCGTGCCGCTGATGGTGCCGGCTTCCGGAGGGGAAAGATGCCAGATGTAATAACTGGCGTTGGCGGCGCCCCCGGTGGCGTATTCCGTCCCGGTCACTGAATTGCAAAGCTGGGTGCTTCCGGTGGGCGGGGCGGAAATTTCCGGGCCGGGGATCAGGTAGACCTCTGTGGCACCGCTCATCCGGAGGCTGCAGTTATCATCCTGAGCCGTGACGGTATAAGCCCCCGGCTGGGATTGATAACCAAAGCTCAGCGGCGATCCCGTGCCGGTTTTGACAACACCTGCAGGGACTCCATCCCTTAACAGCTCGTAGGTCACATTTATCTGTGATCCGCTGAGTACGATCTCAAACCCGGGATCGCCTTCACAATAACCACCGTCGGGTTCCAGACTGAAAACATCGGGCCCGGGATGCACAACCACTGAATAATTTTCTGAGTAGATGCTATAACCGCAGTCATTGACGGACCTGGCCCTTACCTGCATTTCGCCGGTAAAACTAGTTGATACGGTGAGTTCGGCAAGGGTGTCGCTTCCTGAAAAAGCCCCTGCTTCAGCAGGGATCACGCTCCATTCATAGGAAGCTGCCCCGGGGACGCTACTCACCTGGTATACCGCACCAGCCGATCCGGAGCAAACATCAGCAGGCCCTACAGGTTGTCCGGGCGCCTCCGGAATATCTACCACCGTGATATATCCCGGGATGAACAGCGTGTCGGAATTGACGCCATCGGAAATCGCCAGTTGCACATCGTACGTACCCGCCTGATTATAGGTTACCACAGGATTTTGCTGGGTGGAGGTTGCCGGGTCGCCTCCCTGGAAGGTCCATTCCCAGGAAGTGATGACGCCTGTCGACTGGTCCGAGAAGCTCACCGCACTGCCGATGCAGGGTAAAACATTCGAAGCGGAAAACATGGCGGAGAGTGCCTGCGCGGCGAACTCAAAGGAGGCGATCTTCGTCATCCGGTTCCCTCCGTACTGGGAGCTGAACCAGAAGGTATGGTCGTTATCGGGATCGACGCACAGATCGGCGTAGTCGCCCCAGCGGTTGGCGCCGAGCTGCGAGTTGATCCCGGTGTGGATGATGGTTTCGGCGATATCGAGCACCCCTTCACCGGCGGCATATGCTGCTGCCGACTGACCGGTGAACCGCAAACCGGGATATTCGGTGACGCTGGAGATGGAGTAGGCCAGGCCGATCTCGTTGCTGCCATTGAGGGAAATGCTGCCCATCCAGCGATTGTGTTCATCCGGGCCGAAGGTGCCGGTTTGCCGGACCGTCCAGGCTCCCCCGGTTCGCCGCAGCTCGTACCATCGGATGCCGGCATGGTCGGTAGCGTCCAGGTCAACGGTATGGCAGCAAACGATGGTTTCATAAGCGCCGAAATTACGGTACTGCGGGCGGTTCATGATGACCATCGGGATGGCGTCGAGCCGCTGGGAGGTGCCCGGCTGGCGGATATTGTTCCAGGTGGGACCGAAATTGGAATCGAAAGGTGGTACGCTGATCTGCTGCACCCTGTCGAAGGTTGCGTTAGAAGGGTTGCTCCAGTCCACGCTCAGTTCATAGATCCAGAGCTGATCGCTGCCTCCGGCGATGGCATCGTCGTTTATGGTGATAAACAGCCCGGGGGATCCCGCCGGGGCCGCCGGACCGTCATTATCCAGCGGAGGCACGCACATAAAGCCGTCGATGGTCGTGGGGCGCCACGGATTATCGAACCCCGCCATCTGCGCCGTGCCGCCCACGAGCATCTGGTCGCGCTCGAAAACATAAATGTCTTTCCCGGAAGAGTTATTGGTCCCCATATAATATCCATCCGGCCAGATGCCAAACTTCGGATAATCGGGCATATCATCCACATCAAAGGAGTATTTGTGCCAGCTGCCCGTCGGATCACTGGTTTGTGATACAGCCACCAGCATGCGGTCATTGGGGCCGCAGATGGAAAACGCCACCGCCAGCCAGCGTTGCGCCATTTCATCGTAAAGGATCAGCGGGTCGCCGTCGTTGCAGTTCGCCCCTGTCACCCCGCTGAACAATTGGTTCATGTTGGTCGGCCCCGCCGCGATGGCGCCGGATTCTTTGTGATAGATGGCATAGACCGTATTGATCGACTGCATGTAATAGAGCGGTCCGGCGGCGCCGTTGGCATCGGGAGGGAAATAGGGAGAGGTCTGGCCGCTGAAATTCATGATGATCCCGCCGTCGGCAACAGTGGCCCCTGTTTCTTTCTGCCAGACCGGGTCGGGGCCCGTGGGAAGAGCTGTTTCTGCGAAGGGATAGTGGCGCTCGCGCAGTTTCGGGTTGAGCAATTTTCTTTCCGCCTTTTCGACCATGATCTGCCACTCTTCTTCGGTCAACGGTGGAATATCGCGCAACGGTGGCGTCAGCCCGTGATAAGTGCCAATGCCCGTCATAACCGGTTTCACAGGGGTGTCCTGGGCCGTGGAAGTGAGGTGTGTGATGAGAATGAACAGGTATAATCCGAAGACTAAATAAAGATGATATTTCATTGTAAAAGGTTTCTGACTGATTAACCACCGGTTCTCAGATCACCTTAAGCCCGCTTGTACATAACACCGGTATCCGGGCTTCGTTGGTAAGCAGAAGTTCTTTATCCGCATCTGCAAAATAATAATGTTCAGCAGTGGGGACAGACATGACCGATATGAGATCAGCCTTATTCTCAGTGGCATACTTCAATATTTGTTTGGAATAACCAAGCGCATAGGTCGTCTGTTTCTCTATAACCCTGGTATGCCTGATATTCTTGCGTTCAAATAATTGCTTAGCCATTTCAACATTTGCCTTCAGCTCGTCCGACCACTCCATCCCGGGCTTTTCCACCGTGTAAATGTGCACTTCGGCGTCAAATATGCCGGCTATCCAGGCCGTGGCCTCTACGATACCGTGAAATGTCTTATGCGTTGCCGCCGGCAAAACTATTTTTTTTATGCCGCCAGCCGGGATCGAAGCCCCTTTTTGGATCACCAGTACCGGGATGGGAATTTTCTTCACCAGTTTCAGAATATCCGTTCCGGTAAACTTCTCCCGGATCCCTTTAAAACCATGTGATCCCAGTATCATGAAATGATAGCAATCTTCGCAGGCAACTTCAGGGATCGCCTTGAAAATGCTCCCCCTTGCTGTAACAAATTCACAACCGATGCCCTTCTCATGACATACTTTTTCAGCCAAATCCTTCAGCCTGTTGCCGTCAGTTGATTTTGACTGCTCAACATTGAGCAAGGTGATGCTTTGCCCGGTCTTTTGGGAAAGCACTGACGCCAGTTCAAGGGCATTGTCCGCAGCGTCGGTGAAATCCACCGGTACCAGAATCCTTTGATCCATTGTATCTGATTTTTGTAAGATTAGCAAAGTGCAAAGATAAAACAATATCGAAAAATGACGATGTTTGGGTGATATTGGAATAATAATTAAATTAACGGTGAAATTATATCCCACCTTTTTGATCATGAAACCGGGAAAATTTATGAAGTACCACCCCTACCGGCTCACGCGGCGGGATTTCATGACCATCATGGGGCTGACCACGGCCGGGGTTTTCATCCGGTCGACCGGAATGGCCACCCCGCTGAAATTATTATCGGGCCCGCAGCGGGGCAGTTATCTTGCGACAGTTGCCGCAACCCATCACAGCGATTACGATGTCGCCCTGCTGAAGCAAAAGATTGCCTATCTGTTCAATTTGCTGGGCGGGATTGATGATGTGATCGGGCCGGGAGATAAGGTAGGGATCAAGATCAATCTCACCGGAGGCGCCTACTGGGCTAACCATGCCAATCTCAATGGCGTGGATATCCGGGAGGCTGCCTGGACCCATCCGGCAGTACTG
>JAWOHY010000234.1:0-12090 GCA_046484945.1 Bacteroidales bacterium
GGTTATCCGGGGAAAACCGCTGCAGGAACAGGTCATGCCACCGGATATTCCACCCGGACTGCCCTCTGACTTGCTGGTCAGGCGCCCTGATATTATGGAAGCCGAACAATACGTAGCTGCACAGAATGCCCGGATCGGCGTGGCACAGGCCATGCGCTTTCCATCTTTCAACCTGACCGGCCTGCTCGGCGGGGCCAGCCCCGAACTGAGCTTCACAGCCGCCGGCGCCGCCTGGTCGGTGAGTGGCATGGTGCTGGGCCCGATCTTTAATTTCGGAAAGAATAAAAGAAGGGTTGAAATTGAGCGCAAGCGGACAGAAGAAGCATATTTTCAATATGATAAGGTTGTATTGCAGGCTTTCCGGGAGACTGAAGACGCCCTTGTGTCCATTACAACCTACAGGGATGAGCTGACAGCCGTGCTCAGGCAGCGTGACGCAGCCGAAAATGCGACCATGCTCTCCAGGGCCAGGTATGATGAAGGGATCACCAGTTACCTGGAGGTGCTGGATTCCGAGCGGACCCTCTTCGAAGCCAACCTGAATGCCTCAGCCACACTCCAGGCCCGGCTCAACGCATACGTGCAATTATATAAGGTGCTGGGCGGAGGATGGGTATCGCCGGGGGAAAAAGCCGCGGCGGAGCAAGCTGCCTTGAAAGAAGCGGAGAAGGAAAAGAAATAATAATGTTATATGTTGTATGTTTTAATTTTTATGTGTTAAGACATGTAAAATATAACATAGAACATTTTGATATTCATTACTCTTAATAGTTTGAATGAATCCGAAAGAAAAATATTTTTCCGCAGAGAATATCGAAAATCAGGCTTCCAACTTAATAGAGGAAATTGCAATATCTGGCACCAGGCGTAAGGTATGGGATGCCAGGATGACTACCTCAGCATTGATCGTTACCGATGTTCAAAACTATTTTTTCTCTCCCGATTCCCATGCCTTCCTCCCTTCTGCTCCCGCAATCATTAATAACATCAAAGCACTGATCGATTTCTTCCACAGTGCATCCAGACCGGTTATTTTTACCAGGCATGTCAACAGCGATGAAAACGCAAACAGTATGACTTACTGGTGGGATGATATGATCCATGATGGATCATGGTTATCGGAGCTCACCGATGAACTGGATGTCAGGAATAGCCGGGTCATTGTCAAGCACCAGTATGAAGCTTTTTACCAGACCGGACTGGAAGATTTTCTGATAAAAAGCGAAGTAAAATATCCTGTAGTTTGCGGCGTAAAGGCCAATCTGTGTTGCGAAACAACGGTCCGGTCGGCTTTTGTGAGAGGGTTCCGTCCCGTGCTGCCCATCGATGCCACAGCGGCCAATAACCGGGAATATCACCTGGCTACTTTCCGTAATCTTTGTTACGGTTTTATGCCCCTGCTGACCACGGGGGAGATCATTCAAATGTTGCAGAAATGAGTCATTCGCAAGTGATCATCATCGGTTACGGCCCGGCCGGAATGGCCTGTGCGATCCAGCTCACCCGCATGGGACTCCATCCCCTGGTTATTGAAAAATCCAACCCGGGCGGGATGCTGGTCAATGCCAACCGGGTGGAGAATTACCCGGGTTTCCCTGGCGGAATAAAGGGGGAGAAACTGACACGGCTCTTCAAAAAGCAGGCTTCCACATTCAACATCAACATGGTCCGGGATGAAATAACGGATGTGCATCACGATGGAAGCCGGTTTGAACTGAAAGGGAAAAAAGATGCTTATGCGTCTGAAATCCTGGTTATTGCCACCGGAACCATACCGGTGATCCCGGCTGAATGTCCGACGCAACTGATCAGGAAAGGGTTGGTCCACACAGCCATTTCCCTTCTCCTAAAAACAACCGGTAAAACCATCGGCATCATCGGCGCCGGCGATGCAGCCTTTGATTATGCCGTCAGCCTGGCAGAAAATAATAATTCGGTTCATATTTTCAACAGGAGCGACCGGATCAGGGCGCTGGGCTTACTACAGGAAAAGGCGAAGGCCATGGGCGGGATTAAATATTTTGAGCATTACCGGGCGATGGAAATGGCGGAGGCCCCGGAAGGCAGACTCAGGGCGATTTTCGGACATTATGAACAGAGCCATCCGTTTTTAATGGATTATCTTATTTTTGCCACCGGAAGGATCCCGGCGCTGAAATTCGTGAACCAGGAATTCATGAGAAAAATGAAGATCCTGGAGCAGCAAAAACAGCTTTACCTGGTCGGAGACGTCCGGAATGAAAACGTCCGCCAGTTATCGGTGGCTGTGGGCGACGGGGTCCGCGCCGCCATGGAGATCGCACAGCATGAAAGTCATCAGCAGGACTGAAAACAGTAACATCGCAACCGTTTATATCGCGCAGAACAGCGCGGGGCAAATGGTAGAGTTCGTGGAATCGACGCAGCCACCCTTTACGGTTAATGAAAAATGGGTGATCATCGTATCGACTCTTTTCGGGTGCCCGGTGGATTGTTCATTCTGCGACGCAGGCGGAAAATACAAGGGCCGGCTCACGGCAGAAGAAATCCTTTTTCAGATTGATTATCCCGTTTTGCAGCGGTTCCCAGATGGTTTTATCGATACCGGCAAATTCAAGATCCAGTTTTCCAGGATGGGCGAGCCGTCGTTCAACCCGGCCGTGCTGGATGTATTGAAAATATTACCCAAAAAGTATCGATGGAAATCCTTCATCCCTTCCTTATCCTCGATCGCACCGGCCGGAACGGAAAAGTTCTTCGAAGAACTGTTAAAAATAAAACAAAGCATTTACCCCAACAGCTTTCAGCTCCAGTTTTCCATTCACTCCACTTCACCGGAACAAAGGAACCGGTGGATACCGGTCAGAAAATGGAGCTTTGAAGAGATCTCTGCCTATGGTCAGCGGTTTTACCAGCCGGGCGGCAGGAAGATCACGCTGAACTTTGCGGTTTCCAAAGAAAGTGTAATTGATGAGAATTTGCTGCTCCGGCATTTTTCCCCGGAGATCTTCCTGGTCAAGCTCACCCCGGTCAACCCTACCTATAAAGCCCTGCAAAACAACATTGAATCGGGAATTTCACCAAATGTGCAAGCTGAATTTAATCTGATGCCGGCGCTTCAGTCCGCCGGCTACGAAGTCATTCTCAGCATCGGCGAATACGAAGAAAACAGGATCGGAAGCAATTGCGGGCAGTACTTGCAAGCTTATCTTAATACCTGTGAACGACTTCCGGGTTCGTATAGCTACGGGTTGAAGTAGCGATGTAGCGATGTAACGAAGTACTTGATCCTTCTTCCTTCCCTTCGTTAACTCGTTACTTCGCTACATCGCAACTTCGCTACATGAAAACAACTATTTTTACCGCTTCAAACTTTAACAATGGAAAAACTGCTGAACGATCTGAACGAAGCCCAGCGCAACGCGGTGGTGAATTACGAGGGACCGTCGATGGTGATTGCCGGGGCGGGATCGGGCAAGACGCGGGTGCTGACCTACCGCGTTGCCTATCTCGTGGCGCAGGGTATTGATCCGTTCCGCATCCTGGCGCTGACCTTCACCAATAAGGCGGCACGGGAGATGAAAGAACGCATCACCCACCTGGTGGGCCCGGAAGCCCGGAACGTCTGGATGGGCACCTTTCATTCGATCTTTTCCCGGTTGTTGCGCATCGACGGCCACCGGCTGGGGTACACGCCGCAATATACCATTTACGACACGGACGACTCCAAGCGGCTGCTGCGCAACATTATTAAGGAACTCGATCTCGACCCCAAGGTCTATGCGCCCGGGCAGGTACTGCACCGGATCTCTGCGGCGAAAACACGGCTTATCCTGGCCCGGCAATACATGGAAGATCCGGAACTGCGCCAGGCCGACCAGTCGGCCGGAAAACCACATATCGGCCAGATCTACCTCACCTACTCGGAACGGCTGAAGAAATCGGATGCCATGGATTTCGACGACCTGCTCGTCAATATGAACATACTGCTGGAGCAGTTCCCTGAAGTGATGATCAAATACCAGCGGAAATTCGAGTATATCCTGGTGGATGAATACCAGGACACCAATTACTGCCAGTACCTGATCATCAAGCGGCTGGCCGCCAACAACGAGAATATCTGCGTGGTGGGCGACGATGCCCAGAGTATCTATGCTTTCCGCGGCGCCAGTATCCAGAATATCCTCAACTTCAAAAAAGACTACCCGGACTTCCGGATTTTCAAGCTGGAACAAAACTACCGGTCGACCAAAAACATCGTCAATGCAGCCAACAGCATCATCATCAATAACAAAGACCAAATCTTCAAAAAGATCTGGACCGATAATGATGAAGGGACGAAACTGCGCCTGATCCGGGCCAAAAGCGATACGGAAGAAGGAACGCTGGTGGCAAACGGTATTTTCGAGCTGAAAATGAACCGGCAAATGCCCAACAGCGCTTTCGCCATCCTTTATCGCACCAATGCCCAGTCGCGCTCCTTCGAGGAGGCACTGCGAAAACTGAACATTCCCTACCGCATTTACGGAAGCGTTTCATTTTACCAGCGCAAGGAGATCAAGGATGTATTGGCCTACTTCCGCCTGGCGATCAACAGCCGGGACGAGGATGCCCTGACCCGCGTCATCAATTACCCGGCCAGGGGCATCGGCCAGACGACAATGCAGAAAGTTATCGTGGCCGCCAGCGACAGGCAGGTTTCCCCCTGGCAAATCGTTGAAAATCCAATGGATTACGGGCTGAACGTCAATGCTTCCACCCGGCAGAAGCTGGAAGGTTTTGCCGCCATGATCAAAAGCTTCACTGTCCAGTTGAAGAAGAAAAACGCCTATGACCTGGCGCGCCATATTGCATCCGGCGCCGGCATACTGAAAGATTTGTACGAAGACCAGTCGCCGGAAGGGGTGAGCCGCTTTGAGAATGTTGAAGAGCTGCTGAACGCCATCCGGGAGTTTTGCGATACCCCCAGACCTTCGTTGCCGGAAGAAGAAGCAGAGGACAACATACAAGCGGAAGAGCTTCCTTACCGGACACTGGATGAATTCATGCAGGAAGTGGCCCTGATCACTGATGCAGATGACAGTGATAAATCGGACCGCAACCATGTTTCGCTGATGACCGTCCACGCGGCCAAAGGGCTTGAATTTCCGCATGTTTTCGTCTCTGGCCTGGAAGACAACCTTTTCCCGTCGATCCAGTCGCTTAACAGCCGGGCCGACCTGGAGGAAGAACGGCGGCTTTTTTACGTGGCGGTGACCCGCGGCATGCAAAGCGTGACCCTTTCTTATGCCGAAAACCGTTACCGCTGGGGCGACCTGATCGCCACCGAACCCAGCCGGTTCATCGATGAGATCGACAGCATCTGCATCGAAATCCCACGTAAGATTTCATTCTACGATCAGAGGCTGGATTTCAATAAAACCCGCGGGACCGACGCCCGGGAGATCAACCCGGGTATTACCCGGCCGGGCAGAAAACTGAAAAAGCTCAGCGCTTTCAGCAGTATCCAGCCTGATGCTCCATTGGACAAAAAGGATACCCTCGTACTGGAACCCGGCATGCGGGTTGAACACGACCGGTTCGGGGAGGGAAAAGTGATCAGTGTCGAGGGCAATGGCAGTAACCAAAAGGCAATCATCCATTTTCATCAGGCAGGTCAGAAACAATTGCTGCTGAAATTTGCGCGTTTGAAGATTCTTTAATCAAATAATTTACTTATCTTTGCAGCGGCATTTTCGGTTACTGACACACCCGGTCACATATCCCTTCGTTAAAAGCAACCTCATAACAAGCAATATTTTCACATCGGGCCCGTTAACCGGAAATCATTGCAAAAACCTTCATTTTATGGAATATAACACGCAAAGAGACAAGCTGGTCATTGCCGAGTATGGCAGGAACCTTCAGCAGATGATCAAGGACTGCTGCGAGATAGAAGACAGGGAAAAACGGTCCCGGACGGCAGAGTTCATCGTCAATGTGATGGCTCAGATGAACCCCAAGGTGAAAGAATCTGGCGATTACCGGCAGAAACTGTGGGACCACCTGCATATCGTGTCCGACTTTAAATTGGATGTCGACTCACCCTATCCCCCTCCTTCGAAAGAAATACTAACCGCCAGGCCAAAACAGATACCCTACCAGCAAAAAAGAATCCGGTACCGGCATTATGGCAGAAACATCGAGAACATCATCGAAAAGGCAGTCGATTTTGAAGAAGGGCCTGAAAAAGATGCGTTGGTCCGGACCATTGCCAATCATCTCAAGAAATCTTACCTGAATTGGAACCGTAACAGCGTGGATGACGAAGTGATCCTGAACAACCTGGCAGAACTTTCGAAAGACCGGCTGAAACCTGCTGATGAATTCAGGCTTAGTCATACCAACGAAATCCTGGCGCGGAACAAGAAGAAGAAATTCACCAAAGGCAATGTACCCTTTGGCGGACCGAATGGCCACCAGGGCAATAATTATCATAAACAAAGGAAAAAGAAAGGATGAGTTCGTTCGAGATCCGCGGCGGAAGGAAGCTGAAAGGCGAAATCCAGCCGCAGGGCGCCAAGAATGAAGCCCTACAGGTGATTTGCGCGGTATTGCTAACCCCTGAGGAGGTCACCATCAGTAATATTCCCGATATCCGGGATGTCAATTTCCTGATTGAACTTATGCGTGAAATGGGAGTCAGTGTGACATCCCGGAAGAACAACTCATATACTTTCCAGGCCAGCTCGGTGGATCTGGAATATTTACGTACTGCTGCGTTTAAAAAGAAAGCGGCGAGTCTTCGTGGTTCGATCATGATTCTTGGGCCGCTGCTTTCCCGCTTCAAAAAGGGCTATATCCCGCAACCCGGCGGCGACAAGATCGGCCGGCGGCGCCTCGATACCCATTTTACCGGTTTGCAGAACCTCGGCGCCCGGTTTATTTATGACGATGCTGAAAAACTTTACAAAATAGAAGCCGACAACCTGCAGGGTTGTTATATGCTCCTGGATGAAGCATCAGTTACCGGGACAGCCAACATCATCATGGCAGCCGTGCTGGCCAAAGGTAAAACGGTCATCTTCAATGCCGCCTGCGAACCCTATTTGCTGCAGTTATGTCAGATGCTGAACCGCATGGGTGCCAGGATTTCAGGCGTCGGATCCAACCTGCTGACCATTGAAGGGGTGGATTCTCTTTCTGGCTGCCGGCATGAACTGATGCCCGACATGATCGAGGTGGGCAGCTTCATCGGACTGGCTGCCATGACCCAATCGGAGATCACCATCAAAAATGTGCAAATCCCCACCCTGGGGCTAATACCTACTGTATTCCAGCGATTGGGCATTCGCATCGAACAGCGCGGCAACGATATTTTTATTCCGGAATATCCCACTTACGAAGTGGAAACTTTCATGGATGGCTCCATCATGACCGTTGCCGATGCCCCCTGGCCCGGTTTCACCCCCGACCTGATCAGTATCGTGCTGGTGGTCGCCACCCAGGCGAAAGGAAGTGTCCTCATCCACCAGAAGATGTTTGAAAGCCGGCTATTCTTCGTTGACAAGCTGATAGACATGGGAGCGCAGATCATACTGTGCGATCCGCACCGCGCCACCGTCATCGGGATGAACCGGGAACATCCGCTCAAAGGCATCGAAATGGTCTCACCCGACATCCGCGCCGGGGTGGCCCTGCTCATCGCCGCCCTCTCTGCGGAAGGAAAAAGCGTCATCCACAACATCGACCAGATCGACCGGGGCTACCAGCAGATCGACCAGCGCCTGGCAAGGCTGGGGGCGGAGATCAGAAGGGTTTAGTTTCGTGTTTATTGTTTCGTGTTTCGTGTTATTATAAACAAGAAACAAAAAACAAAAAACCAGAAACAAGAAACAAGAAACAAGAAACAACCTGTCTGCCATTTTGTCTACCTTATCCTTATTGGCAAATAATTTGATAACCAAACTGAAGTTTGACTAATTTTGGGCCTTTTGACAACAGGGGCGAAAGGCTTCCATGTTATTATAATCTGCTGACAGATATGGAGAAAGAAACAAAAAAGAAGAAGAAAACCAACCCGAAGGACGAAGAGATCAGCCAGTTGAAAGCTACTGTGGAGGAACTGAACGATAAATACCTCCGCTTGTATTCTGAGTTTGACAATTACCGCAGGCGGACGCTGAAAGAAAAGACCGAACTCAGCAAGACAGCGTCTGAAGATATAATGATTTCTTTGCTGCCGGTACTCGATGACCTGGAAAGAGCCCTGAAATCAACGCTTCGGTCGGCTGACGACCAGGAAGTGGTCCCCAAAGAAGGGTTAGCCTTGATATATCAGAAATTCAACAACTTGCTGGCACAGAGAGGGCTGGAACCCATCACTTCGTTAGGTGAACCATTCAATGTTGATTATCATGATGCCGTTACGAATATACCTGCGCCGTCGGAAGAGATGAAAGGGCGTGTAGTGGAAGAGATTGAGAGGGGATATCAGCTGAACAGCAAGGTGATCCGGTATGCAAAAGTTATAGTAGGGAATTAAAATGGCAAAGCGCGATTATTACGAAATACTGGATGTGCCCCGCAGCGCTTCTGCTGAAGAGATCAAAAAGGCCTACCGGAAGATGGCATTGAAACACCATCCCGACAAGAACCCTGATGATCCGAATTCCGAGACGAAGTTCAAGGAGGCGGCCGAGGCCTATGAAGTGCTCAGGGATCCTGAAAAGAAGCAGCGTTACGACCGCTATGGCCACGAAGGTGTGAAAGGTATGCCTGGCGGTGGTTTCAGCATGAGCATGGATGATATCTTTGCCAATTTCGGAGATATTTTCGGGGACGCTTTCGGGGGGTCATTCGGCGAGGCATTTGGTTTCGGTACACGGGGCCGCACCCGCCGCCGGGTAAACCGCGGAACGAACCTCAGGGTAAAAGTGAAACTCACCCTGGAGGAAGTATCCACAGGCGTTGAGAAAAAACTGAAGGTCAGCAAATACGTCCCTTGTGATGCCTGTCATGGCAGCGGTTCCGACAAGGGCAGCTCGATGAATACCTGCCCTACCTGTCACGGGCAGGGCCAGGTGACGCGCGTGACGAACACTTTCCTGGGCCAGATGCAGACCACCAGCACCTGCCCCACTTGCGATGGCGAGGGGAAAGTCATTGGCACCAAATGTAACAAGTGTTACGGGAATGGAATTGTTAAAGGAGAGGAGATCATACCGGTACGCATCCCGCCCGGAGTGGCAACAGGCATGCAGCTTTCCATGAACGGCAAAGGCAATGCCGCAGCCCGCGGCGGCATTCCAGGCGACTTGCTGATCCTCATCGAGGAACAGGAACACCCTGATTTTTCGCGTGACGGCAATAACCTGATATACGAGCATTTTATCAGCATTCCCGATGCCGCGCTTGGCGCCACGGTAGACATCCCCACCCTGGACGGGAAAGCCAGGATCAAAGTCGAACCCGGTACCCAAAGCGGAAAAATACTTCGCCTGAAAGGCAAAGGACTGCCCGACATCAACGGTTTCGGCCGTGGCGACCTGCTGGTCAATCTCAACGTGTGGACCCCCAGGAACCTCACCCGGGAAGAAGAACAGATCCTTGAAAACTTCAGGGATTCTGAAAGTTTCAAACCCCATCCTGGCAAAAAAGACAAAAGTTTTTTTGAAAGAATGAAAGGGATTTTCCAGTGAACCTGATCCAGGCTGAAAAAGTCACCAAACGTTTTGCAGGCCATACGGCGCTGGAAGAGGTCTCCATTTCGGTGCCCGAAAAAAGCATCTTCGGCCTGCTGGGCCCCAACGGCGCCGGAAAAACTACCCTGATCCGGATCATCAACATGATCACAGCACCCGACGAAGGGACCATCCTGTTCAACGGCCGTCAGATCAGGCCGGAGGATATTGCATCGATCGGATACCTGCCGGAAGAAAGAGGATTGTACAAAAAAATGAAGGTGGGCGAGCAGGCCCTCTACCTTGCACAGCTCAAGGGCATGAGACGCCAGGAAACTGTCAGGCAACTCAAACATTGGTTTGAGAAATTTGAAATTGATTCCTGGTGGAACAGGAAAGTGGAAGAACTATCCAAAGGCATGCAGCAAAAAGTGCAGTTCATCATTACGGTCATCCACAAACCCAGACTACTGATATTCGATGAACCCTTCAGTGGTTTCGACCCGATCAACGTGAACCTGCTGAAAGAGGAAATCCTGGCGCTGCGCAACAACGGCTCAACCATCATCTTCTCCACTCACAATATGGCTTCGGTAGAAGAGCTGTGCGACAGCATAGCGCTGATCAACCGTTCCCGGAAAATACTGGAAGGCAATGTGATGGACTTAAGGAAAAAACAACGCACCCAGACTTATGAAGCGGAAATAACACGGCCTTCTTCAAGTTTACAACTCCCGGACAACTACCAGATAATAGAAAACACACCGGCAGAACCCAACAATGTGTTAAAAATCAAAGTGCCGGCCAACCATAAGCCCAACGATTTGCTTTCACTCCTGATCGGACAATCTGAAGTACACAGCTTCCGTGAAATATTGCCGACCATGAACGACATTTTCATTGCCACCGTTAATGCTGCAGAAAAATGAGGAAAATCTGGCTGATCATACAGAGAGAATACCTTACCAGGGTCAAGAAGAAATCATTCGTGATCATGACCTTCCTGGGCCCGATTTTAATGGCATCTGTCTGGATCGTGGCTATCGTTCTTACTACCCGTTCCGAGGGGATCAAAACGATCGAGGTACTGGATGAAACAGGGCTTTTTCATGAACAATTCAACGAAACGGCGGATGTGAAATACGTGTACATTTTTGATGACCTGCAAACTGCCAAAGAAAACCTGGCCGGCAGTGAGCATTTTGGCATCCTTTACATACCAAAGCCCTCCTATTCCACACCCAATGCTTTCTACCTGTATACATATAAAAATCCGGGTCTGAACCTGAAGGTTCAATTGCAGGAGGCCGCCAACAAGATACTGGAAAATAAAAAGCTGGAAGACGTATATGGGATCGACGCACAGACACTCGCCGCTGTTAAATCGAATGTCAGCCTGATCGTGGAGGATATCCGGACCAGCAAAAAATCCTATACGGAGGTCAGTTGGATACTCGGTTTAGTCGGCGGGATGCTGATCTATTTCTTCATTTTCATGTACGGCGCCCAGGTCATGCGGGGGGTGATCGAGGAGAAGACCAGCCGTATTATCGAGGTAATCGTGTCTTCAGTCAGGCCGGTACAGCTGATGCTGGGCAAGATTGTCGGGATCGCCATGGTGGGGCTGACTCAGTTTTTTCTGTGGATACTGCTCACACTGGGAATTATTACCGCATTTACAGCCATTTATTCCGATCAGGTCACCAGCTATAAAATGGGAGAGCAGCCCATTTCCAGCTCCGGACAACTCTTTTCGACCGACCAAATGGGCATGCCCGACACCAGTCAGGGGCTGAGCGCTTTGAGTTCCGATGATAATATTAACCAAATCCTGGATGTCTTTTATTCCATCAATTTTGGCATTATCATTTTCGCTTTCCTTTTCTACTTTATAGGAGGTTATCTTTTATACGCCGCACTTTTCGCCGCTATCGGCTCCGCAGTTGATAACGAGGCCGATACACAACAATTTATGATGCCCGTCACGATTCCGCTGATCTTTTCCATCGTCATCGGGTTTTCTTTCGTTCTGAATAATCCTGACGGCAATGTGGCATACTGGCTTTCGATCATACCGCTCACCTCTCCGATCATCATGATGATCCGGATACCTTTCGGGGTAAATATATATACCGAATTATTGCCGAGTATGGTCTTTCTGATACTGGGATTCCTGGTTACTACATGGATAGCGGCAAAAATCTACCGCACCGGTATCCTGATGTACGGCAAGAAAGTCAGCTACAGAGAATTATGGAAATGGGTAACCTATAAGGTGTAATCCCTGGTTACCCTATTTTTGATAGATTTTACTCCAGCGGAATTTCTGCCTCTTCTTCCAGTCGCCCCGGTGGTATGCATAGCTGACTATTAGCGGGAGAACGGATGTAGCTTCTGCATAAACCATCTGTTCGTATACCGTGTCCACCTTTCCCCACGAGGAGGCTTC
>JAWOHY010000263.1:0-28414 GCA_046484945.1 Bacteroidales bacterium
GGATCATTCCATCAAAGTCCCATCGGGACGCCAGCCCGGTAGAAGAAATAAGGATCATTCCATCAGAGTCCCATCGGGACGCCAGCCCGGTAGAAGAAATAAGGATCATTCCATCAAAGTCCCATCGGGACGCCAGCCCGGTAGAAGAAATAAGAATCATTCCATCAAAGTCCCATCGGGACACCAGCCCGGTAGAAAAAAAGGATCATTCCATCAAAGTCCCATCGGGACGCCAGCCCGGTAGAAGAAATAAGGATCATTCCATCAAAGTCCCATCGGGACGCCAGCCCGGTAGAAGAAATAAGGATCATTCCATCAGAGTCCCATCGGGACGCCAGCCCGGTAGAAGAAATGGTGAATTGTTGTATTTTTGGTTGAAAATCGTATCAATTGGCAAAACAAATCATCATATTTTTTTGGATATCGGGATTATTGTTATTAAAGTTATCCACCGCACCGGCCCAGGGCACCTGGAGCAGGATTGATGTGCCGACCGATGATTTCCTGCGGGCGGTCTATTTTACCGACAGCCTTTACGGCTGGGCGGTAGGCAACCTGGGGACGATCATCCACACCTCCGACGGGGGCGACACATGGGTTATGCAGGACAGCCAGACCGGCAATGAGATCACTGATGTTTTTTTCCTTAACCGGGATTTAGGCTGGGCATCGTCGCTGAATTACATGGTCAGTCCTTATGGCACGGTGCTGCTGAAAACGGAGAATGGCGGCGAAGATTGGGTCAGCATTCCGTATCCGGAAGAGAACATCTTCATCAACTGCATCATGTTCCGCGATTCGCTGAACGGCTGGATGGGCGGCAGTCCGCATGCCATTCTGCGCACCGCCGACGGCGGGGATAGCTGGCAGCAGGCAACGGTCGACACCTCTACACTGGCTTTTTTTCCGGTGCTGAGCATCCGTTTTTACGATGATAACTACGGTTATGCCAGCGGCGGGATTTTCGAGATCGCCGGCGTGATCTGGCGCACTACCGACGGCGGGGATAGCTGGCAGGCCATCGATCCCATCTACGCCCCCGCCGACGAAGTGCACGAATTGCACCTGTATGATTCGCTGAATGTCATCGGCGCCGGCGGTGACCCCGATTTCGGGTACGGCGTCGCTTTTATCCGCACCGACAACGGCGGCCTGACCTGGGATTACGAAGAGATCGGTTTGCAGGGCAATGCCTTCGACCTCGATTTCCGAACACCCCTGGAAGCCTGGGCCCCGCTCGGCCAGAAAAGAAAACTGATATACAGCCTCGACGGGGGCGATACCTGGACGGAGATCGACACCCCCGGATCCACCGCCATCTTCGATATGATGTTCCCCGATTCACTCCATGGCTTTGCCTGTGGAATGGACGGCGCCATGCTGAAATATACCCCTCCGTACTATGTTTCGGTAAATGATCCGCCAGCCGTTGCAGAAAAATATGCCTTCCTGCATCAGAATTACCCCAATCCGTTTCGTGGAAAAACTATTATAGAGTTCAGAGTTCGGAGTTCGGAGTTTAGAGTTCCGGGTTCCGGATTCCAAATCGCTCAATTATCCGTTTTCAGTCTTCTGGGAAATCACATTGCCACACTGTTCCACGAATCACTTTCCGGCAACGATTACCAGGTCGAATTCGACGCTACCGGCCTTCCGGCGGGGATATACTTTTACAGGCTGATTGTTACCGGGATGGATGATCGGTTATTGTATTCCCTAACCCGGAAAATGGTAGTAACGCCCTGACAGAAGGGCTTTCGCTTAATTTTTGATGATCTTTACAACCTGAATTTCCCCGTTCAGGGCGGTTTTCAGGATATATATCCCGGCCGCGGCATTTTCACAATGCCATTGTAAAAAAACAGGGATGTTGCCGTTCACATGTATTTCATCGTTCCAGACCTGTTTCCCGTGAATGTCATAAATGGCCAGTTTCAGCCATCCTGAACCGGCGGGGTTATAGCTGATCAGCACGATGTCGTTTGCAGGCACCGGTGAAACCCGCAGTTTTGACCGTTGTGGTATTTCTTCCACACCGGGCATGATGTTCGACACATCCAGCCGGTAATATCCCCCGGGAGCGGTCCGCGGAAGCCTTTCCTGCCTCCCCGAAGAATCGGCAGCGGCAAAGTAGTATTCAAGCTCTGTGCCCTCAGGGAAGCCGGGCAACACGGCATAAAAGGTATCGGTTTGTGTAGCGGGTGTCAGTAAAAGATTCTCCCACAGCATATTACCCTCTACCCGCCAAAACAGGCGAAGATGTTCCGGGATCAGTCCCGCTTCGCTCCTGTCATCGATCTTTGCTGTCAGTGTCACAGTCAGGTTGGCCACGGCATTCAACGGCGGCTTGTGCCTCATCACCAGCATGTGCGGATCAAAGATCCCCATGGTGCGGCAGTGCAATGCATCATAATGATACCAGCTCCCGGTAAAACCGATTACCTCATATCCCGGCATGGCATCACGGTAAGTGTCGAGCGCCTCTTCATCTCCCGAAATCCCGAACAGGGGAACAAGCACTTTTTTATTGATTATCAATGAATTGGTATAGGCCGCTACCGAATTTCCCGAGTATGCCGGACAAAAAACTCGGACAATCTCGTATTTCCTTCCGTAGCATCCCGTCTGATCCCCCAAAAATGTTGCCAGTTCTTCCACACAGGCATATTCCGGGTGCCAGGCCGGCACCTGTTTGACCATAATCTTTTCTTCGCCGATCAGCTTGGCATAGCAATCGATATGCTGAATGCCATATACCTCCGGGTTCTCGGCAATGAAATAATGAGGCAGCCCCAGGGAGTCGGTTGTGACAGCCATAAAGCAGGCCTCATCGCAAATGTGAGCATTTTCATCAAGCATCTGGCGGGTGGAAACGGCATATCCGCTTCCATCGGTCATCACGTTGCCACCGGTCAGGTAAATGGGCAGGCTGATCAGGGGAAGCCCGAAAAACTGCGCCAGGACAGCGTTTACGGCGTCATCCTCTTCGTAACCCCTATGGTTATTCAGATTGACGGTTGGATCGGAATTATTGCAACCCGGCACCCAGGGGTATCCGTCAAATATCGGATCGGCGATGCAGGCCTGTCCCGCTTCATCGAAAACGTAATGTGGGCCCCAGTCACGCGTCCAGTGTGAGTAAGTTGGAGCAATGATGAACCGGCAATGGTCGAGGTTTACACCGTATGCCTGGAAAGTGCTGATAGCCTGCGTTTGCTCTCCCAGGTTTCTGACCAGGACATACAGTGAATCATCGCCGGCCAGTTCAGCGACCAGGTTGCCAGGGATGCCGAGCGGCCACCTGATCAGCGTACCATGCGCCGGCTCCCATTCCGCCACCATCCTTCGCTGAGAATGAGTGGTAAATGAAATACTCAACGAAATGAGCAGAATAAGCAGGAGCCTTTTTTCCATATTTTACTACTTCCTGCAGGTTGATTTCGACCCACCACCGAAAAAGATCATCACGCCCAGGATAAATCCCAGGTTATAAAGTTTGCCGACATTGTTCACTTCGTAAATGGTCACATTGTCGTTGAAAAGGCTGATAACGAAGGTAACCAGCGAGATGAACCCGTGCCACAGCCCCATCCAGAAGTTGGCGGGAGCAGCGTCGAATTTCTCATTTCCCGGGGCGCAGGAGGAAAGCACCAGCAGGATCAGAACGAAAAGAAGGATTGGCTTGAATTTGTCGATTGATTTCATGGTTTTATCGGTAATTAAGTTAATGAATTGTCAAATTTAAGGTAAAACTTTGGTTTGAAGGGGGTGATTAGCAGAATTTGAAATTTTAAGTTGCTGACCTTTTCGGTCTTAGCGTGAAAAAACCAAGTATTGCCTATTTTTGATAGATAATATATAAGGTTTAAAACTATTCATTCAGGAAATATGGGCAAAAAGATCAACTGGGGGATCCTGGGCCTGGGAAAGATCGCGCATAAGTTCGCTGAGGACCTGCGCCTCTCGCATGATGCCATGCTATACGCAGTTGGTTCCAGGGACCTGGATAAGGCCGCTGCATTCGCCAGCAAACATCATTTTGCAAAATTCCATGGCTCTTATGAAGCGCTCGCCTCCGACCCCGGGGTTGATGTGGTCTACATTGCAACCCCACACACCCTCCATCTTGAAAACACCTTGGTGTGCCTGGAAAAGGGCACGGAAGGAAAGATCAGGCTTCATCGCCGTTTCCATCATACTGAGAAAATAACACTGATCAGGGAAGATGGATCGAAGGATATCGATATTCCCTATCAGGGAAATGTATATCTGCACGAGATAGAGGAGGTGAACCGCTGTCTGTTTGAAGGGAGATCAGAGAGCCCGAAACTTCCTCCAGGTGTAAGCCTGGATCTCATCTCAGTGATCGACAGGGTGAAAACGGAGATCGGTTTGAGGTATTGATCTTCTTTTTTTCCTATTTTCGGCATTGATTTTAATGGCAATCAATACCGTGAACTATGAAAAAGCGCTTCAAATTCGCCCTGGCACTGCTTTTCACCCTCGTCCTGCATGCCTTTCATTTGGGTTTCGGCCAGCCGGTCTTCTCGCCTGAAGACCTGCTCGGACTGAAAACAGCTTCGGTCCATGACCTGAGCCCGGACGGCTCCATGCTCATCTATTCTGTGCTGACCCCGCGGGGACCCAACGAGGAAGCGGGCCCGGCCAGGCGCACATACTTCCGGATGGACCTTGCCGGCAGGGAATCCAGTTCGCTTTTTGCCGATGATGTAAAAGGCAATGCCCCACAATATAGCCCCGACGGCCGCTTCATTGCGTTCCTTTATAAAAAGGAGAACGAAAAGACACAGGTCTGGGCCATGCCCGCCGCCGGAGGGGATATGGTACAACTGACCCGCAGTGAGAATGATGTGAACAATTTCAGATGGCATCCGGATGGCCAGGTAATCGTATACCTTTCCACCGAACCGGAGACGGCCAGGGAAATTGAACTTAAAAAAAGGGGATACAACTTCATCTTTTATGAGGAGAACCTGAAAAATAACCGGCTTTTTACCGTCAGGTTCGATGCAAACCTCAGCGTTGTCTTATCGCAACAATTGCTCCAGGATACCCATGTCTGGGATTTCGGGTTCAGCCCGGATGGCAGGTGGCTGGCGTTTTCCACATCGGAAAAGAATCTCATCGATCATCAGTACATGTTCCGTAAACTGAAGATACTGGACCTTGCGACAGGTGAGGTGGTAAAGGATGTGGGAAATACAGGCAAGCTGGGCAACTATGCCTTCAACGAAGAAGGCACTTACCTGGCCTTTTCATCGGCCCTGAACATCAATGACCATGCCGTCAGCCAGGCCTGCACCTATTCCCTGGAAGAGGAGACCATCAAAAACCACACGCCGGAGAATTACAAAGGCCATATCAGCTGGGTGGGATGGAAAAACGACAATGAACTGTTGTGTTACTGCGAGGAGGGGGTGTACCCCAACCTTTCGGCCATCGCCCTGAAGGACGGCATGCGTTCGATGATCCTGGATGCCCGGGACCAGGGGATCATTTTCGGCGAGCCCTTGTTCACGGCAGATCATAAGCATTTTGTCTTTACCGGCAATACACCCTATGATCCTTCCAACATTTATACCTGGGAAGGAAAAGGTGAACTGAACAGGGTGACGGACCTGAACCCGGAGTTGCGCATAAAGGTCTTTGGTGAGCAGGAGGTGATACGGTACAAAGCCCGCGACGGCATGGAGATCGAAGGCCTGCTGATCAAGCCCGCAGGATACGAAAGTGATCAGAAATACCCCTTGATACTCTATGTTCACGGCGGGCCGGAGGCGCATCACAGCAACGGTTGGTTAAGCCGTTATGCTAATCCCGGCCAGGTGATGGCCGGTAAAGGTTACTTGGTAGCATTCCTGAACTACCGGGCCAGTACGGGCTATGGTGTCGCTTTTGGTATGGAAGGATTCATGGACCCGGCCGGAAAGGAATTTGACGACCTGGCCGACGGCATCGACTACCTGGTAGCGGAAAAAGGCGCCGACAGGGAGCGCGTGGGCATGGCCGGCGGCTCCTATGGCGGGTACGCTTCGGCCTGGTTTGCCACCTATTACACCAAATATGTGAAGGCGGTCTGCGTGTTCGTGGGGATCAGCAATGTGATTAGCAAGCGCGGCACCACCGATATCCCGTGGGAGGAAGAACTCGTACACAGCGGCAAGCCCCTGGAAGAGCAATGGCAGATGAACCTGGAGCGCAGCCCCATCTACTGGGCCCACCAGAGCAAAACGGCCACCCTCATCATTGGTGGAGCCGATGATCCGCGTGTACATCCCTCGCAAAGCATGGAACTATACCGCCGGATGAAAATGAACGACCACCCGGCCGTGCGGCTGGTCCAGTACCCCGACGAAGGGCACGGGAACCGGAAACAGGTGGGCCAGATCGATGTACTGTACCGCCAGATCGACTGGCTTGACTGGTACGTGAATGACGGGAATCCACTGGATGGCCCTATGCCGCCATTGGATATCAGTGATAAATATGGGCTGGATTGGGAGTATTAGTTCATCATGCTCATGATGTTCAGGAAAATTTGCATTTGAATTGCAGAATTACATATTCAGAGGCTTTTACCCCCGCATATACGACCAGAACCTGGCGCCGGCCAGCCACCAGGATATGGATCTTGTCCCTGTAATGATCACTTCTCTTTTCCAGGCACGATCTCAGTGATATTTTCAATAAGTTCGAGCCCAGATCATGATACTCGGTTACTTTACACTCCAACACGATGGGGAATTCCTTAACATAGGGCGCATTCACATAATCCGCTTTTACAGGGGTAAGTCCCGTCTCATCAAATTTGTTCATATCCCTGCCGGAGTATTTTCCTGCAAAGACTACATAACTGATGAGTGAAGCATCAGGCACATTGACGGTAAATGCCATATTTTCCGTTATACCATGGTATGAAGAGACCGTTTGGTGTGGTTCATTTCACTTGTATCCATACGGTTTGTTGAAAAAGAGTGACAGGATTGCTATGACCGCCGCAAAGACAAACAATACGGTTCCCGCCACTTTATAAAGGAATACCATAAAGGGCTCAAAGTAACTTAATTCGAATTGAAACCCCAGACCGGATACCTTTTGTATGCTCATCCCCTGAATAAGAAAATTGTCATTATCCATGATCCGGCGTCTGAACAGGGACCTGCATATTCCCACAGATGTTCTGATCCAGGAATATTAGCATTATAGAAATTCAACAGACATTTTCTTAAACAGGGAATGACTTTACATCACTAACAGCTTGGTGTAACCCATCACCTCACCAACCTGCAAAACGCAAATGTATAACCCGGAACCCGGTCCGCCAGCTGGCGGACGAAACTCCACCTTGTGTTCCCCGGGCCACACCACTTCATCTACCGGCACCGCCACACAATTCCCCGTCAGGTCGTAGATTTTCAGGGAAACGTGCGCCATTTCCGGCACGTAATATTCAATGGTACATTTATCCCGGAACGGATTCGGATACGCCCTGACTAACGACTGACGACTATCGACTGGCGACTCCTCCACCGAATTCAGGGAGGCAATATCCACCGGCGCCGTCCAGATCTGGTAAATGCCTGTAGAATTATCCATCCACACCGGCCAGAGTTTGGTGCCGGTGGAAGTGATGTCGATGTTGTCGCCCTGGTATCCCTGGCCGAGGCCCCCGATGGGAGCGGGTTTGAAGTTGTGGTCGCTGATCTCGTACTCGGTCCAGGTGTCGCCGCCGTCGGTGCTGCGGGCCAGGAAAACGCCCGTGGAATCGGTCGTGGTATTGCGGTCGTCGTAAAAGATGATGTTAACAGCGCCGGTCCTGTCAACATCGATGCCCGGGAAATACTGCGTAACACCGTTGTTCACAGCGTCCTGGTTCACCCGGATCGGGCCGGACCAGCTTTGACCGCCATCCGTTGAGCGGTGCAGGATGATATCGGGGTCGCTTCCGGCCGGGGCCAGGTCTTTCTGGCCGGTCACGATGTAAATCCAGCCGCGCCGGGGGCCTTCCGTATTATCCACCGCGATGTTGGGCAGCCCGTTCACGCGGATGTTCCCCTTATCCGGCAACACCCCGGTGATGCCGTTCATGGCAAAAGCATTCTCCGTCACATCCCAGCTTTGTCCGCCATCGACTGTCCGCGCAAATCCAACGTAGATCTCCCTGAAAGGCGACACTTCGGTCACCCCGGCCCAGCAGACATAGATCTCCCCGTTCGGACCGGTGGCAATGGCCCCTCCCCCGCTCCGGTTCGGGGGGTTGTTGATCTGCTGCGGGGCGCTCCAGCTCTGGGCGCCATCGTCGGTATAGGCCACCATCAGCGGGAAAGGGGGGGCAAACTTCACCCAGGCGGCATAGGTGCGCCCGTAGCGGGGACTGGAAGGGACGGCATCGGTGGTGACGGTGGCCCGCTCAAGGTCGTCGGTGGAAATTACCTTCTGCGCCGACCAGGTCAGCCCGTTGTCGTTGGAGAAATGCGAAAAAAGCCCGGTAAAAGGGGTCCGCCCGATGCGGGTCAGGATAAAAGTGCCGTTTTTGTCGATGACAATGCCCGGGTCGCCGCCGTGGAACTGGATGGGATCGCCCTTGCAGGTGTCGCTGCCGTACCAGCTTTGACCGCCGTCGGTCGTCACGTAGACTCCTTCGCTGACAAAGAAAGGGATGAAGGAAAGGGTGTTGCAGGAGGCAAAGAGAATGTCCGGGTCAATCGGCGATTGGGTGATGAAGACTTCGGTCTGGTTGACATTGGAGGGGTATATCCGGTAATTTGCTGAAAGAGTCAGATTTATATTATCAACATATTGACCGTTGGCTAATAGGGAAACAAAACACATGCAAAAGATCAGTTTTCTCATTTCTTACAAATATAACAGTATTAGGTTATTTTTCTCACAGATTTACAAAGATTTAGTCACAGATATCACAGAAATTAATTCGTGAAATCTGTGTTTACCTCTGTGAAAATCTGTGAGAAATAATTAAAACGAATACCCCAGGTTCACCGACAAAAAATAGTTCCTCGGGGCGCCGGCTTCATAGAAACGCTTATTGGCCGAGTTGGTGTTGGTAAAGCCCACATACATCTCATTGAAAATATTCTCCACCCCGCCCGACAACATGACGTTGAGTTTTCCGAATCGCATATCCAGCCCCAGGGTGCCGTTCACCAGGTTATACCCATCGGTTTTGTCCGTGTTGGCATCGTCCACCCATAGTCCGCTGATCCCCATATAGCTGAGCCGGGCAAACCCGCTGATCTTATCCCGGTAAAGCTTATGGGCGTAAGAAAGCGCCAGGTAAAGGTTGCTTCTGGGAACGCTTGGGACGATATTTCCACCGTAATCCTGCTCCGATTCTACGAAATTTCCAAGGGAATCAATCTCGATAGCCAGGGCTTCGTAAGTTTTATAGGTGAAATCGGAATAAGTCCAGGAAAAGGTGAAATTCAGGCCGCGGATAATTTCCGCCTGGCCGCCGAGTTCAATTCCCATCCGCCGGGTTTCGGCAGCATTGCGGTAAAACACATCTCCCAATACTTCGTAGGGGACGATCTCGTTTCTCAGGTCGATATGAAAAAGGGTCGCCTCGAACAGTATCCTCCGGAAAACATCTTCCTCCGCATGGACCCGGTTGCCTTTGATGCCCAGTTCGAAATTCCTTGACTGCTGCGGCTCAATGGTCTGGTTATAAAGAAAATCGGGGATCGGGCTTTCCATTTCGTTGTTCGCCGGGCTGTCGAAACTAAGGCCATACGAGGTGTAGATGGCAATCCAGGGCTTTAACTTGTAATTGAATGCCAGTTTGGGGGTGAAGGCGTCGAATACCCGCCGGTCGTCACGGGTCGGAAGGGTTTCCTCGATCTTATGATACAGCACATGGTCATACCGGCCGGTGAACAGCACAAACAGTTTATCCTTCAGGATCTCGAAATTGTCGGAAAAATAGAAGCCGGCATTGTTGATGTCTTCGTCCACCAGTTGCAGGATCTGGTCGCCTTTTTTGCCATTGATGTTCTGATAATATTCGATCCGGGCCGGCTGGGCAAACAGGTCGCCGCCGAAAGAGAATTCATTCACCCTGTTGAATATCCTGCTGGTATTGACATACCGGGCCGAAAGGCCATAAACGTTACGGCTGATGATACGGTAATCCCTGGCGGTCCGTTCAAAATATTTGATCGCTCCATAAGTGGTGATCTCGATCTCGTTGTTGCGGGCGCTGCCGAATTTGCTATTGAACCGTAGTCCCAGTCTCCCTTTGGTGGTAATTCTTTTATCATCCCGGTCGATGGAACGCTGGTCGGCCTGCCAGGGGTTATCTTCAAATTCAGCTTTCGTCAGCGAGCCCGGCAGCCGGATCGACCCATCCACGAAATAGCCCAGGATCTTCAGGCTGGTGAAATCAGATGGCTTCGTTTACACCACCATGTTGAAGATATGCCAGTATTCGGTGTTATGATCCCGGTAGCCGTCGTAGTTCTGGTAGCTGTACGTTGTCAGCAGGCCGTAGTCGTCGGTCCTGACGGCCGCTTTGAAGCCGTTTCTCCGGAGGCCGAAAGAGCCGAACTGGTTATGCTGGATGAGCGAAGAGCGGTGGAAATCGATGTCGTTGATAAAATTGGCCACGCCGCCCGGGGCGTTGGTGTAAAGTGAAGAAGCGTTTCCCTTGACGATCTCGATCCGGCCGATGGAATTGAAGTCGATGGCCTCGATGCGGGTCTGGCCATCGGGTTCTGACTCCGGGATATCATCGAGCAGTATCCTGATACCCCTGATCCCGGAATTGGACCGGCTGCCAAACCCCCGGATAGAAAAGCGGACATCGTGATTGCCGTATCGCGATTGAAGGAAGAGTCCCGGAACTGCCGGCAACACATCGCTCGCACCGACTTTCCGGTCGTAGCGGTAATCCAGGTAATTCAGCCGGACGACAGAGTAGGGTATGTCGATGATCTTTTTAGATACACGTGTGGCGGTGATGACCACCTCATCCAGCTCATTGTAAGCGGTAGTGTCGATGGTGGAGATGAAGATTGTGTCAGGAACTGAAGTCTGTTGGGCACTAACTTCAGAGAAACCTGCAAATATGGAAAGAAGCAGAAAAATATTCAGGAACGGTATCTTAAATGGTTTCATAGGCTGATACATATATAAAATCTTTTAAGTCCCTGGTTAAGCGAGCTATTTATATTCTTCCCAGCTAATAATTCCTATATCATCCAGATCCACCTTGCAGACTGAATAGATAAAAGCACTGGCCAGCCTGGCATTGGTAATCAGCGGTATATTAAGGTCGACAGCGTTGCGGCGGATGCGATAATCATTGTCAAGCTCACCTTTGCTTAGATCTTTTGGAATATTTATAACCAGGTCGATTTTTTTATTCTGCAGATAATCAAGAACATTAGGCGACCGGTTATCTCCCGGCCAATGAAGCATCTCAGAGATTACCCCGTTCTTGTTGAAGAAATCGTGCGTCCCGCCAGTGGCATAAATTGTCAGCCCTTTCTCCTGCAGCATCCTGGCGCTGTTAAGCAGCTCTATTTTAGAACGGGTAGGCCCGCTGGAGAAGAGGATTGCTTTGGAAGGTATTGTGTAACCTACTGACAGCATTGCTTTCAAAATAGCCTCATAGTAATTGTCACCGATACATCCCACTTCCCCGGTGGATACCATCTCTACTCCCAGGACAGGGTCAGCTTTCTGCAAACGAGTGAAAGAGAATTGCGAGGCCTTGACTCCTACGTAATCCAGATCGAAAAGCGATTTATCGGGACTATTTACAGCCCTGCCGAGCATGATACGGGTTGCGATATTGATAAAATTAGTCTTCAGCACTTTGGAAATGAACGGAAAGCTCCTGGAAGCGCGAAGATTGCATTCAATGACCATCACATCATTATCCTTGGCCAGGAACTGAATATTAAACGGGCCGGAGATTTTCAGGTATTCGGCGATAAGCCTGGAAATTCTTTTAATCCTCCTGACAGTTTCCACATAGATCTTTTGTGGCGGGAAAAGCATGGTAGCGTCCCCGGAATGTACTCCGGCAAATTCGACATGCTCAGAAATAGCATAGCAAATGATCTCTCCATCCCTGGCCACGGCATCCATCTCGATTTCTTTTGAATCTTCGATAAATTTCGATACTACAACCGGATGCTGCTTTGAAACCAGGGCGGCCATTTCCAGGAAGTGTTCCAGCTCGCTGCGGTTTGAAACGATATTCATCGCCGCGCCGGAAAGTACGTAGGAAGGCCTGACAATCACCGGGAAACCGACTTCCTCCGTAAAATGATATATGTCCTCCAGGGCAGTGAGTTCTTTCCATCGGGGCTGGTCAATTCCCAGTTCGTCGAGCATGGCCGAGAACTTATGCCTGTTTTCAGCAGCGTCAATGGAAATAGGGGAGGTGCCCAGAATTTTCACTTTCTGCTCATGAAGCCTCATCGACAGGGTATTAGGAATCTGACCCCCTGTCGAAACGATCACTCCTATCGGACTTTCCAGCTCAATAATATCCATCACCCTTTCAAATGAAAGTTCCTCAAAATAAAGCCGGTCGCACATATCATAATCAGTGCTGACAGTTTCCGGATTATAATTGATCATGATGGAATGATATCCTTCTTTTTTTATTGCATCCAGTGCATTCACCCCGCACCAGTCGAACTCCACGCTGCTTCCGATCCGGTAGGCGCCGGAACCAAGCACGATCACACTTTCATTTTTATCCTGCTGAAAATCAAGATCATGTTCTTCACCATTATAAGTGAGATATAGATAATTGGTCTGGGCCGGGTATTCAGCAGCCAGGGTATCGATCTGCTTCACAAAAGGCACGATTCTTCTGTTTTTGCGATAACTTCGTACACGAAGCAAATCTTTCGTAATCCTGCTCCGGTCGCTCTTAATAACAAAACGGGCAATCTGAAAATCTGAAAAGCCCAGCTGTTTCGCCCTGAGGAGAAGATGATCGGGTAATTCCTCTGGGGAATTGAATGATATCAGCTCCGTCCTGAGGTCGAAAATGTTCTTCAGCTTTTCAAGGAACCATCGGTCGATACGTGTCAGTGAAAATATCTTGTCGATGCTATAACCTTTGTAGAGTGCCATGGCAATCACAAAGATGCGCATGTCGGTAGGCACGGCGAGTTCTTTTTCGATAATAATGTCTTCGATGTCTTTATTTCCAACAAAACCGTGCATTCCCTGGCCGATCATCCGGAGACCTTTCTGGATGGCCTCCTCAAAAGTCCGGCCAATGGCCATCACTTCGCCGACGCTTTTCATACTGCTGCCAATTTCCCGTGAAACACCATGAAATTTCTCAAGGTCCCAGCGGGGAATTTTGCATACGACATAATCTAGCGCAGGTTCGAAAAATGCTGATGTAACACGTGTTACCGAGTTCTTCAATTCAAAAAGCCCATAACCCAGTGCCAGCTTGGCTGCCACGAAGGCAAGCGGGTAGCCTGTGGCCTTTGATGCAAGTGCGCTGGACCTCGACAATCTTGCATTAACTTCAATGACGCGATAATCTTCAGAATTGGGGTCCAGAGCATATTGTACGTTACATTCCCCAACAATACCGATATGACGGATGATACGGATAGAAAGTTCCCTGAGTTTATGATATTCACGATTGGTGAGTGTCTGTGAAGGCGCAACTACGATACTTTCCCCTGTGTGGATGCCCAGCGGATCGAAATTCTCCATGTTGCATACAGTGATACAGTTATCATAAGTATCCCTGACGACCTCATATTCCACCTCCTTCCAGCCTTTTAGCGACTCTTCCACCAGTACCTGTCCGGAGTATGCAAAAGACTTCCGTGTAAGTATCCTGATCTCTTCTTCATTGGAACTAAAGCCACTGCCAAGGCCACCCAACGCATATGCAGACCTGACAATGACAGGATAACCGAGGGTCCGGGCAGCGCCTGCGGCTTCATCAGGACTGCTCACCGCCATACTTCGGGGCGTTTTCACTTCAATTTCAGCCAGTTTCCGGACAAAAAGCTCCCGGTCTTCCGTATCGATGATTGCCTGCACCGGTGTTCCCAGGACATCGATCTTATATTTCTGCAGCACTCCGGTTTTATAGAGGGTGATACCGCAATTCAGGGCAGTCTGTCCTCCAAAAGCGAGCAGTATACCATCGGGCTTTTCTTTTTCAATAACTTTCTCCACAAAAAAGGGAGTAACCGGCAGGAAGTAAATTTTATCCGCCATCCCTTCTGAAGTTTGCACAGTGGCAATATTTGGATTGATCAGTACAGTGAAGATATTCTCTTCGCGGAGGGCTTTCAGTGCCTGGGTCCCTGAATAGTCAAATTCTCCGGCTTCGCCTATCTTTAGTGCGCCGGAGCCCAGAAGTAACACTTTCTTAACCTCTTTTTTCATTACCGGATTTTTTGTTTGATCATGTCCATAAATTCATCAAACAAGAACTCGGTATCGACCGGCCCGGCAGAGGCTTCGGGATGAAACTGAACTGAAAAAAAAGGTTTGTATTTGTGCCTGATCCCTTCACAGGTGTTATCATTCAGGTTGACGAAAAAAGATGTCCAATCTGCTGGCAATGTATCCGAGTTCACGGCGTACCCATGATTCTGTGAAGTAATGAAACAACGGTTTGTCCCGGTCATCAACACAGGTTGGTTTTGACTCCGGTGGCCGTATTTGAGCTTGTAGGTGTCAGCCCCTGCTGCCAGGGCCATGATCTGGAAACCAAGGCAGATACCGAAAGTTGGGGTTTCACCCTGAATTATTCTCCGGGTTGTATCGATAGTTTCCCGGCACATTTTAGGGTCACCAGGCCCATTCGAAAGCACAATCCCATCGAAATCAGCTGGATCGAACCGGAAATCCCAGGGAACCCGGTAAACAGTCGTTCCTCTTTTCACCAGGCATCGTATGATATTGTTTTTAGCGCCACAATCGATAAGCAGGATACGAATCCGTCCATCGCCATAGATTTGTCTGCTATTAATCGATACCTGGCTGACAATATTGTCATTATTGGGGTCATAGAACACTATGTCCCTATCGATGATGATCTTCCCCAACATCGTACCTTTTTCCCTGATAATCCGGGTAAGTTTCCTTGTATCCACACCACATACTCCCGGGATATTATGTTCGGTAAGCCAGTCGGAAAGGCTTTTTGCTGCATTCCAATGGCTGAATTTAGAAGAGTAATCTGAAATGATCAGACCGCTGATTTGCACCCTGCCTGACTCAAAAGGGCTAAAAAGGCCTGATTCAATCGGCACTTCAGGGACACCATAATTACCAATAAGGGGATAAGTGGCCACCAGTATCTGACCTTTGTAAGAGGGATCTGTAAGGTTTTCAGGGTAACCTGTCATTGAGGTGTTGAAGACTACTTCACCAGCGGCAGATTCAGTTCCGCCAAAAGAATAACCATTAAATTCATGGCCGTCTTCAAGGAGGATTTTCACATTCTTTCTGTGAGTCATTCAGTTTATAATGACGCAAAACTGCCTGATTTCTTTCGTGGAGTATACCGGAGTCGAACCGGTGACCTCTACAATGCGAATGTAGCGCTCTAGCCAGCTGAGCTAATACCCCGAAGCGGGTGTGGGTGAAAGTGCAAAGGTAATAGATAAATTCATCCCTGCCCCCTCGCCATACTTTTCTATCTTTGTCTTACGATTGCGAACTCATGCTGACCAGTATTATATACATCGTCCTTTCCCTTGGAGGTCTTTATTTTGGTGCGAGCTGGCTGGTAAAAGGTGCGGCGTCGGCGGCTGAGAGGATCGGTGTTACGCCTTTAGTGGTCGGTCTGACCGTGGTGGCTTTCGGCACCAGCATGCCCGAACTGATCGTCAGCGTGCAATCGGCTTTCCGTGATCATGGCGATATTGCCGTCGGCAATGCCATCGGCTCCAATATAGCCAATATCGGCCTGATCCTGGGAATTTCAGCACTCATCATTCCATTGCGGACCAGCAAGCAGCTACTGAGGATCGACGCGCCCGTGATGATACTTTCTGTCATACTTTTTTACGTGGTGTTTCTGGATGAACGGATCGACCGCTGGGAAGGGATCATCTTATTCCTTCTTCTGATCGCTTATACCATTTTCAGGATTTACCGGTCGATGAGGGAGAAAAGGCCGGAAATCCTGACCGAGTTCATGACAGGCATACCGAAGATCACCAGCCACTGGGGGATCGATGTAGTATTAATATTGGCAGGATTCGGATTATTGATAATTAGTTCTCGATTTCTAGTACTGGGATCCGTCAACCTGGCCAGTATGCTGGGCATGTCAGAAGCTGTGATCGGGTTGACCATCGTGGCTTTCGGCACCAGTATGCCCGAACTGGCCACCTCCGTCGTAGCCGCTATCAAAAAACAACCCGATATCGCCATCGGTAACGTGGTGGGATCCAATATCTTCAATATTTTTTGCATCCTGGGGATCGCCGCAACCATCCATCCTTTCAGTGCCCCCAATATCGAAATGATAGATATCATTGCCATGACGGCCTTCTCCCTTTTACTGATCCCCATGATATGGCGGGGTTTGTCCCTGAACCGCTGGGAAGGCGGTCTTTTTCTTATCCTTTATGTCCTGTACATGATCGTCGTTATCAATACTGAATTCCGCAACCTCCTGATATCCTTTTTCGGATAACTTTCTCATCTTCCTCCAGTATAAATAGTATAAAGTGTTTTTTACCATTTCAGGTTAAACCAATCGTTTAATTTAAATTCATTCTAAAATCAGTGATGTATTACTTTGGCCCTTTTTTTACTATTAATAAGATTATGCCATCAGGTTTAAAAATATACATCTCTGGTTTTATAATCATTATCGGAATTGCGGTTGCTGCAAAAGGGCAAAACTACCATTATCAGGATTTATGGGGTGCAGAAGGGATGAGCCTCATATCTCAGGAAAGAACAGGTGTAGAACTGAGTTTTTCTGTTAAGGAATTCACAATAACGGATATCGAGGTTGAAGAAGAAGTAATGAGACAAATTCTTCTGCCGGGGCATCTGATGCAGCATGAACCCGGTGCGCCGAACCTCCCCGGCAGAACATACCTCATCGCCATGCCGAACGGAGCGGTGTCTCACCTCAACATCCTTTCTTTTCAATCAGACACGCTGGAAGGTATTGATCTCGCCCCGGCGCCAGTTATCCCGATTGATAACAGCAATGAACCCATTGTCTACCAGAAAGACCCGCAAATATACCAGGCAGATGCTTTTTACCCCCCATCTCCCGCCATTATGGCTGAAACCATGAAGATAAGAGGTGTTGATATCGCTGTGATGGGATTCACCCCTTTCCAGTATAACCCGGTTACAAAGCAACTGGTTGTATTCCATAATTGCAAAATCGCTGTCGGCTTTGAAGGAGGGAACGGGACCATTGGGGAGAAAAAATACCGGAGCCGTTACTGGGACCCCATTATCAGGGATTACATCATCAATCATGAATCTTTGCCGGAAGTGAGTTATAACCGGCAATTCAATCCGGGCAACCGGAATTTTGCCGGTTGCGAATACCTGATCATCACGCCCGATGGCAGCGATTTTCAGCAATGGGCCGATTCCATCAAAGCCTTCCGCACCGAACAGGGTATCCTGACGCATGTCGTGACCATCACGGATGTTGGCGGCAACACGGCTACTTCAATCGAGGCTTATATCAACAATGCCTATAACAACTGGGATATCCCGCCCGATGCCTGTCTTATGCTGGGGGATTACGGCACCGATCCGCAGAATCGCCTCATTGCCGACCTGTTATCTGACCATCCCGGTGGGAGCAGTTACAACCCCTATATAACCGACAACCTGTTTGCCGATGTGGATGGGGACCTTCTTCCCGAAATTGCTTTTGCCCGGATCACAGCCAGGGACGCTACCGAATTATCGCTAATGGTCAGGAAGTTCCTGGATTATGAGCGAAACCCTCCCGTCAGCGCTAATTTCTATGATAACCCGATCACTGCGCTGGGATGGCAGACTGAACGATGGTTCCAGATATGCAGTGAATCGATAGGGGGATATTTTAAAAATGTGCAGGGAAAGAATCCTGTCAGGATCAATGAGATCTATTCAGGAGATCCTTCTGTCGACCCATGGTCAACTGCCACGAATACGGCAACAGTATTGGATTATTTCGGCCCGTCCGGGCAGGGTTATATTCCATCTTCACCCTCAACCCTGGGCGGTTGGACCGGAGGCACGGCGACCGATGTGAACAATGCCATCAACAGCGGCGCTTTTATTCTTCAACATCGCGATCACGGGAACATCCAGGTCTGGGGTGAGCCCTACTACACCACCTCCGATATCAATGCATTAACAAACAGCGAATTGACCTTCGTACTATCCATCAATTGCCAGACAGGTAAATTCGATGCCACCTCCGATTGCCTGGCCGAGAAATTCCACCGGCACAGTTACAACGGCCAGGGAAGCGGTTCCCTGGGAGTGATCGCCCCGACCGAAGTTTCCTATTCATTTGTGAACGACACTTATACCTGGGGATTTTATGATCACCTATGGCCTGATTTCATGCCTGATGAGGAAACCAATCCCGTATCACGGGGATTGCTGCCATGCTTTGGGAACGCCGCCGGGAAATACCACCTGTTTCAGTCCACCTGGCCATCTTCCTATAATTCGGTAAAACCAATTACCTACAAGATTTTCCATTACCACGGAGACGCTTTTACAACGCTCTATTCCGAAATCCCGCAGACGTTGACGGTAATTCACGACTCTGTATTTTACACCGGTGCATACGCATTCTACGTCACTGCAGATAATGATGCATTCATTGCCCTTACTGTCGACGGTGAAATCATCGGTACCGCCACCGGCAACGGTTCTCCTCTACCGTTTACTATACCCGAACAGTTGAGCAGCGGGCAGGAGTTAATCGTAACCGTTACAAAAAAGAACCATTTCAGATATCGCGCTGTGGTAAATATCATGGAAGCCGAAGGCCCTTATGTTTTATTGCATGGTTTAGCGGTGATCAATGACAGCACGGAAAACAACAACGGTAAGCTGGACTACGGAGAAACGGCCTGGCTGTCTCTCACCCTGAAAAATGTCGGAGATACCACTGCTGTGAATATACAAGCCGTTATTTCCACGGCTGACAGCTATGTTACATTGGTCGATTCCGTCCAGTCATATGGCAATATAGACTCGGATAGTTTAAAGACCATCCCGGATGGATTTCAGCTTTCGGTTTCCAATTATGTCCCCGATAACCACCAGATCAACTTCACGGTGAATATTACGGACAGTGCAAATACCTGGACCGGGTATTTCACCCTTGATGCAAATGCAGCCGTTCTGGAACTGCTAAATATAAGCTTCAGCGATATATCGGGAAATGGAAATGGCATCCTTGACCCTGGTGAAACGGGCACTTACTCTTTCCTGGTAAAAAATAAGGGCTCTGCTCCTGCAAGTCTGGTTTCCAGTGTTTTATCCTCACCGGAACCCCTGGTCACGGTATATCCTTCCACCAGGAATATTGGACTGATCAATCCGGAAGAAACCGCCTGGAGCACTTTTGAAGTTTCACTCGACGCTTCATTCTCCCCTTATGACTGGTTAGGATTTGATTTTCTGGCTTATGATGACCGGGGGATTAACGTACCCGATTCTTTCCAGGTCATGGCGGGACAGATACCTGTGCTTGTATTGGACCTGGATCCCGATAACAGCTCCGGCCCGGCCATTCAGAACGAGGTGATCGCGAACGGGTTAAACGCTGATTATTTCACCGCTTTCCCGGATAACCTCGAAATCTATAAATCAGTTTTCGTTTGTCTCGGCATTTATAACCTGAACCATGTCCTGACAATATCCGAGGGGCAATTGCTGGCCGATTATCTGGATACCGGCGGAAACCTTTACATGGAAGGAGGCGACACCTGGGCCTGGGACCCCGCCACCCCGGTCCATCCCATGTTCAATATTGCCGGATTGAGCGACGGCGCAGGCAACCTGGCCAGCGTAACCGGAGTAAACGGAACTTATACCGAAGGATTATCATTTTCTTACGGTGGCCAGAACAACTTCATTGATCAGCTGGGGGCCATCTATCCCGCATTTGTCACACTCACCAATTCCAGCCCGGCCTATAACACCTGTATCAGCCATGATGCCGGAACGTATAAAACCATCGGCAGTTCCCATGAATTCGGCGGACTGAACGACGGGACATTTACCAAAACCGAAATGATGCGCCGTTACCTTGGCTTTTTCAATCTTCCATCCAGGGCGGAATGGCTGGGTGTCACGAACGACTGGCACAATCCCGCCAACTGGTCGAATAATCTGGTTCCAGATGAAAACACGTATGTTATTGTTCCTATGATAAGTACCCAGCCGTCCCAATTTTCCGGAGGAAATGGCGTTTGCAAGGGCATTAAACTGGATCCGGGAGTGCAACTGGTGGTGCCGCCGGGTGTTACGATGACGATCCGGAATGAATGATTTCAGCCTTCGGGCTAAATGACATGCGTTTCGATAAAGATGCCGGCTCCAGTTTCTATAATCCCGGCACCCTTGTCCAGTAAGTATTCCTGCCGATCCACGAAATGCCAATGTATCCGCGAATCTTGAGCGTATTTTCATCGCCGAAGCTCATGTAACAGGAATAAGTTTTCCCGTTTTTCGGATCGTAGATGGTGCCGTCCTCCCATTCGCCGTCACCGTCATAAACGAAATCCTTCAAAAGCACAAGCCCCATGACCGGGCGTTTCCGGAGCTCCGGATCGCTGTTCTCGTCGTCAAGTTTCGGTTTGCCGGTGACTTCATCGATCGGGTCCTTCAGCCAGACGATCTTGCCGAAATACTTGCCGTTTTCCTTATAGATCCCGACATGGGCGTCCCTGTCTTCATTCAGCCAGGTGCCCAGGATGGCATCCGCATTTTTGGCCTGCCCTATGGCCAGCGTGGCGAGCAATAACCCGCAGAAAGTGAGGATGGTTTTGTGCATGGTCGCAAGATTAAATTGAAAATCCTATTACTGTACAATCATCTGCAAATAAATATAATTATGCATTTGAATTACCAAATTGCCAGAAAACTTTTTCTTATAAACCGCAAGTTTTTCATTTCCCGGTTGTCTAAATGATCAAACGATTTCAAACTTAAAAAAAAAGAAAATGAAAAAACTAACGGTATTTGTTTTGACAACGGCTTTGGCTGTGATGTTTGCAAGCCAGGCGATGATGGCCCAGGATACGGGGAAACAGAACGCGGATACGCAGAAAGCTTCGCAAACGCAAACTTACGGAAAGTTTGTCGATAGTAACAAAGACGGTATCTGTGATAATTTCCAGGCGCGCGGACAGGACGGCCGGGGAGCCAGGTTTGTAGATGCCAACGGCGATGGAGTGTGCGATCACCGCGCCGACGGGACTTGCGGCAAGTGTGGCACGGGCTGCTGCAAAGGTGAGCGGGGCAAATGTGGCAAGGGCCTGGGACATCAACATCGTCACGGTTGCGGCAGTCCCTGCAGCGGACAAAAAAACCCGGACAAGAAATAATTACTAATTTTGAATACGCGGCAGGCAACCGGTCAGAAAGAAAATATTACAGGTTGCCTGCCCTAACCGCATTCAAATTCGCCAGGCACCAGGAATGACTGAACAGGAGCTGATCAGGGGACTTACATCCGGGAACCGGGAAGCCGTCAAAAGCCTGGTGGAAACCTATCAGAAAAAAGTCATCAAAACCGCGTATTATTACCTGGGCGATATGGAAGAAGCTGAAGACACGGCACAGGAAGTATTTCTCGAGATTATCAGGTCGGCTGGGAAGTTTCGCGGGGCATCGGCGCTTTCTACCTGGATTTACCGCATCACGGTGAACCGCTCCCTGAACGCGGCAAAAAAAAAGAAACGCCGGCAAATCTTCGTGAGGATGGAAAAGATGCTTGGAATGGCAAAAGCGACGGAAATGGCAACAACCGGGGAATTATTGCACGAAAACGGAGAAGTAAGCGGTGAGGAAAGCATCGCCTGGCTGCGGGCCGCATTGGCCGGTTTGCCGGAAAACCAGCGCAAAGTATTCATTATGAGCAAATACGATGAAATGTCGTACCGTGAAATTTCCGAAGTAACCGGTTTCAGCATTTCAGCCATTGAATCACTGATACACAGGGCAAAAATGAATCTTCTGAAGAAATTTTCAAGTCATGGACCAACACAAACAAATGCATAAGTATTCTGAACTCGAAAGAGCTATCGAAAGAGAAAAGGCTGTTGAACCGGATCCATTTGCCGGCACGCGGATACTGCAGCGTTTGGAAAGCAGGCTGGACGCGCGGAGAAGTATATCACAGCCTGCATGGCGACCCGTCCTGATATCTGTATTATTCCTGGCGGCGATGACGGCCGGTTTTTTTGTCGGCAATCAGGGGAAAATAAGAAAAGCGGCTTATACTGACATGGCAGCGCAAATTGAAATACTCAGAACGGGCTTTTATGTCGACGATTTCGTGGATGAAGACATCAATTTATTAAGTAACGAATAAACGCAGTGCAATGGAGTCAAATCAAAAGAACCGTCTGTTAACCTGGTTGCTGGTTTTTCTGGTGGTCGTCAACCTGGCGGCTTTGGCCACTTATTTTATTTTTCCGCAGAAGCAGGTGAATGTCAACTGCGCTGGTGAGGCCATTAGTCCCGGATGTGTTTTGCATGCCGAACTGGGCCTTTCAGAGGAGCAGATTCGACAGGTGGAACGAGTCAATGATGGATACCGGCAGGTTTCAGGACCGGTCTCCAGGGAGATCAAAGAACTTCGCGGTAGGGTTCTTGATGAACTGGCCTCTGACATGCCCGACACGCTGGCGCTGGAGCAGCTGGCAAAGGATATTTCCCTGCTGCAGGGCAAACTGCACCGAGAAAATATCAGACACTATCTAGAATTGAAAAAGGTTTGCACCCCGGAACAAGCCCTGCGGCTGTCAAACCTATACCGCGAGATCTATGGATGCCCGATGCAGGGACAGGGGAATGAGATGCACCGCCACCGCCACCGCCACCAGGGGAATCGTTCTCTTTGATAAGAAAGAGATCCATCAAAGGAAAGCTTGATCATTGGTCAAAGGATCCTATGAAAAATCAGCTAAAAATCTTACTTCTTAAAACCCCCTTCTTCTGCAAAAAATATCTGAAAGAAACACCCAGCACCCCCAGGCCGTATTTGATGCTGCGGCGCAGATTGATGGAAGAGGCATCTTCAAAATATTTGGTCGGACAGGTAATTTCGGCAATCTCATAGCCGGCATAAAAAATTTGTGCCAGCATCTGGTTATCAAAAACAAAATCATCAGAATTGGCCCTGTAATTGATCTTTCGGAGCACCTCCCCTGAAAAAGTCCGGTAGCCGGAATGATATTCGGAAAGTTTCTGGCGCATGAGAATGTTCTGTGCCAGGGTCAGGACGCGGTTTGCAATATATTTATACAGGGGCATCCCTCCCCGCAGCGCCCCTTTTCCCAAAACCCTGGATCCCATTACTACGTGATATACCCCGTTGACGATGAGGTAGCACATGCTGTGGATCAGTTTGGGAGTGTACTGGTAATCGGGATGGAGCATCACGACGATGTCGGCTTCAAGATCCAATGCTTTATCGTAACAGCTTTTCTGGTTTCCGCCATAGCCCTTGTTCTCCTGGTGCTCGATGATATGCCTGATGCCCAGTTTCTTCGCAACCTCAACCGTATTATCGCTGCTGAGGTCATCCACCAGGATCACCTCGTCGACAATATCAAACGGTATCTCAAGGTAGGTTTGCTCGAGGGTTTTGGCGGCATTGTAAGCCGGCAGCACAACGCAGATCCTTTTTTCATTAATCATACTGCGGTGGTTCAGGTTCCGGATATCTTGCTGCAAAGATAAAACCGTTCTTCTCATACAGTATCGTTAACTGCGGATAATTCCCGGTGAATTCATGCTTTTTTGTCACTTTGAATACAAAATAGGCCGGTTTGTCGACCGGGCCTCGCAATAACCAGTCGTTATCATAAGATAACGGGTTCTGCCCTGGCTGTTTTTTACCATAGAACAGATGGGCGTAGCTTTTAAATCCCAGGGTGCTGATATAACAGTCTTCCTGGCCGTATTGCCGGTAAAAATCCAGTGCGGCGCGCTGGGTATAGCCTTCGATCTTTCCGGTGAATACAAACATCGTCATGAAAATAAAGACCATGCTGCCTGCAAATAGCGTGATGAATTTGGCCATGGGCTTTTTGAGCCAGAAGAAGAAAGTAATGGCTGCGATGAGGATCAGTGCAACCAGCGCCTCCGCCCCGGTCCAGGTCACCGAAGCCTGCAGGTTAGCCATTGCAAAGCGGTCTTTGATCCAGCCCGAATGAATGAGGGCCTCTTTATATAAGCCCGCCATGGTGAGGATGATAATGGCCATTGTCCAGATACCGGTCAGGATCAGCAAGATAATTTTGGTTGTCCGCACCCCGGTGCCTTCCCCGTTCAGATAACGGTAAACGGACAGCGCCGCCAGGAAAGTCAGCGGGAAATAGGCCAGTGAAGAGTAATGGATGATCTTGGTCTGGACGATCTCGAAAAGGACGACCACGACCAGCAGCAGGATCAGGCAGATCCTGCGCCATTCACGCTGCATCGGGTTTTCCTGGGCGGAAGCTTTTATCCCGCCAAAAATGAAAGCGGAAGCGGGGAAGACCCCGAGCAGCAATACCACTATATGATAACCGGGGAATCCGCCGTGGCCGGCGCCTTTGGAGCTGAACAACCGGACCTGGTAAACGATGAAATCCCATACAACATCGGCGTTCCCGGCAGCGATCTGCACCATGAACCAGGAGCCGCCCGTCAGGATCATCCCGGCCAGGAATAGCAGGATATGCTTAACCCTAAGCTTTATGTTAAATTTGATGAGGATCAGGTAGATCAGGACGACGATCCCGAAGATCAGCAAGGCAACCGGACCTTTGGTCAGAATAGCCAGGCCGATAAACAGCCCGGAGAGAAAGACTGGTCGATGTTGATTTTGGAATTTAAAAAAGAAGTATATCCCAATAAAAATGAATAGGTTGAACCACGGATCAATGATGCCTGATTTGAAATAGAAGAATGGCAGGACCGAGCCTGCATAGACGAGGGCCCAGAGGATTCCCATCCGGTGGTCATAGAGCTTGCGTCCCATCTCGAACAGGATCAGCAGGGTGATGATCCCGCCGATGGCATTGGGGAACCGGGCGGCAAACTCATTGACACCGAAAAGTTTCATGGACAGCACCTGCATCCAGATAAACAGCGGCGGTTTCTCCCAGAAAGGCTGGTAATTGATCTGGACATTGAGGTAATCGCCTGTCACAATCATTTCCCGCGCGATTTCCGCGAAGTTGATCTCATCCCAGTCGAACAGCGCCACTTTGCCCAGGAAAGGCAGGAACAGCAGGCTACCAGCCAGGATAATGGCGGGGTAGATGATGGCTCGGCCTGGTACTGCTCTCATAGAAATAATTTTAATGAAATTTCCTTATATTTGTTTCAACTTTGCAGACCAAAATTAATAAAACTAAACCATTATGTTCAACCTGATTCTTTTTGGCCCTCCGGGATCCGGGAAAGGGACACAAGCCGCCCGCATCGCGGAAAAATACAATATGGCGCACATTTCAACCGGGGAGATCTTCCGCAGGGAAATACGCAACGAGACCGAACTGGGCCAGCGGGTCAAAAACATCATCGAAAAAGGTGACCTGGTGCCCGATGTGCTGCTGATCGATATCCTCCGCTCGGCCCTGCAGCAGGATGCAAAACCCGGCGGCATTATCTTCGACGGCTTTCCACGCACTTTGCCCCAGGCCGCCGACCTGGATATCCTGATGATCGAAATGAAACAGAAAGTGAACCTTGTGCTGGCGCTGGAGGTCAACGAAGAGGAAGTCGTAAAACGGCTTCTGATAAGAGCGCAACAGGAAGGCCGTAAAGACGATACCGAAGAGGTGATCCGTAACCGGATGGCGGTGTATCATAAACAAACCGCACCGCTCATCCAGTATTACCAAAAGCAGGACAAATATAAGTCCATTGAGGGCATGGGAACAATCGACGAGATATTCAACAGGATCTGCCAGGTGATCGACAAAGTAAAGGGCTGAAAAAAACGCTGTTGTAAATACTCATGGCCCGGTGTTTGACTTTGAACATTTTGAACTTTAATTTGTTTAAAGTCATATTAAATATTTTATATATGAAAAAGATTATCCAGATGGCGGCCATGGTCGTTGTGATCCTGATGACAGCGCTGACTGCCGGCGCTCAGAAATACATGACCAGGAACGGTTATATTAAATTCTACTCCGAAACACCCATTGAAACCATCCAGGCTGAGAACAAACAGGTGAACTCCGCACTTGACCTTGAAACAGGCGACCTGGTATTCATGGTGCTCATGAAATCATTCTTGTTTGAAAAAGCCCTGATGCAGGAGCATTTCAACGAAAACTACGTAGAAAGCCACAAGTTTCCCAATTCTACCTTAAAGGCAAAGGTGACCAATATGTCACAGATTGACTTTACCAAACCCGGCACCTATGAAGCCCTCATCGAAGGCGATCTGACCCTCCACGGCGTGACACAGAAGATCAGCGAAAAAGGTACCTTTACTGTGAAAGACGACGGGTCTGTGCAGGGAATCAGCAAGTTCTACGTCAAACCAAAGGACTACGACATCAAGATACCCGGCGCGGTGGTAAAAAATATCGCCGAAACGATCGAAGTGACGGTGGATGTGATGCTGACGAAACTCTAATATCCGGTATTTAAAAAGTCTCGTATTTTAGTAGTCCGACGACTGAAGCCGGCGGTTCCAACCTCTGTAAAATACACGGAACCAACGGCTTTAGTCGTTGGAGCACTACCTAATGGAACCAACGGCTTTAGTCGTTGGAGCAAGAATAGTAAAGGATGGTATAGGATGACTATTAATACAGCCTTTTTAATTTTCTCCTTAACTTAGCAGGATAATTCATAACTGACCTTAAATGCTGCGCAAAGGCCCTGTCCAAAAACTGGCTGTGGATATTCAAAAGCTGGAGAAGTATTTCCCGCTGGGTTACGGGCAGGGGACCGGTCCGAAAAACCACCTGCAGATCAACCGGCAGGTATTTGAAAAAGTGCAGGGGCTACTGGCCGATTTTGATGTTTACGATCCGGCGGTTGCACAAGAGTTCTGCTTCATCCTGCTGTGGATCGAGGAAGAACTGGTTGCGGGCGCCGACAGGGATGATCCTTCCGGGAAATATTACCTGATGTGGAAAGAACTCAATGAGCTGCGGGATTATTTTCAGCATCACAGGATCACCTCTGTCCATTTCAAGGGGGAATATGCGAAGAACCAGCCTGGTGAAGAACTTTCCATGCACCACCCGCACAATATCGACCGGTTATGCGATGGGGTGAGATGGGCGTTTAACAATGAATTTCAAAACAAAAAGGCAAAAAAAGGGAGATTCGGTCATGCATCCTGGGAGCGGAAAAAAATGAGCGCCATAAAACATAATTTCATCGAATATCTCGATGCCATCAAAGAAATCGAGGCCCGTTCCTTTGAATCTTATTTTTACATTATCGGCTACATTTCAGCCCTGGCCGGCTACTTTTTCACAGAAGAAGAATTCCAGACATCAAACCAGTTGTATAAGAAATATGTTTCCTACCGGGAATACCTGGTTCAGAGTGTCAGGAGTTTGAAATAAGGAATAACGGGGTTGAACATTCCCTGGTGGAGTCGAGCCCTTTATCGACCATTCGATCTCAAATAAGCCTGAACCCGATCTTATTTCGATTCGTTTTCACCATTTGTTCTTCATCGCAAAACGCCAACAGGCGATCAAACCCTGGATATTCACCATGTAGGATTTGATACATCTGGACCTTCCTGGCTATATTCTCTATGTTGCTGGAAGCAGGGAACCCTGGAATCCTTCATCCGCCTCCGGCGGACTCAGGACAGGCCCTGGAACCCTGAAACCCTGAAACCCTGGAACCCTGAAACCCTGGAACTCTGGAACTCTGGAACATTACTTCAAAGAGTAGTTAGTCCCGGGCCCGGTTCCAAATTTATCGATCAATTTTTTACCAATTAATTCTGGAAGTATCCTTTTCACTGTCGGTCCAGGAATATTTAATTTTCGGGCTATTTCGCCTGACTTACAACCAGGATTGTTGCCGATAAAAGTTAATATCGATTTCTCCCTGGGTGACAATTGCATTTCTGTTCCCTGGATCTCCAGTTTTTTCATCAACTGTTCCTGAATATTTACCAGGGCATCAAAGAAGAAGTTCACCCATTCAGTCACATCCTCGTTTGGCC
>JAWOHY010000271.1:0-4034 GCA_046484945.1 Bacteroidales bacterium
CCCATCGCCCTGTTCAACATAGCCGGTATACTTGTCGGTTTGATGGGCAATATCAGTTTGGGCCTCAGCGCTTTCTGGCTGGGGGTCATCCTGATCATTCCCCGCCTGTGGGATGCCGTTTCCGACCCAATCATCGGTCATTTTTCGGACAACCTGCGCACCCCGTGGGGAAGACGGCGTCCGCTTTTACTGGCCGGCGGGATACTGGTCGCCCTCTTTTTCGTCCTTATCTGGTGGGTGCCCAAAGGCGAAATGGTCCATGCCTGGTTCCCTACCGAATCGGGTTTCCAGGCTTTTCAACTGGTTTATATCCTTATCTCGCTTTTATTATTCTACACAGCCTGCACCATTTTTGAGATACCGCACGGCGCTTTGGGGATGGAAATGACCACCGACTACCACGAACGGACCCGCCTGTTCAGCGCCAAGAGTTTCGTCGGCAACCTCTTTGCCATGAGCACGCCCTGGCTCTTCTGGATGGCCAACAGGGAAATCTTCAGGGGCACCGGGGGCAATGAGGCCGACGGCATGCGGTATGTTTCCCTGATGATCGCCGCCATCCTCATCCCGCTCTCATTCTGGTGGACATACAAACTGCGCGAGCCGGGCTTCGTGAGGGTGGCCAAACAGCCAAAGACACCCTTCTGGAAAGACATGAAACATGCGGCCACCAACCGGAACTTCATCATGCTCACCCTGACCATTTTCACACTGGCCATGGGATTTAATTTCGTCAACCTGCTGGGGTCTTACATTCCGATTTTTTACATTTTCGGGGGAGATAAGGTCGCCGGCGCCTACCTGCTGGGGATCAACGGTACCGTATGGGCCGTCACAGGCGTGCTGGCCGTTTTCCCGCTCAACTGGATCAGCCCGAAGATCGGTAAAAGAAGCACCCTGGTCATCGCCATCCTGCTGATGGTTGCCGCTCAGCTTTCCAAGATCGTCTGCTACAATCCGTCATATCCCTACCTGATCATCATCCCCACCATGCTGCTGTCGGCGGGCATGCTCTTCTTTTTCACCCTGGGCGCCTCCATGGTGGGCGATATCTGCGATGAAGACGACCTGAAAACGGGCAAGCGGACAGAAGGCAGCTTTTATTCGATCTTCTGGTGGTTCATCAAGATGGGCACGGCCCTGGCCAGCTTTGTCGCCGGCGCGCTGATAGTCTTCACCCAGTTCGACCAGACCCAGGTCACCAAAGTAGATGCCCTGCAGGGAAGCATCCGGGAGCTGAAAGCCGAAGTGAAGACCTGGCAGGAAGGAATGGCGCCGACAGCCACATACAACGAATTACTTGAAAAAGCACAGAGAAGGTCAGCTGAATTAATGGCCCACCTGGAAACCAAGGCAAAGGAGGCAAGCAAGAACCCGGAGCATTATATAGCCCTCATGCAAAATGTGGATAAGATGAACCAGCGGATGGCCAACATGAGTGCCTCTGTTACCCGTGAAACCATTGAACAGGAATTGGCCCTGATTGAGGAGGAAATCATGCCACTGACCCGCCAGACACCCTACACCCTCCTGATGATGCGTGTGGTGGAGATCGGCCTGCCGGTGCTGCTAAGCATTTTCTCCTTCTTCTTTGTCCTGAGATACACTTTAACCGAAAAACGAAGCCATGAGATTAAAAAGCTTATAAAGCGGAGGAATGAAGGTTCCAATAGTTCCAGGGTTCCATAGTTCCAGGGTTCCATAGTTTCAGGTTTCCATTGGAACTTTTGGAACCATTGGAACCATTGGAACCTTCATAATCCCAATGTCCACCTAATGTCGCGAGGCGCGCAGCGCTGAACGAATGTCTATCAATGTCGCAAGCGCAGCGAGCTAATGACGCGAGCGCAGCGAGTTTCATCCTTCAATTCGGTGATTTGCATTAAAGTCTTTTGCCTGAGCTTTGAAAACTAATTTTCCAATAGAAATTCTATGATGTTCTTCCTGATAATACCATTGCGGTTCTGAGGCCAAAACTCGTCCATTGACAAAACCATTTTAGGGAAGCTGTCGCCGATGCGCTCCAGATTTCCAAACTCGCGTTCAATGGTCTTTTCATTACCCAACAAATAGGCAACCTGGATATATATTCTTTTTTCCTGCTTTTCGGCAATGAAATCAATTTCGTATGAACCTGACTGCCCAACATAAACAGTATATCCACGTTGCAACAACTCAATAAAAACAATACTCTCGAGTAAGCCGGAAATATCGCTTTCTGAATAACCTGCCAGCCCAAATCTTAATCCGATATCAGCCGGGTAATACTTTTCGGAATATTCTAGCAGTTTTTTTCCTTTCAGGTCGTAGCGCCTTACCTTGTGAATCATGAAGGCCTGAGTAAGGAAAAAAAGATAGTTCTGCACAGTTTCAACTGAAATTCTGGCCCTTTGCGATTTCAGGTAATCGGCAATGTTTTTTGCAGAAGTAATATTTCCGCAGTTATTGAAAACAAAGCGTGTTATTCTTTCCAGTTGTTCCACATCCCGGATTTTATTCCGGGTTATAACATCCTTCAGTAACACAGTGTTGTAAATGGCATTCAGGTATGGAAAAATAACATCATCGCTGAAGGGCAGGGCATGAATACCGGGCAAGCCTCCATAACGGAGGAATTGTTTGAAACTAATATTCACAGTTTCAACGGGAACCTGCTGTAGCCTGTAATCCCTGAAATCTCTGAATGAAAAAGGATACAGAGTGATTTCAATATATCTGCCTGCCAGTAAAGTAGAAAGTTCTGCCGAAAGCATTCTGGCATTGGAGCCGGTTATGGTGATATCGTAGCCACCCTCAGCAAAAAAAGAATTGATGGCCTTTTCCCATTGATTAATATCCTGGATTTCATCAATCAGCAAATATTTTGTGCCAGTTTGCTGCGAAACAGTTTGCCGGATATGAGCATTGAGGTCCGTGTAATCCCTTATTGAATCGAATTCCAGTAATTCCATGTTGATTAGCAAAATGTTCTGTTCAGGAACACCTGATTGAGTAAGAAAGTCTCTATACTCTTTCAGCAGGGTGCTTTTACCGACCCTGCGCATGCCTGAAATTACCTTTATCAATGGTTTCCCGGTGTAAGTTTTGAGCTTCTCAAGATATTGGGTGCGGACAATCATCTTCGATTATAATTTAATATTTTTGCAAATATACTGTATTCTTCAGTTATATCGAAACATTTTAAAAATAATAACCTAAACCGGCACCCCAAACACCACCCTCGTTCCCTTCGCTTCGCCCAGTTCATCTTTCAGATCAATGATCTCCAGGGTGATCTTGCGTTTCAGCTTGCGGTTGAGGATGGCGATCCGCTCGCGGGTGATGGCGGTGGCCAGGCTTTTGTGATTTTTGTCGCGCTGATGTAGAAGTTCCTGCGCCTTCTCCCTGCCCACCCCATCATCCTCCACCTCCAATATCACCCGATCGCCTGATCGCCCGTTCGTCTGATCACTTCGTCCGATCGACTGTTCGCCCGATGGCTTGATCCTTATCTCTATCCGTCCTTTTCCTTTTTTATGCTTTATACCGTGCTCAATGGCATTCTCGATGAAGGGCTGGAGCAGCATCACGGGTATTTCCAGGTTTTCCGGGTCTAAACCTGGATCTATATCGATTTCGTAATCAAACTTATCATTATAACGCATTTTTTGGAGGGCAAGGTAACTTTCAATGGTCTTAATTTCAGTATCCAGACCGATGGTTTCATTGGATGAGCTGTAAAGAATGCTGCGCACCAGGTTGGAGAATTCGGCCAGGCAGATGCTTGCCCTTTCCGTGTCCTCCTCCACAATCAGATGCTGTATGCTTGAAAGTGAATTAAAAATGAAATGCGGGTTCATCTGTAACTGGAAAAGCTTTTGCTGCAGGCCGGTTTTCTCCTGCTCCGCTTTCAGGTGCCTTTGACGGAGCAGCAATAAGAGCATGGCAACACTCAAAATGATAAAGGCTCCCATTCCAGCCAGAAAAAGGGTATATTGCCTCACTCTCAATTCTTTCAACTCGTTTGACTGGGAAAGAACCTCAATCCGCTTGTC
>JAWOHY010000025.1:0-15535 GCA_046484945.1 Bacteroidales bacterium
GATAAAAATTAGGGTGCAAAATTATATAAAACACGCCAACAGATGGCGAAAGGGGTTGGTTCCTGGGTATTAGGTATTGGGTATTGGGTATTGGGTATTGGGTACTGGGTATTGGGTATTAGGTATTGGTTCTTGGTTCGTCTTACCGTCCTACACCCTTCTCGCTCGCCCAGATTGCGGTGGACAGGGTCAGTATGAAAAATCCCAGCAGCAGGAGCAGGTTATCGCTGATCTCGCGGATACCGCCGCCGCGCAGCAGGATATCGTAAAACCCGCTGAGGCTCCAGTTGAGGGGAGAGATAATGCTGGCTTGCTGCATCAGTTCGGGCATCATGAACACCGGCACCCAGATGCCGCCGATCGCGGCCAGGATGATGACCGACACGGTGCCGAATACCGCCGCCTGGTCATGCGTGCTTGCCACGCTTCCTACCAGGACGCTGTAGCCCGTGGCGGCCAGCGCGGTGGCCAGCGCCATCAGGAGCAGGGCGATCTTTTCCGGCCCCAGCAGCAGGGAAGGAAGTCCGAAATATGGCAGCACGAATTTTCCGAACATGAACATCAGGCCGAACTGAACGAGTCCGACCATCATGTATATGAAAATCTTGGCCCCCAGGGCCTGGAGCTTATTGCCAGGCATGATCCTGAGCCGGGTAGCCAGCCCGTTTTCACGTTCTTTGATGATATTGCCGGTGAGTGGAATGATGATGAAAAACATGGCAAAGATGGTCCAGGCCGGGACATTGTGCTGCACCGAATTGGGCACGATTTCCGTGTGCTCGTTGGTGGCATAGATTTCCTGGTAGGCGATCCCTTCCCCCGGGTCGGTTACAGGCGCCGGCGGCTCAGGCAGGTACTGGGCAACCTCATCTGACAGGGCCCTGAATAAAATGCCCGCCTCAATCTTAGAGGTGAAGTTCTCCAGCGTGTTCCTGACGGTTATCTTGAATGAGTTTTTGATGGCAGGGTCAAAATAAATAGTGATCCTGGCTTTATCCATATTTTCGGGCGGCAGGGCATCCTCCTCTTCGCCGAGGAGGGTTTGCTGCACAAAGTATTGTCCGCGTGCCCGGATGGCAGCCGTAGATCCCTCTTTTATCACCACTCCCATCTGGAAATCACCCTTTGCCACCAGCTTCAGGATAGTGCTTTCATCCAGGGGCTGATTGCTCACACTTGTAAAGACTTTGAAGAAGCCTGTTTGCTCCAGGCCTTGCCTTACCTGCATGCCCAGTTCATCCAGGTCCTTGTCGAGAAAAAGAATAGGAAGACTGGTTTCGTCGAGCTTTTTATACGTCACATCCTGGATCAGCGACATCACCATGACCAGCACGACCGGCATCAGGAATATCAGTCCCAGCCCGGCCCAGTCGCGAACCAGGATAAGGAATTCTTTACGTATGGAAGCCAGCAGTTTGTGCATCAGTGATCTCTTAGGGTTCTTCCGGTCAGTTGCAGGAAAATACTTTCAAGGTTAGCGTATCCCGGCTGGCTGCCGATCATTTCGGCAGGCCGGCCCTGGATAATAATATGTCCCTGGTCGATAATGGCAATGGAAGTGCACAGGTGCTCGGCCTCTTCCATATAGTGCGAAGTGTAAACGATGGTGGTTCCCTCTGCGTTCAGGGTTTTCAGGAAGTCGAGGATGACGGTCCTCGACTGTACATCGATCCCGACGGTAGGTTCGTCAAGAAACAGGATCCCGGGCCGGTGCAGGATGCCGGCGATCAGGTTGATCCGGCGCTTCATGCCCCCCGAGTAAGTTTTGATGGTCCGGTTGGCGAATTTCATCAGGCCGAACAGCGTGAGGAACTCATCTACACGCGATTGCAGCAGTTTGCCGTGCAAGCCGTACATGCTGCCGATAAAATAAAGGTTTTCCCGTGCGGTGAGCATGGGATACAAAGCAATATCCTGCGGCACGACCCCGATGACTTTTTTGATCTCTTTCAGGTTGCCGTTCAGTTCCATGCCGGCCACTTTCACCTGTCCCGATGTTGGTCGCAGGATGCCGCAAAGGATGTTGATCGTGGTGGTCTTGCCGGCGCCGTTGGGCCCGAGCAGGCCGAAGATCTCCCCTTCGGGGATGATCAGGCTGATCCCGTTCAGCGCCGGTTCTTCCGTGCCCGCATAGATTTTCACCAGGTTTTTGGTTTCTATGGCTGGATTGGCGGTCATCAGGTGAGTTTGATGTTACGTAGTTTCCGGTAGATGCGCTCCTCACGGTCGGCGATATCGAACAACAACTCTGATGCGGCGATGTAATTGTCTTCCTGGCCTGCGCGGTTTTTGAAGATGCGGCCGGCGATGACGGCAAACTCCCGCCACCGGTCGCCCGCTTCGGTCATTTCTTTCGAGACGTCATTCAGCCAGGGCTGGTTCAGTTCACGGGAGGCCTCCTGCAGGAAGGCGGCATAGATGAAACGGAACCCCGCTCCGCCGGTGCCGATCTCCTCCAGCATGCGCACCACCTGCCCCATATACAGCGCGGCTTTCTTTTCACCCAGCTTCCGGGGCCACTTGCGCATCTGACGGGCCATGTAACGGATCCCCTTCACGCCGAAAAGCGGTACCGGGATCGTCAGCATGTCTTTGCAGGTATGCCGGATGCCTTTGACAATGGCCTTTTTCAGGTCGAAGTCAACCGGTGTTTCTTCGATATAATACATTCGCCCTCTCGGCGGGTATGTCCCCCTGGCGAAACGCACCTTTTGAAGATCATGCCGCGAAAGCCGTTCGATTTTGGGCATGATGGGATCACTGATGAGGTATTCGCCGTTTTCCCTTCCCACGACAACAACATTGTGGGCGTTAAAGTGAAAACGGTAGGCCGGCGGGAAATAGTTCAGGTGGTAAACCCCGACCAGGCAGCCCGTCGGTATCCCTTTTTGTAAATTATTATCCAGGGCCTTCATCGATTCAGCCTGGTCCGAGAATTTATATCGCTGGATCTTCAGCCCCAGCCTCCGGGTGATCCGTTTGAAGATCTGTCCGGGCCATGGCCGGAAGGAGACCACCGGCAGGCCATTCAGCTTGATGAAAGGCATGTAGGAGAAGAAAAGTCCCGACCCGATACCGAATACCATCGGTTCGCTCAACGGGATATTATAATGCCGTAACAGGTTTGAAGTCACGCCGTTTTCGCAATGGGCCGCCTGGTGATGCACGAAATCAATATGAACCGAAGGGTTATTCATTTGTTCTTCAAAGTTTCTTCAAAATTTTTCAGTTCTGGAAGACTGATCTCAAAAATATCGGCATATCGCTGCAGGATATCCTCTTTCAGGCGGGCAAAGCGGCCCGGCTTGAGGTGTTTCTTCACTTTCCACCGGGAAAGACCGGCATAATCGGCCAGCAAACTGACATCCATAATGTTTTTTTCCATGTAATAGGCAATGGGGCTGACCTTTCCGGCCAGCACATCCTGCCGCACCTGCTCCACTTTCTCATGCACCACTTCCCAGGCCTGCAGCATGGCATCGGTCTTGGGTTTCCAACCCTTGCTCAAAACCGCCACATAGTTGCCGTTTTCATCCAGGGCATAACAGACGTCCTCAAACCGCCCCTCCATCAATCCCTCATCCTGTGGCACTTCCTTCTTTTTCATGACGGGTCTGCTCCGTTATCCGTTAAAAAGATCTGCATTTCAGCTTCCGCAGCCAAACGGTCGTTTGATAACACCTTCCCGCTGATGAGGGTGGCGTTTCCAAACTCGTATTCCACGTTAATGGTGGTGATGATCTCAGATCCGGCTGCCGGCTGAAAATTCAGTTTAAAATTCTTTATACTGCCAATAACACCAACCGGTATGTTTTTGTTTGCTGCTCCCGGTTTATTTCTGAGCAGCCAGCCCGTCCGTAAAGCGGCTGTTTGTGCCATCGACTCGAGCAAGCCGGAAGGTGAAAAAAGTTTCCTGCTGACAAAAACATTATTTTCACTGATAGTCAGGCTTGTAGTGGTTGATTTCTCGTCGCACGCCAGCAGCTTTCCGACCATCACCATGGGTGGGCGTTGCGGGATCAGTTCGAGGATCATGTCACCGGAAGCAAGCATAAAAAATCGATGCGATTGTATCTGTGGCAAAATTAATCAAACAAATCAAACCACGGTGACTAATGCGTAAACATATGAAAATCTTGCACTTTCGGGAACGCACATCAAGACTTTCCGGCCGGGTTTCAGCTGGCCTGATTTGAAAAGTTCTTCCAGCATGAAATAGACCGAAGCGGCGCCGACATTCCCCAGCCTGACGAGGTTGGTGTACCATTTTTCCTGCGGGATGGGCATGCCATTTTCGCGCAGGTCGGCCTCGATCCGGAAACGGAAATATTCGGAAGAAATATGCGGCAGCAGGTAATCGATTTCATCGATATTGATGTTTTTTCTTTTGATGATATCGACCAGGAAGCGGGTGCTCATTTTGACGATATTTTCGCCGAGCAGCTTGACGTCCTGTCGCAATGAAAAGACGGACCGGTTGAGGAGCTCTTCCGCTTCAAACTCGCGCCAGCCTTTGAAACGGCCGTTTTCGAGTTTTTCACCACCGGAGTACATGCAGGTTTCCAGCTCGTTGGCATAGGAAACCGATTCGATCCAGTCGACCCGCAGGGAGAGGCCGTCGGGGTTTGGCTGATTTTGCAGGAGCGCGGCCCCGGCGCCATCGGAGAGCATCCAGCGGAGGAAGTCCTTTTCAAACGCCAGGATGGGCTGCTGGTCGAGCAGGTGGAGCTTTTCGGTCTCTTTCTCGAAATTACGTGCCAGCATAAAGGTGGAGAACAATTCCGACCCGGTGCAGACGGCGTTGAATTTATCGCCGGCTTTGACCGCCAGGTATGCGTATTTCATGGCATGCAGGCCCGTTGCGCAGGAACCTGCCGGGGATATGATCTCCACCGGGTTGCCGCCCAGTTCGCCATGCACCATGGAGGCATGGGACGGCAGAGTCTGGTCGGGGGAGGTGGTCCCGCAGGCCAGCAGGTCGATGTCGTTCACAGTAAATTTGTCATCGCAAAGGCCGCGGATCGCTTCTGCCGTGAGCTGCGCGTTGGTATGCGTGAGCCTTCCCTCCGCATCCAGGGCATAGTAGCGGCTGGTGATCTGGTTGTTTCGAAGGATGATCCGTTTGGCGTTGGAAGGCTTCCCGTCGACCATGCCAAGGTATTTCTCCATCTGCTCGTTAGAGACCGGTTCGTTGGGTAAGTACTTGGCTAAGCGTGTGATATAAACTTCATGTGCCATATTTCATCTGCCTAAAAACGATATATAAAAGTTGGCAAAGATAGAAATTTTCACAGGGACTCCATCCCTGTTGAATATTTCCGGATGATCCTTGATGCAGCCCTGCGGTTGAGGCTGTAATACAACCGGAATGCACAGCTGGCGAAGGGCGAGACCAGGTAAATCACCGAGAACAGATAATATTTGAACAGTCTCAGCCTGCCTTCCCGCTCCGGGTCGTTATAGCCACCTTTTTTGAGGATCATCTTTGCCCAGATGCCGAACATCATTTTCCCGCGCTTTTCTATGCTCGTCAGTACCGGGTCGATTTTTACGGCGCCGGCGGAGATCAGATTGCTTTGCAGGTTGTCGAAAGAACTTTTCAGCAAGGAATCTTTGATGATTTCACCGTAGACGAAGGCTTTTTCAATGGATGCTTCCGGTACGCCGGCCTCCGGGAACCTGAGCCCGAATTTCCGGAAAGCTCCTTTTTCCCCTTTCATCATCCACCGGACGATGGTGATCACGCTGGTCAGGTTCGGGGCGGGGTCGTTCAGTACGATGTTCCCCACCAGCCGGCCACCGGCTTCGGCCATCCTGGCTTTCACCCGCTCATGCGCCATGACCCACATGTTGCGTACGCCCAGGAGGGTGATCACCGGTCTGCCGTTGAGTATTTTCTTTGCCTCAGGGCTTTGCAGAAAAGCGCTGACCGGTATGGAGGGTGATAAGTACCAGACCTGGTAGGCGAGAATGACCAGGTCGAAGTGTTCGTCCGGGTCAACCTGCAGGGACTCCATCCCGCAGGGGATCTCCTTCACCGATTCGGGAAAAGCCTGGAAAAAAGGCATGCCGTTCCATGGGAAAGGAAACGGCGGATCGGGCTTCAGTTCCTCAAAAATAACCTGGAACTCACCCACCAATGGCGCCGCTACGGAATCAATTATTTGTCTCAGTTGCCCTGTTTGAGTATAGTATAGCACAAGGATCTTTTTCATCGAATATATTCTAACTTCTATATTCTAACTTCTTTATTCTAACTTCTATATTCTAACTTCTATCCTCTCCCTCCCAGAAATCATAATAATTAAACCACTGCTCCGGGTATTTTTTCAGCATGGCTTCCACGGCTTCGGTATAATCATGGACCATGGGCAGCAGGTGTTCACTTTTAATTCTTTTTCCTACGGGCGGCGCATAGACTTTCGGGGGTGTTGCGTGGAAATGGTAATGTTTTTTACCGGCCTTCATGGCAAAGGCGAAGCTGACCGGCGCGCCCATGCGAAGCGCCAGGTAAAACGGCCCCTCGGGGAGCCGGGCCGGGCGCCCCATCAGATCCACCGTGACAGTCTTCATGCCATCCCTGTAGCGGTCGCCGTGGATCGCTACCAGTTCGCCGCGTTCCAGCACTTTCCCGATCTCGATGAGATGCGAGAGGTCGTCTTTCAGCGGGATGATGCGGATATTGCGTTCTTTCATCACTGAGTCGAGGTAATCCTTGATGCGGCGGTGCTCCTCGTCGAGCATAAGCAGGTTCATTGTCTTGCTGATCCGGTCCGATTTCTTCCCGGCCATTTCCCAGTTGCCGATATGGGCGCTGATCATGAACCCGCCGCTGGTCATGGCAGCCAGGTGTTTTTCATCTTCCAGGTCGAAGGTGAATTTATCAGCCATGCCGGAATAGATGGCCACTTTATCGATCAGGATCTGTCCGAATGTGTAATAATTCCGGTAAACGGCCCGGCGTGCGCGGCTTGGGCTGTAACGATGTATTTCCCTGAAATACTGATAAATGTGCCTATTTGATTTCCCGGAAAAGAGGAAGTAATAGCCTGCAACGAATCTGAGTAAGAAGTAGGCGGGATGGAGTCCCAGGTAACGCAGGGTGAAATGAAAGATCTGGTGTCCGAGCAGGCCGCCGCGGGTCTTGCCTTGCCAGGTGGCCATGAATCAGTTTTGGTTTTGGATGCGTTGATAAACGTAGTCGTAAAACTGGCCCAACGTTTTGATATTGGCCATCTCTTCTCCTTTCAGCCTGAAACCGTAGCTTTTTTCGATGATCACGACAATATCGACAAAATCCAGGCTGTCGATCCCGATCTCCTTCCAGGAAGCCTCCGGCTTGATCAGGTGTTCTTCGATCTCAAACTCTTCGATCAGAAAACCGTTGATTTCTCCTATAATGTTGTCCTTTTCCATGAACGGATGTTTCGCTTTAGATCAATTAACAAAATTACTAAAAAATTGATCAATGGGTTGTAAAAAAAAGTTTGCGGAAGACAGAGGTAGAATATAGAAGTTAGAATATAGAAGTTAGAAGAAAGTGGACAGAGGTCGGTAGAAATGGACCATGAGATCCCTCGCTCCGCTCGGGACAGGCCAGGAACCAAGAACCAGGAACCAAGAACCAAGAACCAGGAACCAATATCTAATCCTCTGCCGCTCTCAGGCCCTTCCGCTTTCTTTGAAGCCTGAAGCTAAGGGCGATCAGGATGAGGAAGATGGCGACAAATGATGACAACCGGCCGATATAGTCGCCGTACCGGACGTAGTAGGTCATCTGATCATTTGCATTGATAGTCTGGCGGATCACATCCGGCTCCCAGTAGCGGGTTACCTGGAAAGCATCGCCGCGCTGGTCGATGAAGGCGGATATGCCGGTATTTGCGGAGCGGGCGATGCTGCGGCGGGTTTCGATGGCGCGCAGCCTCGAGAAGGTGAAATGCTGCCGGTGGCCAGGGGTATCGCCCCACCAGCCGTCGTTGGTGATGACGAAGATCAGGTTGGCCCCTTTTTTAATGTATTCCGTGACGTATTCGCCGAAGACTGATTCATAGCATATCACCGGCGCTATTTTCAGGCCGTCATCCGGCCTGGTGAATACTGTCCTTTCCGGGTCGGTGCCCAGGCTGCCCACCGTGCCGCCCAGGTCGAGAGCCAGACCCTCCAGGGGTTTCATGATACGGGCAAACGGCATTTTCTCTACACCCGGGGTTAGTTTTGATTTATGGTGAAGGGTCAGCTCATCGGTAGGGGTCAGGTAGATGGCTGTGTTGTAAGCATCGTAATGCCCCTCGCCATGTCGGTATTTCCGGGCGGTAGGGGAGAGCTTTTCACCCGGTCCGAAGTTCCGGTAAGTCGAAGCGCCTATCACATAACCGGCATGGGGGTTTCTCTTCAGGAAAGCGCTGAGGGTATCCAGGCTGTAAGAATCTTCCAGCCTGTCTTCCCAGATGTTCTCCTGTATCGCCGATTCGGGGCTGACCACAAATTCCACCTTTTCATCCATTTTTGCCAGCGCCAGGTCGAAATTGATCTTTAAAATCTCTGACGGGTGCAGGCTGTATTGCTCGTTGTAGGGGTCGATATTGGGCTGAACGACGATGATGTCGACGGGCCGGGAGGGTTCGTGGTGGCTGTTATAAAGACGGTAGGACATTGAGCCTGCAAGAAGAATGGTCAATGCGGCGATACAAGATGGGAGGAGGATTCTGTAAAGATCCCTTTTATCGATATAATGCTGTATTGATATGTAAATCAGTATATTAATTAATAGGATTAAAAGTGTACCACCGAAGATGCCGGTGTATTCGTACCATTGGATCCACCGGTGCCAGTGGGCGAGGCCGTTACCCAGGCTGAGCCAGGGCCAGGTGCCTTCCCAGTTGTGGTGCCAGTATTCGAACATGATCCAGAAAAAAATGAGCATAAGCTGGCTCGATCCTTTTGTGATCTCTCTCCGGGTGAGATGAAACAGGGTGAGGGTGGCGGCCATGAAGAGGCTGTTCAACATCCAGGCCACGATGGAGCCAAAACTGGTCGAGTTCCAGATCCACCAGGTGGTCAATACGTTCCAGAGGAAAAATCCGGGATATGCGTAGAAAAAAACGCTGAAACGGCTGAACCGTCCCCGGTTTTTAAAGATATGATCTTCGATGAACAGGAACGGGATGAAACCGATGAAGAGCAGGGGTGCGAAGCCCCTTTCGGGCCACGCAGCGCTTAGAAAAAGGCCTCCAATAAATGAGATGAGGATTAGATTGTATTTTTTCAAGGGTATGCTTTTTTTTCTCACAGATTTACACAGATTAAAGACACAGAAATTCACAGAGACAGATCAGTGCAATCTGTGATATTTATCTGTGGAAATCTGTGAGAACAATATATTTCAATCTTTTTCAAATAAAAAATTATTATACGGATAACGTTTCACATGAATTTTCCTTACTTCATCGTATAAAATCTTTTTAAACGCTTCGATGTTGTTCTTTTCCACCGCAGAGATAAACAGGGTGGGATAGTGGGATGAAGCCATCCATGTATGTTCCAGGTCTTCCAGGCTCAGGTTCTGTTTTGTCGGCGGGGTCAGGTCGTCCTCGTCTTTTTTCGTATAGCTGTATGCATCAATTTTATTGAACAACAAAACGGTCGGTTTATTGTTGGCGCCGATCTCATCGAGCGTCTGGTTGACCACCCTGATCTGGTCTTCGAATTCGGGGTGGGAGATATCGACGATATGCACCAGCAGGTCGGCCTCCCTGACCTCGTCGAGGGTTGATTTGAACGACTCCACCAGGCTGTGCGGCAGCTTGCGGATGAACCCGACGGTGTCGGTGAGCAGGAAGGGGAGGTTTTCGATGACCACTTTGCGCACAGTGGTGTCGAGGGTGGCAAAGAGCTTGTTTTCGGCAAAGACGTCCGACTTGCTCAGCAGGTTCATGAGCGTTGATTTGCCCACGTTGGTATAGCCGACGAGGGCCACCCGCACCATCCCTTTGCGCCCTTTCCGCTGTGTCGTTTTGATCTTGTCGATCTGCTTCAGTTTCTCTTTGAGCAGCGCGATCCGGTCGCGGACGATCCGGCGGTCGGTTTCGATCTCTCTTTCGCCGGGGCCCCTCAGCCCGATGCCTCCCTGCTGCCGCTCGAGGTGCGTCCACATGCGTGCCAGGCGTGGCAGCAAATACTGGTACTGGGCCAGTTCCACCTGCGTGCGGGCGTGGGAGGTGCGCGCCCGGCTGGCAAAAATGTCCAGGATCAGGTTGTTCCGGTCGAGGATCCTGATTTCGAGTTCCTTTTCGATATTGCGCGCCTGCGACGGGCTCAGCTCGTCATCGAACACGGCGATGTCGATGTCATGCTCTTTGACATAGGCTTTGATCTCCGCCAGTTTCCCGGCGCCGACAAAAGTTCCGGGGTCGGGCGACTCCACCCGCTGCACGAATCGCTTCATGGTGATACCGCCGGCTGTTTCCACCAGGAAAGCCAGTTCGTCGAGGTGTTCATGGGTTTTGTCCGTGCCGGTCCGGTTGGTGGACAGGCCGATCAGCACCACGCGTTCGACAAGCGGTTCTATGACGATGCCTTCGGGCATGTATCGGGATTTGTATGCAAAGATAAGGAATAAGCGGCTTGCCTCAATGTCAGAATTCCTTGAAACCGATGATTTGACGCACGTCGGAAATGGTTTTGGAAGCGCTCTCCCTGGCTTTTTCCTTACCGAGTTTGGCTACCTTGTGCAGGTAATTGGTATCAGCGGCCAGTTCCAGTATCTTTTCCCGGAAGGGGGTGGTAAACTTAACCATGTCTTCGGCCAGTTGCTTTTTCAGGTCGCCGTAGCGGATCGTGCATTGGTTATACTGATCGTCGAAATAGGCGACCGTATCGGGCGTTGAGACCACACTCATCAGGGTGAACAGGTTCCGGATGGGTTCCGGTTTTTCCTGGTTCATCTGCGTGGGGCCGGCGTCGGTCACGGCGCGCATCACCTTTTTGCGGATCTCCTCCGGCGGGTCGGCCAGGTAGATGGCATTGCCCTCGCCCTCCGATTTGCCCATTTTACCCGATCCGTCCAGCCCGGGTATCTTGATCAGCTTGTCGCCGAAATTGTAAGCCTCCGGTTCGGGGAAGTATTCCCGGTTATACATCCTGTTAAAGCGGCGGGCGAAGGTGCGGGTCATCTCTAGGTGCTGCTCCTGGTCTTTGCCGACGGGCACTTTGGTGGCGCGATGGATGATGATGTCGGCCGCCATGAGGGTCGGGTAGGTGAGGAGGCCGGCGTTGATATTGTCGGGCTGCTTGCGGATCTTTTCCTTGAAGGAGGTGCAGCGTTCCAGCTCGCCCACGTAAGCGTTCATGTTCAGCAGCAGGTACAGTTCGGTCGTTTCGGGCAGGTCGCTCTGGATGTAGAGCGTGGCTTTTTCCGGGTCGAGCCCGCAGGCCAGGTACTCCACCAGCACCTGCTTCACGTTGCCGTGCAGATCGGTAGGGGTGGGGTGCGTCGTTAAAGAATGATAATCGGCAATGAAGAAAAAGCAGCGGTGCTCATTCTGCATTTTGACGAAATTCCTGAGGGCACCGAAGTAATTGCCCAGGTGAAGGTTGCCGGTCGGCCGTATGCCGCTGAGTACTGTTTCCATGGGCGCAAAGGTAGGGAAATTTTCAGTTCGCAGTTCGCGGTTCGCAGTTCTTTATGACCACCGCATGACCACCGCATGACCACCGCATGACCACCGTATGACAATCGTATGACAATAGTATGACTAATGTATGACAATTTCACTTTATCAACCCAAGCCCCTCCTGGGCGGAGGTGTCGCCGGGCTGGATCAGGAGCACCTTCTGGAAGAGCACCTTGGCTTCGCGCAGGTTGCCGAGCCGGAAATGGGTCCAGGCAAACATGAGCGTGTTGTCGTAATCAAAAGGATAGAGGTTGGCCACCTTTTCGAAGAACTTCAGCGCGATGTCGTACTGGGCGCGGTTGTAATGGATCAGTCCCATGCGGTAATTCACCAGCGTGTTCATCGGGTCAACCGACAGGATCTTGTTGTACTGGTCCATCACCTGGTTCCAGTTGCCCATGGCCGAAGCGGGCAAGACATACCCCAGCCGCGGCTCGATGGCGTATGGCTTCAGGTTCACCGATTTCAGGTAATAATTGACCGATTCATTGTAATCGCCCGCCAGGTAACTGAGCCATCCCAGCCGCAAGTTGATCTCATAGGATTCGGCGTCATAGTGCTTTTTCAAAACCGACAATGCCTGCGCGTAATTTTCGCTGTTTTCATAAATATAGCTGCTGTCGAATGCCTTGCTGAGAATCGCCGGGTCCTGTACCTGTGCGGACGCTGTCAATGCCGCCGCCATGATCGTGGCCATCATTATTTTTTTCATCGTTTCAGAATTTGTAGGTTAACGCTAAAAAACCCAGGTGGGTGTTGAAATTCAGCGGCATGGTCACCGGGATGAGATCTTCATCCGCCACTATGTTTTTATATTCATACGTGACATAGCTTCCCTGCCTGAACATATAAATATACCCGGCCGTTATCATCCAGGAAGGATCGATAACCCAGATCAGTTTCCCTTCGCCTTTGAACCTCATCTTTTCTGCCAGGTTATAAACAACATAACCGTTGCTTTCGTGATAGTTCTTCATCTCACCCACCGTGAAACCTGCCTCCGCCCACACCGGCCTCGCCAGCCGGGCGCCGGCCATTTGTTCGAAAATGATGTTGTTGTAGCCGTTGTTCCGGTGGTTCAGCAGTTTAGAAGAAAGATAGAAATTCAGGTTCCCCAGCGGGTATGCCACCAGGTGAAATCCTGCCTGGATCTGCTCCGTTTCATTCAGGTTCGACCAGGCGGCAAAAAGGCTTGCCCGCAGGATCTTAAAATCACGCGTCACTTCCAGGTAGCCGATGAAGGCATGCTGCCTGAATTCCTCTACCGGAAACGTATATGTGAAATTTCCCTCGTTGTATTCCGGCATGACCATGTCGAACCGGGTATTGATATAATTTACCGCCGGATGGATTGAAATGTCCTTTATCACAGGAATGGCGCCGCCAAGGTAAAACTGGTGCTGGATGAGCCGGTACTGGTCATCCACCGAAAGGGTGTCGGCGATCTTCACCATTTTGTTCTTATCCTGCCGGACAAAGGTGTACCCTGTAAAGATGTTCGCTTTGTTACGCAGGAGGTATGAAATCCCGGCGCTGATGTACATGCCGTCCAGCAGGAGGTCTGTTTCGCCGTAAATATCATCTGCACCGTCGATGTCGTAAGGTTCGAAAACAGCCGGCTGGTCGCTGAAGGTATACCCCGCGGAAAGATTTGCTCGCCAATTCCCCGGTTTGAGATGCTGCAGCCGTTGTTTGAGCGGGACGGGCAAGTGGTTGTAAACCTGCAGCGCATCCGCGGTCTTGTTCAGTTCCAGGTAGCAGCCCAGTAAATACTCCAGCGCCACTGGGTCGGCGGTGTTAAAACTCAGCGCTTCGTTGAACTGGCGGGCGGCATGGACGTAGTTTTTCTTCTGGTACCAGGCGATCCCGCTCCTCATCCGCAGGTAATAATAATCAAACCCTTCGCGGATGGCCTGGTTGTTATACCGGATCAGCTCCTTCCATTCTCCGGCCTGGTATAAGGCATACGATTCCTGGTCCACTTCCCGGAAACCGTGGGCCTCTCCCTGCGTAAACGCCGGATGAGCCAGCGGCAGGAAGGCCAGGATGATCAGGATTTTTTGCACTGTACCCATGCTGTCGGTTCTTTACCATTCTCCCGGACGGTGAAGCTGTCGATCCGGTCGCCTTTGAATACCAGTTCGAAATTAAACTTTTTTCCCATCCTGAAGGACAGGTTTACATTCGCTTCGGAATGCAGGGTGATCTCGGGATGCGATATGTTTTCGGTCATTCTCAGGTAATCGAGCCGGTATGATGATTTGATGAAGATGAAGAACGGCGCCAGGAGATCCTGCAGCGCCCTGGCCGGGTTGCGTGTGAGGATATGCACCGGGAACCGGTCGGTGAGCTGTAAGTTTGGATAAAAACCGAAGATGACGCGGTAACTGCCGAGGAAAAACAGGTACAGCAGCGATTCACGGCTGCCTTCGTAATGGGTGAAGTAGAAGAGGTCGCCTTCATTGACATAGTATGCTTTTGCGCCGGTCTGCCGGCACTGCAGGTAGGTGTTGCTGGCATAATCCACCTTCGCCTCCCAGGAGGCTTCCATATGTTTCTCACCCGCTTCCCTGAAGCAGATCACCTGGCCCGGCACGAAATTGTAAGCTTCTTTCAGCAGTTCGTTGCCGGAAATATTGCTGACAATCTCCTTTTCAACAGGTCGCTCGAAAGAGCGCAGGAGATGGACTTCTTCCGTTTTGGAAATGTAATGCGAAAAGGGGATATCGAGCGTGGCGGATCCCACCTGGGGAGTGGCCTGGAACTGGACATGCAGATGCGGTACGGGAGACCGGCCCGAGTTCCCGCACTGGGCGATCACTTCGCCTTTCTTCACAAAGCTGCCGGCGGATACTTTGATGCTCTCCTTTTTCAGGTGGCTGAGGGCGCTGAACAGATGATCGGTATGCCGGATCACGATGGTGTTACCCCAGTTATGTTCCAGGTTGACCTCACCGACCGGGTTGTCATCGATGCCGTCGGTGCAGCTTTCGATCCAGCCGTCGGCGGGGGCCAGTATGGGTTTGTTGTAGGCATAGTAGTCGGAAAGTTGTGCCCCGGACCCCTTATAGGTGCGGCCATCGCTGCCGGCCACCTCGAAATCCCAGGCGTGCCGCCAGTTTTCCTTGTGGGTGATAGGGCCGTTGTGCGCCTGGGTCACCATCCACTCGCCCCAGAATGGCAAAGCCACCCGGAACCAGGGCAATTCCCCGAAACGTTTTTTGCTGTTCAGGCGGTTATACAGGTTTTTTTCGGGAGAAAAGTATTGAATACCAACCAGTTCGGGCTTGTTCAGGTGACGCTCCCTGAACTTCAGGACATACAGAAAGATCAGCACGATGATATTGAAAGGCAGCGAATAAATGGACAATTGCAGACCGGTGAAAAGTATTTTGAATGCCGTGAGCAGGATGGAGGTAAGGGGCGTCAGCAGGATCACCCACAGGAAGGAGTACCAGGAGGGGATGACGAAGAAGCCCCCGATGGCAATGGCGGTGAGGATGAAATTAAAACCGATATAAGTGTAACTGAGCGTGGTCATATCGGCGCCCACGAGCTGGTAAAAGGCGAAGGCCGCGTAGAACCCGAGCAGCGACAGGACAAATGCGATCCGGGAATAGCACAGCAGCCCGATGGCGATGAGCAGTCCCGGGAACAGGTGGTACTGGAAGAAGATGGCGCCCAGCGACCGGAAATAGATCACCAGTGAACCGGGGAGGCCGGTCTGGTTGAACCATTCATAGACCCTGACCATTGTCATGCTGCCCAGGGTGTACATCTCGTTCAGGGTATACACCCCCCGCTGGCTGATCTCCAGATAGTTGAACTCCCGGGTGGCCATCAGGGCGAGCCAGAGGCCG
>JAWOHY010000065.1:0-4603 GCA_046484945.1 Bacteroidales bacterium
CGTCGGAGAAACCCTGCCGGCTTCCCGGAGCATTCGAACCGACGGCTTTAGTCGTCGGAGAAACCCTGCCGGCTTCCCGGAGCATTCGAACCGACGGCTTATTTCACCTCTTCGAAATCCACATCCGTCACTTCGCCATCGGTTTTTCCATCAGAACCTGGTCCGGGGCCTTCGTTTGGCGGCTGGCCTTCTTGCTGCTGGCCGGGCTGGGTGCCCTGGTACATTTCGGTGCTGGCCTTCTGCCATTTTTCATTGAGGTTGTTCATGGCGGCATCCACGGCGGCAATGTCCTGGCTTTTGTGCGCCTCTTTGAGCTGGTTCAAAGCCGATTCCAGGTCGCCTTTTATACCCTCAGGGATCTTATCGCCGAATTCTTTCAGTTGTTTTTCGGTCTGGAAGATCAGCGCATCGGCGGCATTGAGCTTATCGACGCGTTCCCTGGCCTGTTTGTCGACATCGGCATTTTCCTGGGCTTCGTGCTTCATCCGGTCGATCTCATCCTGGCTCAGGCCGGAAGAGGCTTCGATGCGGATCTGCTGGGAGCGGCCGGTGGCCTTATCCTTGGCTGAGACGTTCAGGATGCCGTTGGCGTCGATATCGAAGGTCACTTCGATCTGCGGTATACCACGCGGGGCCGGCGGGATGCCGTCGAGGTGGAACCGCCCGATGCTTTTGTTCTGGGCCGCCATGGGACGTTCGCCCTGCAGCACATGGATTTCCACTGAAGTCTGGCTGTCGGAAGCAGTTGAAAAAGTCTCCGATTTCTTGGTCGGAATGGTGGTGTTCGATTCGATCAGTTTGGTAAACACCCCGCCCAGCGTTTCGATACCAAGCGAAAGCGGCGTTACATCGAGCAGCAGGACGTCTTTCACCTCACCAGTCAGCACGCCGCCCTGAATGGCAGCACCAATCGCCACTACTTCATCGGGGTTCACCCCCTTGGAGGGTTCCTTGCCAAAAAATTCCTTCACCATCTTCTGGATCACCGGTACGCGGGTAGAACCGCCCACCAGGATCACCTCGTTGATATCTTCAGCCTTCAGGCCGGCATCTTTCAACGCCTTGCGGCAAGGCTCAAGGGTCATCTGCACAAACTTGTCGATCAGCTGTTCAAATTTGGCCCTTGTCAGTTTCCTGACCAGGTGCTTCGGCACGCCGTCGACCGGCATGATATACGGCAGATTGATCTCTGTTTCCGTCGAACTCGAAAGCTCGATCTTGGCTTTTTCGGCCGCCTCTTTCAGACGCTGCAGCGCCATGGGATCTTTCCGCAGATCAAGCCCTTCATCTTTCTTAAATTCATCCGCCAGCCAGTCGATCACCGTATGGTCAAAATCATCGCCTCCCAGGTGGGTATTTCCGTTGGTCGATTTCACTTCAAAAACCCCATCTCCCAGTTCAAGGATGGAAATATCAAAAGTACCGCCGCCGAGGTCGAAAACGGCCACCTTCACATCCGAGCTTTTCTTGTCCAGGCCATAAGCCAGTGCGGCAGCCGTGGGTTCGTTGATAATCCGCCGTACCTTTAAACCGGCAATTTCACCGGCTTCTTTGGTAGCCTGCCGCTGCGAATCACTGAAATAAGCCGGAACCGTAATCACGGCCTCCGTGACACTCTGTCCCAGGTAATCCTCGGCCGTTTTTTTCATCTTCTGCAGTACCATGGCCGATATCTCCTGGGGAGAATAAAACCGGTCGTCGATTTTCACCCGCGGCGTATTGTTATCGCCTTTCACCACTTCATAGGTCACCCTGGCAATCTCCGTTGCCACCCGTTCAAAGGTCTCTCCCATCATTCTCTTGATCGAATAGACCGTCCGTTTGGGGTTCGTGATCGCCTGCCGTTTGGCCGGATCACCTACTTTTCTTTCATTATTCTCCGTGAAAGCAACGATGGAGGGCGTCGTCCTTCTTCCCTCGCTGTTGGGGATTACCACAGGCTCGTTCCCTTCCATCACGGCTACGCAGGAATTGGTCGTTCCAAGGTCAATGCCAATAATCTTTCCCATAAATATGATAAATTAATCGTTAAATAATTCAAATTTCTTTATGGCCGTCAATGATTATGCCATTTGCCAATTTCTGACAAAACGTCAGGAAACAGGGAAAGATTAATAAACAAATTTGAGTTCGGGAGCGCGGCTGCGGATATCCTGTACGGTCTCGGGATGGATCTTTTTCTCCCGCACATTCAGGTAGCGGCTGGAAAAGATGCCGAGGCCATTGCTGATATTGGTATAATCGGGCTTGTCCTGGATGATGCTGTTGGAGGGTTCATTGACCTCGATATAGGTATTGAATTCTTCAGCGGCAACTGCGAAAAAGAAATCGACGTTGTTTGTATAACGGGCCGAAACCAGGGCTTCCTCCGCAGCATCTTCATAGGGAACCCGGTTCTTTAAAATATTGTAAAAATTATTGTTCTGATACTTGATAAACATTTCTTCCCCGCCATTTGTGTTGATCGATTTTCGCGTTCCCAGCGCCCAGTCCACATGCCGGAGCAGTGTATCCGGACGGTCCAGGAAAACCTCCCTGAATTTGAAGCGGATCATCACTTCATATCTGCGTCCGTTGTATGCTGAATTCCATTTGACCTCTCCCTCATTGCCCGGTTTGAACATAATAAATGCCGATCCCGCGCTGGGACGGATAATCGAAAAATTGCGGACAAGCGTCGTATTCGCGGTCACCTCCTTGTTGTTTACCTGTATGGAAAGGCGGTATTCCCTGGAAGTATTCGGCTGATAGGGGGCATAATAAAGGACCTGGTAGGGGTTGTAAAAAGTTCCGCTTTCCTTGTTCTTGATGGTGATGGTATCCATTGTATAGGATTTCATCATAGTATTGTTTTCCCACTCCTCCACCACGGCCAGCAGGCCATTCACGTACTTACTGGAATCCTCTATCTGCGCCATTATCAAAGCATTTCCATCCCCCAGAAACGCTTTGTTGATCCGGAGAAAGATGGTATCCTCACCCGGGTCAATCAGTCCGTAAACCACCGTAATATCCTGGTACGGGGCGTTCATGTCGAAATCTTCCTCGCAGCCGCTGGCGAAAAAGAGCAGTAAAAAAATGATGAGCGAAACAAAAAAGGGTTTCATTTGTTGGTTGCTTGTTCCTGGTTCCTGGTTCTCAATATTCTATCTTCTAACTTCTATATTCTAACTTCTATATTCTAACTTCTATATTCTAACTTCTATATTCTCTTTTCCGCCCGCAAAATTAAACTATTATCCCGACATTATTCTTTTTAACTTTGCACTCTTACAACGCAGAAAAACCGGAATTATGCAATCTGAGTCCAGAAAATATGCCAAAATCACCACGCATGTGTTGCAGGAGATGAAGCTGAAGGGAGAGAAGATCGCGATGCTGACGGCTTATGATTATTCCTTTGCAGCCATTCTTGACGAAGCGGGCATTGACGTGGTGCTTGTCGGCGATTCGGCTTCCAATGTGATGGCGGGGCACACCACCACCCTGCCGATCACCCTTGAACAGATGATCTATCACGGTTCGTCGGTGATGCGGGCCGTCCGCCGGGCGCTGGTTGTGGTAGATATGCCATTCGGCACTTACCAGGGCAATTCGATAGAAGCGCTTCATTCGGCCATCCGCATCATGAAGGAATCAGGGGCCAACGCGGTGAAGATCGAAGGGGGCAAGGAGATCCTGGAGTCGGTCGACCGCATTTTATCGGCGGGCATACCGGTGATGGGGCACCTGGGACTGACGCCGCAATCGATCAACAAGTTCGGAACCTATATCGTGAGGGCCACGGAGGAAGCGGAGGCGGAAAAGCTGAAGCACGACGCCAGCCTGCTGGAGGAGGCGGGGTGTTTTGCGATTGTGCTCGAAAAGATCCCGGCCAAACTGGGGAAAGAGGTCACGGAGATGATCCGCATCCCCACGATCGGCATCGGCGCCGGCCCAGATGTCGACGGCCAGGTACTGGTCCTGCACGACATGCTCGGCATCAACCAGAAATTCTCTCCCCGTTTCCTGCGGAGATACCATAACCTCAACGAAGAAATCAAAGGCTCCGTGCAGGCATATATTGACGATGTAAAGTCGGTGGACTTCCCGAATGAAAGGGAGCAGTACTAACGGTGGTCATACGGTGGTCATGCGATGGTCATACGGTGGTCATACGATGGTCATACGGTGGTCATACGGTGGTCATACGGTGGTCATGCGGTGGTCATGCGGTGGTCATACGGTGGTCATATGACAACTGTATGACTATTGTATGACTATTGTATGACTATTGTATGACAACTGTATGACAATGTATAACAACATCTTACACGAAGACAACCATCTACTTGTAGTCAACAAGCTACCGGGTGAGATCGTGCAGGGCGACAAAACGGGCGATGAGCCGATGGTGGAGTCGTTGAAGCGGTATTTGAAGGAGAAGTACAACAAACCCGGGAATGTATTTTTGGGGGTGGTGCACCGTTTAGACCGGCCGGTGGGCGGTGCAATTGTTTTTGCGCGGACCGGCAAGGCATTGTCGCGGATGAATGCGATGTTGCAGAAAAGGGAGGTGCGGAAGGTGTATTGGGCGGTGTGCGGTCAGCAGTCGGCGGTCAGC
>JAWOHY010000070.1:0-3984 GCA_046484945.1 Bacteroidales bacterium
TCTTTCCGGGCCACAGTCCAGATTACCGGTACAGACAGGATCGGTATGATGAATGAAATATCGCAGATTATCTCCAATGACTTGAAAGTGAATATGATATCAGTTAAAATTGATGCCAGAAAAGGTGTTTTTAACGGTATCATCAAGCTGGTGGCAAAGAACAATGCTTCACTGACTGAGCTGATCAGAAAAATCTCGAAACTTAGTGGCGTCACGAAGGTGACCAGGCTGTAAGTCTATGCCTGGGCCGTTGGCCCGCCGAGGTGGAAGGGGGGGAGCCCTTCCGGCCCTTCAGGGGCTTCAATGGTCCCGTGCATGCTTTCATACTTGCTGATGTTCTCCTTGAGGGCCCGAAGCAGGCGCTTGGCATGCTGCGGTGTAAGTATCACACGTGATTTTACTTTGGCTTTCGGCATGCCGGGCATCATCTTGATGAAATCAATGATGAATTCAGCATGTGAATGGGTGATCATGGCAAGGTTTGCATAGGTACCTTCAGCCTGTTCCTCACCCAGTTCGATATTGATCTGGTTCTTCTGCTTGTTATCTGGCATGTCTAATAAATTTAATATTATTCACTGTCTTCAGTCAGCGTTTTAAAATCTTCCTTTCCCGACATGATCTCTTCGTATTCTTCGAGGGATCCGACAATGATATCATCGTATTTCCGGAGGCCTGTTCCTGCCGGGATCTTGTGCCCGACAATCACATTTTCTTTCAGTCCCCTCAATTCGTCGGATTTTGCCTGGATGGCTGCCTGGGTTAACACTTTGGTAGTTTCCTGGAAGGATGCAGCCGATATCCAGCTATTGGTCTGCAGCGAAGCACGGGTAATCCCCTGGATCACCTGGCGTCCCGTTGCAGGGCGGGCATCCCTGGCATCCACCAACCGCTTGTCCTTACGTTTCAGCATGGATATCTCATCGCGCAGTTTGCGGGCGCTGACAATCTGACCCGGGCGGTAAGTGATCGAATCGCCCGGATCAATGATAACCTTCTTGCCGAATATTTCATCATTCTCATCCTGGAAATCAATTTTATTGACCAATTCCCCTTCGAGGAACCGTGTATCGCCCGGATCATCCACTTCCACTTTTCGCATCATCTGCCTGACGATGACCTCAAAATGCTTATCGTTGATCTTAACCCCTTGCAGGCGGTAAACTTCCTGCACTTCATTCACGATATATTCCTGCACCTTCATCGGCCCTTTGATGGCCAGGATGTCAGCCGGCGAAATTTCACCATCCGACAGGGATGTCCCGGCACGGATGTAGTCGTTCTCCTGGGCCAGGATCTGCTTGGAGGTCGGGATGAGATATCGCTTCTCTTCACCGGTACGGGAAGTAATGATAACCTCGCGGTTGCCTCTCTTGAGCTTCTTGCTGATGGTGACAATACCGTCGATCTCGGCAACAACTGCCGGCTCCGAAGGATTACGTGCTTCGAAAAGCTCCGTGACCCGGGGAAGCCCTCCGGTGATATCACCGGTTTTTCCGATAGCCCTCGGAATTTTCACCAATGGTTCCCCGGCTTTGATTTCATGTCCGTCTTCTACCACAATACGCGCCCCAACAGGTATATCGTAAGATTTCAGCACTTCACCGTCGGGTGCAAGAATATTAATAGTAGGGTTCTTGAGCTTTTGCCGGGTTTCGATAATGACTTTATCGGCATAACCGGTTTGTTCGTCCGATTCGATACGGAAGGTCTTCCCTTCAACGATATTCTCATACTGGATATTCCCGTTGAGTTCTGCAAGGATCAGGGCGTTGAACGGATCCCAGTCGCTGATCAATGCACCTTTGGTCACCTCATCTCCTTCATTGAAATAAAGATTGGCTCCGTAGGGAATATGCCCTGAAGCCAGGATGATACGGGTCTTTTTATCGACGATCCGCATTTCAGCCGAGCGTCCGATGACCACATGATATGATTTACCCTCGCGGTTGATGAATGGCACAGCCCTTAGTTCATCAATTTCGAGCAAACCATCGTATTTGGCTTCGATTTTGGAGATGATCGCCACGTTAGAGGCGGCGCCCCCGACGTGGAAAGTACGAAGGGTCAGCTGGGTACCCGGTTCACCAATAGACTGTGCGGCAATAACCCCCACCGCTTCACCATCCTGGATCATCCTGCCGGTTGCCAGGTTTCTTCCATAGCATAAAGCGCATACCCCGTGCTTGGATTCGCAGGTGAGCACCGACCGGATCTCTACCGATTCTATCGGGGATTCCTCTATAATCCGGCATTTTTCTTCCGTTAGTTCCTGGCCCGCCCTTGAAATAAGCTCCCCGGTGTTCGGGTGATAGATATCGTGTAATGCCACGCGACCGAGGATACGGTCGTAAAGTGATTCGACCACCTCTTCATTCTTTTTGAGTGTGGCAATCGTGATCCCTCGCAAGGTACCGCAGTCATCCTCAGAGATGATGACATCCTGCGACACATCCACAAGACGGCGGGTCAGATAACCGGCATCGGCGGTTTTAAGAGCGGTATCGGCGAGCCCCTTTCGCGCGCCGTGGGTCGAAATAAAGTACTCCAGCACCGAAAGTCCCTCCTTGAAATTGGAAAGGATCGGGTTTTCGATGATCTCTCCGCCGGTGGCGCCTGATTTCTGCGGTTTCGCCATCAAACCACGCATGCCCGACAACTGGCGGATCTGCTCCTTGGAGCCCCTGGCCCCTGAATCGAGCATCATGAAAATCGGGTTAAAACCACCCTTGTCCTGTGTCAGCTCTTTCATCACCTGCTGTGTCAGCCGCGAATTGGTGTGGGTCCAGATATCGATGATCTGGTTGTACCTTTCGTTATTGGTGATGAACCCCATGTTGTAATTGCTGAGGACCTCTTCCACTTCGTGATTGGCCTCTTCGATAAAAGAACCTTTTACAGTGGGGATGATCACATCGCCCAGATTGAACGACAGCCCACCCTTAAACGCCATAATGAATCCAAGATTTTTGATGGCATCCAGGAAATCGGCCGTTTTCTTGGTGCCGGTAATCTTCAGAATATCCCCGATGATATCGCGTAACGCTTTCTTGGTAAGCAATTGATTAATGAATCCCACCTCATCAGGAACGACCTGGTTAAAGAGCACCCGTCCGGTGGTTGTTTCCACCATAGTGGGCACAAGCTTTCCTTTCACCCTGTCCATTACCTTCACATGAATGATGGCATGCAGGTCCAACCTGCCTTCATTATGGGCGATGATGACCTCTTCTGCGGAATAAAAGCGCATTCCTTCTCCTTTGATCTTATGGTCTGCATCGCTTTTTCTTCCCTTGGTCATATAATACAGGCCTAACACCATGTCCTGCGAAGGAACGGTTACCGGCGCTCCATTGGCTGGATTTAAAATATTGTGTGAAGCCAGCATCAGGATCTGTGCTTCCAGGATGGCTGCATTGCCCAGGGGAACGTGTACCGCCATCTGGTCGCCATCGAAGTCGGCATTGAATGCCGTACAAACCAGCGGGTGTAACTGGATCGCTTTACCTTCGATCAATTTGGGCTGGAAAGCCTGGATCCCCAGACGGTGCAGGGTAGGGGCACGGTTGAGCAATACAGGATGGCCTTTCATGATGTTTTCCAGGATGTCCCAGACAACGGCATCTTTCCGGTCAACGATCTTCTTGGCAGATTTGACGGTTTTTACAATACCTCTTTCAAGCAGTTTCCTGATGATAAATGGTTTAAACAGCTCTGCTGCCATGTCTTTCGGCAGGCCACATTCATTCAGGTTCAATTCGGGGCCGACCACGATGACCGAACGGCCAGAATAATCGACACGTTTCCCCAGGAGGTTTTGACGGAACCGCCCCTGTTTGCCTTTCAGGCTGTCGCTGAGGGATTTCAGCGGCCTGTTCGACTCAGTTTTCACTGCGCTGACCTTCCTGGAGTTATCCAGCAATGAATCGACTGCTTCCTGGAGCATACGTTTTTCATTCCGCATGATCACATCGGGCGCTTTGA
>JAWOHY010000129.1:0-7316 GCA_046484945.1 Bacteroidales bacterium
CAAACCGATGGCGCCGGCCTTCTCACCACAGGTCTCTAGAAGAGCAGGCCTTTGTAGCTTTACTAGAAACTTTAGTCACCGGGATCGAGATTCTCGCTGCTAACTTTCTGAATATCGGGATTCCAGAGGCAAGCGGGGGAAGATACGAAAGTCCAGAACAGGCATTCCAGCACGTGTTGTCTCTCTCGGCGCAGCTCGATGTCGTGCGACTCCATCAACCCCAAACGACCGCCATTAAAGCGCACGCGGGTCCGCACCATCTGGCTTCGCTCCTGCTGTGCGCATACGACGGGCTGATGAATGCGAGTCTCACAAGCATACCTCCCCCTGTTGGGGCCGATCCTGGCTTCTGGAATCAATGGATTTCGCACCGGGCGCAGAAATTTCCTTTTGTATGGGCCAATCACCGTGAGGCGGTAGCGAAGGGATTTCATCAGATTGGACATTCCGCCGTTGTTATTCTTCCTACCGGTGCCGGTAAGACAACGGTGTCGTCATTAAAGGTGGCAGGCGTGTTGGCGGCAGGAAAGAGCGTGGTCTTCCTCGTGCCAACGCATGCATTGGTCGACCAGCTCACTGCGGAACTTCAAGAAATCTTTCCGAATGACCTGCTCGCAAGCATTTTCAGCAGCGATTCAAGTTCAGCATAAGTATAGTCCTTTGGCCGCGACAAGAAGCGGGCTTTGATTTTTTCGCGCTTGCTCATAACAGTGCAACTGAAATGCAGTTACAAATTTATAATAAATTTTCAGATTAAAACATTAGCAAGGAATGATTTTTCAGCGTTCATCCCGAAAATCCCGGCGTTCATACCAAAAATCCCGGCGTTCGTGAATTTGTTTCATACCTGCCTGGGGGGGTGGTATCTTTATGTGGTCATTGATGGACATTGGTTCTTGGTTCCTGGTTCTTGGTTCTTGGTTCCTGGTTCCTGGTTCCTGGTTCCTGGTTCTTGGTTCTTGGCTATTAGGTATTTGGAATTTTAAAATATGATCATTATGAAAAAACTGACACTTATTTCTTTAGCCCTATGGTGCGGTGTTGTTTTAAACACAAATGCACAAAACTACATCAGGATCGATACCTCATTTTACAGCCAGGCGCTGGATGAGGTAAAAATGATTAATGTTTACCTTCCGGTTGATTATTACCAGAATCCTGAACAAGAGTATGCGGTGATATATTACCTGCATGCTGCAAATGGCAATCAAAACTCCTCGCATACCTATGCCAAGTGGTATTACGATATACATGTGGAGGATACCACCATCACATCACCGCCAGCCATTTTTGTAGGCCCAAATGGCGATTGCCAGCCTTACGCGGGAAGTCTTTTTGTGAACTCTGAGCTGTATGGGAATTATGAGGATTATGTAATGCAGGATGTGATAGGCTTCATTGAAAATAATTACCGGGTTATACAGGACAAGAATTTCCGTTTGATAACCGGCACTTCCATGGGTGGTTTCGGATCGGCAAACCTGAGCACCACTTACCCGGATCAATTCCGGGCTGCATTTCCTTATATCGGTTTCCCAAGTATGCCGGATACCACCCTGGAAACATGGAAGAACCTTTACTACCTGGAGCAGGGCTCTTATTTTCCCGATTGTTTTTCAGGTGGTTTCAATACCTCATTGTTATGTACCATGTGCGGCGGGCTCTCGCCCAATGTAAACAACCCACCTAACTATGTGGATTTTCCGTTTGATATCCTGGGAAACTGGATAGATGATGTATTGGACCGGTGGTATGAGCATGATGCCAGCCGCAAAGTTAAGGATCTGCCCGATGAAAATGAGCTGGCATGGTTTCTGGCTTGCGGCACAGTTGACTATATGTGCACTTATCCGGCCTACCTGCAGTTTATGGACAGCCTGGATTTTTACGGCATTTCTTATGATTACTACTTTTTTGAAGACGGTCATATTTTTTACCTGCCCGCCTGGGAAGCAGGGGTGCATTGGATGGACTCCATTATCAACCTCTCTTTCATGACCATCGGAATTACAGACATTGAAAAGTCCCAGGGCTACCTGGCGGTGTACCCGAACCCTGTTTTCAATCAGCTAAATCTGACTTACCATGTCACTCAGCCGGGCATGGTGAACATAAGAATCCTGGATCAGCAAGGACGCCAGGTGGCTGAAGTCCTCAATGCATACCAGGAAAGAGGGACACACCAGAAAGCCTGGAGAATGGGGTCGCAAGCTGCTGGGCTTTATTTGATAAGGATGCAAACGGCAAATACGGTGATGACGAAAAAGATCATAAAGTATTGATGATGTATCCAGGCATTTCCCTGACTTGCTCGCTGCGCTCGCGACATTAAGATTCCGGATTCCGAATTCCGAATTCCAGGTTCCGGGTTCAAAGAACCAAGAACCAAGAACCAGGAACCAATACCCAATACCCAATACCTAATACCCAATACCCAATAAACACGAAACACGAAACACGAAACAAGAAAATGTCTATCTTTAGCAGAAATATCCCAAAAAAAGTGCTCCGTACCATCATTATCGACGACGAGGCGCCTGTCCGCGAATCACTGCGGAAGATGCTGCATGACCACTGCCCCGGCGTGAAGCTGATCGCCGAGGCAGACGGCGTGCAAAGCGGCGCGGAGGCGATCTTTTCCCACCATCCCGACCTCATCCTGCTCGATATCAAGATGAACGACGGCACCGGTTTCGACCTGCTGAAAGCGATCGAGCCGGCCGAATGCAAGGTCATCTTCATCACCGCCTATAACGAATACGCCATCAAGGCTTTCCGCTTCAGCGCCCTGGATTACCTGCTCAAACCCGTCGATTCCGACGAGCTGAAAGAAGCCGTCGAAAGAGCTGAAAAGTTCGTGCAGAAAGAGATGAAAACCCAGCTCGACACCCTGGTGAATAACCTCCAGACCGAGGACCAGGCGAAAAAAAAGATCATCCTCAGAACTTTCGACAACATCCACCTGGTGAGGATGACCGACATCACCTGCTGTGAGTCGGACAGTAAATACACTTCTGTTTACCTGCAGAGCGGCGACAAAGTCATCGTTTCCCAGTCCCTGAAATATTACCAGGACCTGCTGGGCGATCATGGCTTCTACCGCGTGCACAAATCATTCCTCATCAACCTGGAACATGTGCAGCGCTTTGAGAAAGGGGAAGGAGGATTTATCATCCTGAGCAACGACCTCAAGGTCCCGGTGGCCTCCCGGAAGCGGGATGAACTGCTCGAACTGTTCGACCGCATCAGCCAGTAAAAAGATGAAAAAACAGATAAAACAACTGCTCCTCCTCCTTCTCCTCCTCCCCTCCTCCCCTTTTCCCCTCTTCACCTCTTCCCCTCTTCCCTCCCTCCCCTCCGCTTTCGGGCAGATGTTCATCGACATCGAATGGTACAATGCCGACAGCCTCCTCGCCATTCTTCCTGTGCAAGAAGGCATTGAGAAGGTGAATACCCTGAACCGCCTGGCGGCATCCCTCTCTTTCGAAAATGAAAAAGCCAGCGCCCGTTATGCGGATGAGGCCCTGGCATTGTCCATGAAGATCAATTACCCGGAAGGCCTTGCCGGGGCTGCCTGGAATTATGGCCGGATTTCCTTTTATGAAGGCAATTATCCCCAGGCCATCAACCATTTTTATAAGGCGCTTGGTAAATATGATTCCCTCGGCCACCGGAATATTGTCGGAAAGATGTACATGGAAATCGCCACCGCCCATTTTTTTGCCAACAATATTGAAAAGGCAATTGAAATCGGCATGAATCATACCATTCCCATATTCCGCTCTTTAGGCCCATCGGGTGGACCGGTTGGCGGGCTGGGGGATACCATCCGGTCTTTCTCCCGACTGGGCCTGCCTTACAGGATGATCGGGCGGTCAGATACGGCCATCATCATCTACCGCAATTACCTCAGGGCAGGCAAGGAAAATAATTTTGAACCGCTTGATCTGATGGTGCATACCGGGTTGCTGGCCGGATGTTTTCATGAAACAGATGAAAATGACAGCGCCCTGTATTATTACAGGGAAGCGGTGGCCTACCCTGATCTCAACCCCGGCATCCGGGCGATGAAACACACGCTTATGGGGCGAATGGCCGGTATTTTCCTGGCCATGGGCTTAGCGGATTCGGCCATTTATTACTATTCCCGTTCATATGATTATCATTCCCGGGAAGGCTTTTTATATGCCTCACAAGGAGCCGCCAGGTCCCTTGGCCGGATTTATCATTCCATGGGCAGGTTGTCCGACGCTGAGCATTATTTCCGAAGGTCGGAAATGCTCCTCGGCGAGATGTTCCGGAACCGATCCTTTTACCGCTACGATTCCCTGAAATATGTCGTATCCTATGGGACTGAACTTTTTTTACCTTTTACCAAAAAACAGGTAAAAGAAGCCATTTACCAGCAGGCGGTCCTTCTCTATGGGAATTTATACAAATTCTACCTTGAAAGGGATCAGATCCGGACAGCCATCGATTACGTGATCGATTTTTCGGAGGCGAAAGACAGCCTGCGGGAACTGACCCGGAACCGGGAGGCCATTGAGATCCAGACAAAATTCGAGACCGACCGGAAAGACGCCCAGATCCTCAGTCTCAACCAGGCCAACGAGCTGAAGGAGCTCAGTTTGAAACAATCACGATATTATTTGTTCAGCCTGGCCGGCCTGGTAGTCATCATCGTTTTATTTGCAATCATCCTGATCAGGCAGAACAGGCTGCAGCACAGGCAGCAATCGCTCGTCCTTCAGCAAAAACTGCTCCGTTCGCAGATGAACCCGCACTTCCTTTACAATTCCCTCACGAGCATCCAGAATTTCATTATCCAGGAAAAACCGGAACTTGCCGGCAATTACCTCTCCCGTTTCTCCAAACTGGTCCGCCAGATACTCAACAGCTCCGTCAGTGAGTTTGTTTCTCTGGAAGATGAAATTGAAACCATTGAAAATTACCTGGTCCTGCAGAAAGTCCGATACCGTGATCTGTTTGATTATGAAATCGATGTCGACGAGGCGCTCGATACAGAAGCCGTAATGGTCCCGCCCATGCTGGCCCAGCCCTTCATTGAGAACTCCATCGAACACGGGTTCAAGCATAAGGGGAGCAAAGGAAACCTGTCAGTCCGGTTCATCTCCAAAGATGATGTCATGGAGATGACCGTGGAAGACGATGGCATCGGGAGGGAAAAAGCGCAGTCCATTCTGTTGGCGCAGGATAAAACCCACGTTTCAATGGCCACCGGCATCACACGCGACCGGCTTCACACCCTCAACAGGCGCTCGAAGAAAAAGATTACCCTGAAGATCATCGACCTGAAGGATAAAAATGGTCAGGCGACGGGCACGCTGGTAAGGTTCGGGATACCTGGGTAGGGGTTTTGGGCATTGGGTGGTCACTGGTCACTGGTCACTGGTCATTGGTTCTTGGAATTTGAAATTTGAAATTTGTTTGGAATTTGGAATTTGGTGCTTGGAATTTATATTGGTATCCCAAACCGCACCATCGTCCCCCTCGCATTCCCTTCGTTATCCTTAAGGTCGATGATCTCCAGGGTGATCTTGTGTTTGTGCCTGCGGTTGAGGATGGCGATCCGCTCGCGGGTGATGCCGGTGGCCATGCTTTTATGGTCCTTGTCCTGTTTATGTAAGATCTCCTGCGCTTTCTCCCTGCCCACTCCATCATCCTCCACCTCGAATATCGCCTGATCGCCCGATCGCCTGATCCGCACCTGGATCCGCCCTTTGGACCCTTTGTGCAGGATCCCGTGTTCGATGGCGTTCTCAATGAAGGGCTGGGCCAGCATGGGCGGGATGCGGGCGGTTTCGGTGTCAATTTCCTCATCCACTTCCACCGTGTAATCAAACATATCGCGGTAGCGCACCTTTTGCAGGGCCAGGTAATTTTCAATGCTGCTGATCTCCTCCTCAAGCGGCACATATTCCTCAGCGGAACTGTTGAGTATCTGCCTCACCAGTTTTGAAAAACGGCCCAGGTAATCGCTGGCAAGCGAAGGTTTTTCCTTTATGATGAAGTTCTGAATGCTGGCCAGCGAGTTGAACAGGAAATGGGGGTTCATCTGGGTGCGTAAAAGACGTTGCTGCAGCAACAAGGTCTGGCGGCTGTTTTTAAGCTGGTTCTGCCGATGCAGCATAACTGCTATAAATATGATCAATAAAACTAACCCGGCCAAACCGCCGATAAACCAGGCAAATTGCATCAGCCGAAGTTCCTTTAGCTCGTTGGCCTGGTTCAGGACCAGGATTTCGGCATCCTTGCGCGTGGTTTCAAACCTGGTTTGTATTTCCACGGCTTCACGGTTGCGGGTAAGGCGGTCGAGGGTATCTTTGGCAGCAGTGTAGGCTTGCAGGTAATGTATGGCCGGACGAAGCTCGTCTTTTTCCAGATAGTACCGGTGCAAATCCCGGTAAACCCGGGTAGCGAATCCGTAGGTAGTCTCTTTCACATATTTTTTGGTGTAGGGCTGGAAGAGCTCGGTTCCATGAGTAACCACATATTTAAGCGAATCATAGCGGTAAAAGGATGATTTTCCGATCATCTCTTCTACCAGTTTTGCAGCATCAATCCATGATTTCTCTGCTTCATGCTTTTGTCCCCGTTTCGAGTAGAATCCCCCAAGTTCCCATGCAGCCATGAAGGCTGAAAACAGAAATCCCTGAGGTTCAAGCCATTGAAATGCTAACCTATAGTAAAAAAGGGCTGAATCGGGTTCGCCATGAATGGAATAAATAGAGGCCAGGCGGCGCTTATACTCATGCTTGAGGGCATGCACGCTCTGGTTTACTTCCGGATAGGCAAAAGCTTTCCAGTACTGATAAACAGCGCTGTCAACATTCCCGGTCTCATAATAACAGGCAGCCACTACCGCCTCGTGCACCAGCAGGTCGGTGAGATCGAAGCCATGCAGCCTTCCGGCGTCCATGTAGCGCTGGTAGATGCGAAGCGCAGTGTCCGAACGCCCGGCCATCCGGTATGGCAGGCCTATTGTTGAAAATGTCCTGATGGTATCTTGAAAACTTCCCACCGTATTTCCCGCTTTATCTTTGGCACGAAATCCCGGAATCACTTTATTTTCTGCAATTTCAATGGCTTTTTCGATGTTGTTTGCCCAGAAGTGGGTGGTGGCAATTTCCATATACATGGTCGCCACTTTCCGCATGTTTCCAATTTCCTCATAAATGTGCAGCGCTTCGTAAAAGAAATTCAGCGCATCGGGGTAGTTGCCTTCATAAAATTGTATGAAGCCATAATTGCTGTAAGCCACGGCAATGCCTTCGGTGTAGTTCATTTGTTTGGCC
>JAWOHY010000244.1:0-3217 GCA_046484945.1 Bacteroidales bacterium
TCGGGATGCAGTTCTACTTTTTCATTGTGACGGGCTACTTTTACCACGTCTTCGATTGTCAGGCCGGAACCTTTTATTATTAATGTCATATGAATTTTGAATTTTGAATTTTGAATTTAAAATTAAGAAGTCAGAAGACAGAAGACAGAAGATGGGTTTCTTGTTTCGTGTTTTTTGTTTATTGTTTTTAGATTGTAATAACACGAAACACGAAACACGAAACACGAAACTCGGAACACGAAACTCGGAATTAAAAAAGCGCCGTGCGGTTGATTTTGATCAAAAAGCTGAGGAGCCAGTTACTCATGGTTGAGTGATTTCAATTATTGGCAAAAATAATCCAATTTTTTCATTTGTGAAAATATTAACAAGTTTATGTACCCTACCCACTCCCGAGGTTGCATCAAAAGTCGATAGTAGTCCGACGATTTCACCGTCGGTTCCAATCTTTTAATTCAGTAGTCCGACGACTGAATCCGTCGGTTCCAACTTTTTAATTCAGTAGTCCGACGATTTCACCGTCGGTTCCAACTCTTGTAACACGCTCGTAACCAACGGCTTTAGTCGTTGGAGCAGAATAGGCAGCTTTAGTCGTTGGAGCAGAATAGGCAGCTTTAGTCGTTGGAGCACGAACACTTATGCTCGGAACCAACCTTTAGTCGTTGGAGCACGAACACTCAAATTATCTCGTCGATCAGTTGGTCGAGGGTCAGTTCCTTCTGTTCGCCGGTTTTCATCTCTTTCACTGTCAACAACCCGCTGCGCATTTCATTTTCACCGATAAGCACCACATAAGGTATCTTTTTGTCATCGGCGTATTTCATTTGTTTTTTCAATTTCGCTGCATCGGGATAAATCTCGGCGCTGATCCCTGCTTTCCGGAGCTTGTTTGCCAGCGGAAGGCAGAATTTCTCTTCTTTTTCCCCGAAATTGACCAACAGCACCTGGCTGCCGGCGGGATAATCATCGGGGAACCGGTTTAGTGCCAGCAGCACATCATAGATCCGGTCGGCGCCGAAGGAGATACCGACCCCGGATACGCCGGGCCATCCGAAGATCCCGGTGAGGTCATCATAGCGTCCGCCGCCGCACAGGCTGCCGATTTCCACCTCTTCCGCCTTTACCTCAAAAATGGTTCCGGTGTAATAGTTCAACCCACGTGCCAGTGTAATGTCCGATTCCACGCCGTCATTTATTCCGGCAGCCTTCAGGCGATCGAAGATGGCCATCATTTCTCCGAGCCCTTGTATCCCGGTTTGTGAGATTTTCAAATGTTCCCGCAGAAATGAGGCCTTTTCTTCGAAATTTCCCGTGACATTCATGAAAGGCTTAAGTTTCGAAACGGAACCGGCAGAAAAACCCTTTGCGGTGAGCTCGGCCATGACTTGTTCCTGTCCGGTCTTATCCAGCTTATCGAGCGCAACGGTAAGGTCTGTAAAGCGATCCGTCATGCCGATCACCTCCGCGATGCCTGCCAGTATTTTCCGGTTGTTGAGCCGGGTGGTCACGGTAATATCCAGGGAGGTGAAAATATCATGGATGATTTGTACCAGTTCCACCTCGTTCAATAGCGAATCGCTGCCGATCACATCCACATCACACTGGTAAAACTCCCTGTAACGTCCTTTTTGCGGTTTGTCGGCCCGCCACACCGGCTGGATCTGGTAGCGCTTGAAGGGGAAAGTGATATCGTTCCGGTGCTGCACGATAAACCGGGCAAATGGCACGGTCAGGTCGTAGCGCAAACCCTTCTCCGCAATTTTTGGGGTCAGCACATGGAGGTTCTCACCGGTGAAATCATCTTTCGTAACCCCGGAAAGATAATTCCCGGAGTTGAGGATCTTGAACAGGAGCCTGTCGCCTTCTTCACCGTATTTTCCCATCAGGGTCGACAGATTTTCCATGGCGGGCGTTTCGATGGGTAAGTAACCATATTTTTCAAAGACCTGCCGGATGGTTTGAAAAATATAATTTCGCCGCACCATTTCATGCGGTTTAAAGTCCCTGGTTCCTTTTGGGATGGAAAATTTTTCAGCCATCTCGTTATAATATCTTGATAAAGGATGAATTTAACAGCAAAAGTAAGCGAAGACAGAATCATTCCAAACAGAAATCCCGATTATCTTGGTTTATTTCGTGCCGATTTTCGTTTAACTTTGCCAAAAGACCATTTTCAGGCCACCGGATGAAGATTCTGCAAATAGCCAATAAATTTCCCTATCCTCCCAGGGACGGGGGTTCCATTGCGACGCTGAGCCTGAGCCGGTCGCTGGCAGAATTGGGGCATGAGGTCACTGTCCTGGCGATGAATACCTCCAAGCATTACATTGACGTAAAGACTGTTCCTGAAGATCTTTCCGCCAGGATCAGATTCATTGGCGTGCCTGTAAACACCGATATCAAAGTGTGCCGGTTGATCCGGAATTATTTTTTTTCCCGGTGGCCATACAATGCCGAGCGGTTTATCGATAAGGGATTTGACCGTGTTCTTCAGGAAACCCTGAAAGAAGGGCAGTTTGACATCATTCAGCTGGAAGGGTTATACCTGGCGCCTTACCTGGATACCATCCGGGCCCATTCAAAGGCCAGGGTTGCCATGCGGGCCCACAATATCGAGCATGAGATCTGGGCCAGGACAGTGGCTCAGCAAAAAGGTCCCAGAAAAATATATCTTCGTCACCTGGCCGGCAGGATCAGGAAAATGGAGTTCCGGTTTTTGAACCGCTATGATGCGGTTTTGCCAATCACGGCCCGGGATGGGGAGATGATGAAACAGATGGGCTGCCGGTTGCCCATGCACGTGGTTCCAACAGGCATTGAGGCGAATGAGCTGATTCCCGGCCACAGCGCGATGGAATTCCCTTCGGTATTCCATATCGGGGCGCTTGACTGGATGCCGAACCAGGAGGGACTTTTCTGGTTCATGGATCATGTCTGGCCCGCTGTGCTGGAAAAAAACCCCGGCCTGAAATTTTACCTGGCAGGCAGGAATGCGCCCCCGGCTTTTCAATCTTTACCTTATAAAAATATAGTTTTCCTGGGGGAGGTCGACGATGCTTATCAATTCATGCGCTCCAAAGCGGTCATGATCGTTCCGGTCCTTTCGGGGAGCGGGATGCGGATCAAGATCATTGAAGGCATGGCGCTGGAAAAGGCGATCGTCACGACATCCATTGGCACAGAAGGCATTACGACCACTCATGGGCGGAATATCCTG
>JAWOHY010000257.1:0-12224 GCA_046484945.1 Bacteroidales bacterium
GGCGGATTTTTCGGGCTGATAACGTACGGTACTTATGACCTGACCAACCTGGCGACAATTAAGGACTGGCCGCTGAACATAACCTTTATCGACCTTGCCTGGGGCACGACACTTTGCGCGAAAATCATGATCGGACAAGGCCAGCAGGAATGCTTTCAGGTTGCCCTTTTCTGCTGGCGTGAGCTGGACCCCGTTGTTGTTGATGTGGTGCATCAGCGGATCAATGTAGGGTGTGTTGATCAGTCCGGATGAATAGAAGTCAATCACCTCATCCAGCGTCCTGAATCGTCCGTCGTGCATGTAGGGCGCGGTGAATTCTATGTTTCGCAGGGATGGGGCTTTGTAAGCGCCCCGCATCATCGGGTCGCCGCTGATCCCGTAACGGTCGCGGGGATCGTTGAAAATGCTGTCCTTCCCGTTGTTATAATAAAGATGGGTGGTAAAGAGCGGGTTGCCGGCGCCTCCGTGACAGTGAAAACAATCGGCGCCCTCCTCTGTTACAAATAAAACATAACCGCTCAACTCGGCGGGAGAGAGTTGCACTTCTCCACGCATATATTTGTCGAACCTTGAATTGGCCGAGATGAAGGTGCGGATGAATTGTGATATGGCTTTGCTCACCCGGTCGATGGTTACCTCCTCAGTCCCAAAGGCTTTCCTGAACAATTCTGCATAGCCTGGTATGGCCCGGATGGCATTGACCGCACTCAGGGTGTCGCTGTTCATTTCATGGGGTGCGATAATGCCCATGTAGGTCAGCGCCTCCAGGTTGCGAAGCATGGGATCAGGATTGGCTTCTTCCACAAAGCCGTTCCAGAGATATCCTGAATGGTTGAATACCTGGTTGAACAACGGGAGCATGAAATGTGGGGTAGGGATGCCGGTGACCCCGTGCGTTCTTCCGTTTATATAAACGGGATGGTCAAGGCCGCATTCGAAAGCATTTTCCTGGATGTGACAGGTGGCGCAGCTCATGTGCTTTGCCGGATCAGCATGCCCAGATAACCGTCCGTCGTAAAACAAATACCTGCCCAGCTCGATTCCCTCGACCGTCATCGGATTGTCTTCAGGGATGTTCAATTTGGTTGGAAAACCGAACGGGATAACAATCTCGTAGGGGGTCGGTTTGTCTGCCGGAATCAGCTCAACGTCAGGATTCTTAGTGCAGGAAGTGAGGGTTGAAATAATAAACAAAAGAGGCAATATAAGTTTGGTCAAATGATTTATTGCCACAAAAACACAAAAACACGAATAATTCACAAAAGTTATATCATTGTTAATGAATATTTTGTGAATTTTGGTGTATTTGTGTTTCCGTGGCATTTCAATTATTGTTTTTTCCATTCAATGCCTTATATTAATAATTCAGGAGAATCCTGAAGGCATCGCGTCCATTCATGCAAGCCGCCTGCATGGCTGCCTGGTTCTGCATGATGTCACCGCCCCAGAAATCGAGGTCCCAGGTCTCAGGTGTATTAAACCAGCTGTCGATATCCATGATGATAATTAATTCGGTTGTTTTTCCCTGTTCAATATTAAACGATGGCCCGGCCGGGTTAATCAAAAAGTAGTTCTGGATAAACCCCGTAATATTTCCCTGGTTATCATAGATCTGCCCGATGCCCAGGTGGAAGTTGAACGGGCTGACCCGCTGCAGGTTATCGATCCACTTTCCATTGAGCTTCAGGTAGTGATAACCCCCGCCCAGTATGTCGGGCCAGAACATCAGCGATTCGGGCGGGTTGACGAACAGGAAAGACTGGTTCTTTTGCTCATTGATCCCAAAGGTGAACGTAATGGAGTCGATCATGCCGGCAGGGATATTGTCGGGTACGTTCCACGACAGGGTGGTGGGGATGTCGGTATCGATGTAATGAATATCCTTCCATTCATCGATGGTATATTTATCACCGTCACTGTAATGCAATGTGACATCAGAGATGAACCACTGGATTTCGGTGAACATCATCAGGTTTCCGGAGGCGTTCATGTATCTGATCGTATCGAACTGAACAGGATCGCTGTGAAATAAATGCTTAAATTCAAAAACGATCTTCCCGGCCGGTGGCGCAGGAGGCTCCGGATCAGGGTCATCATTGCAGGAAAAAAAAGATGCCGTGATAATGATTAAAAGTAAAAATTTCAGTTTCATGCCCCGGTTACTGTTAATGTCTAACGTAATTCATCCCTTTTTCATTGTATCAGAATCCGGAACGGGGTTATTCCCTTATCGGCACCACGCCTGAAACAGTGATGAAAGAAATAGTATCCTGCTTGCTGACAGCCTGTTTATACACTTTGCCGTCGATATAAATTTGCACTTTGATGGCAGAGAGGGGATCTTTGTAATTGACTGAAACGAAAACGATGTCGCCGTCATTTGCACTATATTCGTGGGTCCATTTATCTTCAGCGCTTTGCGTTGTGATCATATCGGTGATGATCTGTCCCGATTCATCCAGATAACGTACGGTGAACCCGGATACTGAATCGGTGATCAAATATTTCACCTGCTGTTCGCTGTCTTTGGCGCATCCGGATAAAATTACCAAAGGAACTATAATGAAGACCAGTATGCTATATTTCATCTTAGATTTTAATTTTTATATCCTGAATCTTAGATTTATGTAAACGTTTCTTCCCGGTTCGTAGAAATCTTCCCTGGAACCGATCATATTCCGGTTCAGATGTTCATAGTAAGCGTTGTTGAAAATATTATCTATCCCGGCGGATAGCTCCAGGACTTTGTTAAACTGATAAAACAATGACAGGCCCGCCAGGATAAAACCAGGAGAGGTCCTCTCGTCATAGGCTTTCGATATTCTGTTTTGTGAGGCAACGGCGCGGATATCCGCTTTCGGAATGAATTTTCCGTTAAAGAATTTCCAGGAGAATTTCAGTGTTCCCTCCAGTGGCGGTATCTCTGATAATGGATCGTTCTTAGCCTCTGCTTTTCCGGTGACCTGCCCGTTTTCAATGATATGATAAGTTGCCAGTGGATTGACTGCATAGGTATAACCGGCAGACATTTCGAGGAGCCACCGGTGGCTGACGGGCGTGTGGTAAACCACTTCAAAGCCGGTGAGCCAGGCGTAATCAATGTTGATAAACTGTTTAACGCCATAAACGCCTCTTGTCTGGGGCTTTACGACCGATTCGGGCAACAGGGTGCCGGTAACATAGTCCCTGACATGGGAATAAAATATGCTGAAGGTGACCATGCCTGCCGCAGTATGCGAATATTTAAGGGCCGCATCGGCCTGGTAATTTTGTTCGGGGAGCAGCGAAGGATTGCCCAGGTAATCGTAATTATCATACCCGATGGGCAACAGGATAATGAATCGTTCGGTCATATCGGGGCTCCTGACGCCTCTTCCTGCAGATAGCTGCAACGAAAGGTTTTTACGCAGAAACCATTCGGTCCCAAGGCTGAAACTGAAATTGGTGTATGACGAGGCAGTATTTTCTTCGTTGTATACCGGTTGGCCTTGCATGTTTTCCCAGGTCATCGGGTCCGAATCGGCCTGGTTGAAGTCAAGCCTGAAGGCTGCGACGCCCCTGACCTTACTGAACAGCCTTGAATATTCAGCAAATACGCCATAATTGCGTGTGCGGGCATTGTCCCACAGTGCTTCATTTTTAACGGGCATCGTAGGTTGCAGGATGAAATATTTCTCCCGTTCACCATCTTTTCGGATATCTTCCATATCGGTCCCCGCATGGAGCGTTCCTCCAGCCAGGTTAATTCCGGCTTCTGCCCGGTAACCGGTGTTCAGCGCTTCAATAATGGCGATGGCAACGGTCGTATCTGAAATGGGGCGCTGCTTGTTGTCCATTTCATGCCTGACGTCCGACTGATAGATCTTGAAGTGAAGGGTTTCAAAAATTTCACCGGGATTTCTGAATTCATAGTCGGCAGAATAAAGACTGGTTTTATCGAGCCGTTCATCCATGGCCAGGGCCGGGAAATCGAGGTTTTTGCCGATGGCATGTTCATAGAATAGGGTCACGGCGTGTTTTGCAGATGGGGTTATGCTGAGAATGCCGCCATAGTTGTATCTTTCAAAGGAAGAGGCTACGGTATTGCCGTTGCCATCCCTGTAATCGCCATATTTTTTATAATTACCGAAAAGGTTCAGAAGGAAATATTTATTCCCCCCTTTCACCGACAGATTTTGTTTCATGCCTCCCCAGGCGCTTTCAAAACCGGTGACAGCATTGATCCTAACCTCAAATTTTTCCGGCTGACTCTCAGGCCAGGTATGCATATGGATCAATCCCCCGAAATTTGGTCCGAACCTCAGTGCATAAGGGCCCCTGAAAATTTCGATCCGGCGGATATCATCGATATCGACGTGACTTGTGGGCGGGTCCATCCGGTTGGGGCAGGCGCCCTCGATCTTTTGCCCATTGTTCAGTTGCACATTGAGCTGGCTGTATTTGAAACCCCTCAGCACCGGATCTATCCCGGTGCCCCCTTTGCGGATACCGGCCACATTGGGTTGGCTGCGCAGGAAATCACCGACATCGCGGACGGGCATTTGCTCAATCGTCTTCCGTCCTATGGTATCGAAGGGCTGAGAGATTTTCCTGGCCATTCTGTCTGTGATCTCTAACTCTTTCAGCTTGATCAGGGTATCAGGCTGAAGTGCTTGTCCGGCCAGATGATGGGAAAATAAAAGCAGGCAAAATAGGGGTAAGTATTTTACCGGTATCATAATAAATATCTTTAATTACCTGAGGTTTTCTACAAAGATAAGCTAATTGATCTGAATGAACAGGCTCTCGTTTTGTATTACCTTTGTAGAAAAATACGAACATGCGATTTCAGGTAGGCGATAAGGTTAAGTTTTTGAATACAAGTGGTGGCGGGATTATCAGCAAGATCATCAGTCCCACGCTGGTCTGCGTGATGATCGAAGACGGTTTTGAAATACCGACAATGGCGACGGAGCTGGTGAAAGTTGATCCAAAGGGAAAGGCAGAGAAGATGTTTGATGAGGATTTTACCGTAGGCCGTTTGCCGTCAGCCGTTAGTCCTTCAGATGAGGTAAGAACTAAAAGTAACGGACAGTCTGAATCTTCACAGCCAACGGCTAACGGCCCACGGCTAACGTCAGATCTTCCCGACCGCCAATCCTCCCTCGGCAATTATTCCTTCATCACCAAAAACGCACCGGGGGTATACCTGGCCTTTGTGCCGCATGACCAGAAGTGGCTGGTGACGGGCATGGTGGAGATTTACCTGGTCAACCATACTGCGATGGATGTGCTATACACTTTTTTCCTGGAAGGGGAGAAGGAGCTGTCCGGGAAGGATTATGATGTGCTTTTTGCCGGCAACAAGATACTGATCGACACCATCGACCGTGATGTATTGCTGAAATGGACCAAGGGGATCGTACAGCTTTTGTTTTTCAGTGAAAAACCGGATAAGATCTATATGCCGGTCAATTCGGATTTTGACATCTCGCCACGCCGATTCAATGATGAGAATAATTACAAGGCATCTCAGTTCATGGAGGAGAAGTTATTGCTGGTATCCCTGGCGCAGACGGCCGCTCTCAGCGCCATAATGACCAGGGAGGGGTCGAAAATGGATGAGGAGGCGCTGATCCGGCAGCAGGCGATAGAAGTCAAGCCGGCATCGCTCATCGAAAAGCACCAAACAGGCCCGAGGGAAGCTGTGGTGGATCTGCACATTGGCGAGCTGCTCGAAGATTTCACCGACCTTACCCCACATGAGATCCTGACACACCAGATGGATTATTTTATGAAATGCATCGAGAGCGCCGTTGAAAAAAACTTTCGCAAAGTAACCTTTATCCATGGCGTGGGTAACGGTGTGCTCAAAAGTAACATTATCCGCAAAGTAAGGGAATACGAACAGACCGAATCCCACCTGGCTTCAATCGAAAAATTCGGTGTCGGAGCAATTGACGTGACAATAAAGCCATTGAAATAGTCCTACCGTCCTACCGTCCTACAGTCCTACCGTCCTACCGTCCCGTCACCACTTCCCCGCTGCTGTAATCCAGCTCCGAACCGAACATGCTGTGCGGGATGAGGTAGACCATTAAGAGTACGATCATGGCGATCACCGGCCAGGTGCGGTTGGCGGGATTTTTATACAGTCTCCATAAGGCAATGGCCCAGAATATGAATGCAACCAGCGTTTTGTTGTCGGTGAGGTCATGTCCGAATGGCCAGCCGGTCCAGTATGCGCCGAAAGCATATTTCTGAACAACCGGGCCCAGGATAAGGCCCCCGGCGAACAAGGTGATGACCGTAATCAGGGCATAGGAGTATGCTCTCCCGCCCTTGAAAACAGCTTCCAGTCCTGTCCGGGTCGACATCATCATCGCGGTGAACATGAAAATGACATGCGGGATCAAAGCCCAGGCCGGCACATCTCCCTTGAAACGGATCACGGCCGGTTTTTCATTCAGCACCTGGGTTTGGCTGCCGTCGGTCAACGAAACGTGATAGGCCAGTTTGCCTGCAGGGGGCTGGTTGGGGAGATAACCGATAAGGTCGCCTCCTTCCCGTTGCATGGTCAATGTAGTCCAGTCATCCGGGGTGTTATATCTTTTGAATGTAATCAGTCCTGTGACCAGGGGCCCGGCATTTTTCACCACAACCTTCGCATCGCTGTCGCCGCCCTGCGACCGGATCAGCCGGTAGCTGACCGTCTGGCCGGAAATCTCTGCTTTGCCGGCAATGGGATATGTAGGACCTGTTGTCCGCTGATAATAAGCGATGGAAAGGGTGAAGATGACTGAGAATATCCAGAGGAGGGTGGGTTTAGGGTTCATGTGTCAGGGTGTTAGAGTGTTCAAGTGTTCGAGTGCTCAATTGTTCAATTGTTATTGTTTTGTTGACTCTTTAGGATGGCATTATAGAATAATTGGTGCAGTTCGGGGCGGATGTTCTGACGGGCGAGTTTGTTGTTATTGGCGTCGGGATGGACGCGGTTTGACAGGAAAACGAAGACCAGGCCGTTTTCCGGATCAATCCACAGATATGTCCCGGTAAAACCGCTATGCCCATAACTTGCAGGGGATGCGCTTTTGCAGGCGGAGCCATTTATCGAATATTCAGGAAAAGGCTTGTCGAAACCAATGCCCCGACGGTTCTGGTTCAATGGAAATTGCCTTCTTGTGAATTCTTTGATGGTGGCTTCCTGCAGATATTGTTCACCACCGTAAGTGCCGCCCTGCAGCAGCATCTGACATATGATGCCGAAATCATTCGCATTGGAGAAAACACCGGCGTGGGCGGAGATCCCGCCCATCATAGCGGCGCCCGGATCATGTACGTCACCGTGTAATAATTGTCCGCGGAATATTTTATCATCTTCGGTGGGGACGATACGGTTCAGGGGAAAATGCCCCCGCGGAGTAAAACATAAGGTTGATAAGCCCATTGGACGGTAAAACGTGTAATCCAAATAGTCGTCGTAATGCTGGTAGGTGAGATTGTGAATGATCTGCGGAATGAAGTAAAAACCCAGGTCGCTGTATTTGTATGCTTTCGTATTCTGTAGCGGTGATGCGATGATGCTGTCGATGATCACGTGGTCATAATCCATGCGGATATAGAGATTTTCAGCTACCCTGATTGGAAAGTCTTCCGAAACAGTGGCACTGAAAACAGCAGGGTCCGGTTTCCCATCTTCATTTACATACTTAAAATAAGGGATCCAGGGCTTCAACCGGGCCTGGTGCGCCATCATTTCCCTGATGATGATCTTCCCTTTATCGGTGCCTTTGAGATAGGGAAGATAATCCTGCAAGTAGCGGTCGATATCGATCTTTCCTTCATCCACCATCCGCATCACCGAAATCGTTCCGGCTGCAACTTTCGTCAGGGAGGCCACATCATACAGATCGAATGAATTGACCGGGTTTTCTTTAGCGTACGTGTGATGACCGAATGATTTAGCATAGAAGACCTTGCCGTCTTTGGCCGCCCATACCTGGCAGCCGGGAAATACCCGCTGGCTGATGCAGCGTTCTACCATCGAATCGACCGGTTCAAGGTATTGCCGAATGATACCCAATTCCTCCGGGATAGCATACGCCATGCGTATGGATCCGGTTTTGTAACCCGTTCCCGATGCAAACAAACTTCCAGCACTCACCGGTAACGTTCCTTTGGCTGGGATGCCCCCAAAGATCACCTGTGCGGAGATGTCCTGCATGTCAGGATGGTCCTGGTAGGAGAGCACAATGGCTGCGGGTTGTGTTTGTCCCTCCAGCAGATCCAGTGCATAAGGCGTGGCAAAAAGATTGAGAATAACAGTTTTCCTTTTAGCAGCTTCTGCAGTGAAATTCAACGCTTCGCGTGATATCCCATAAGGACTTCCTCCCCAGGTATTTGTGTTCTGTAAAGAAATGATGACCAGGTTATATGGTTCAAGTTGCTTCAGTAATGTGGAAACCTCTTTTTCCGAAGGCGTTTTTTTCAATGCAAATAAGCTGACAGGCGCATACCAGGCCAGTCTTTCCTGAAAAGGAGTGGTCCGGCCATACCCGATGGCGACAGATGCAACTTTCAGTGTATCAAGTCTTTTTAAAGGCAGAATATCATTATTATTTTTAACGATGGTAACCGCCTCCCTGAATAATTTGCGGTTTGCCACTTCAGCCCCGGCGCTGTTCAGATCATGCACGAGATTGACGGTATTCACCGGTGCCATGTTATACAGTCCCGCGCGGTATTTATAGCGCAACACCTTTTCGCAGCGTTCATCGATCAGTCCGGCATCCAATTCTCCGTGCCTGACGGCTTTCTTCAGATACTGGATAGCTTCAGGCAGTTTGGTGCTGAGCAAAAGGATGTCGTTCCCCGCTTGCAAGGCTTTTAATTCAATCTCACCGGGTTTATGATGCAGGGTAACCCCTTTCATATCCAGCGCGTCGGTGACGATCAACCCGTCGAATCCCAGTTCTTTACGAAGCAGACCGGTGACCACAAGTCCGGAAAGGGTGGAGGGGGTGTTGGCTGTTTCATCCAGTGACGGAATGAAGAGATGGGCGATCATGATACCGTCGAGGCCGGCGGCGATCAGTTGCCGGAATGGATATAGCTCCACGGAATCGAGGCGCTCCTTTGAATGATGAATGACAGGCAGGGTGTGATGCGAATCGGCATCGGTATCGCCATGACCCGGAAAATGCTTGGCGGTGACAATCAACCCGCCATCCTGCATGCCTTTCATATACATGATCCCTTTGGCAGATACAAGCTCCCTGTTTTCTCCGAAGGAGCGCATGTGAATGACCGGATTATTCGGATTGGAATTGATATCCACCACGGGGGCGAAATTCATATGAATGCCCATCCGCTGGCATTGGCGAGCCACTTCGAGCCCCATCCGGTAAAGCAGGCTGTCGTCGGCAATGGCTCCGAGTGTCATCTGGTAGGGAAAAGGGGTGATGCTGTCGAGCCGCATGGCCACCCCCCATTCCCCGTCGATGGATATGAAAAGCGGCGTTCTGGCGATGCTTTGCCAGTGATTGGTCTGGATGGCCTGCGCTGTCGGGTTGCCCCCGAAAAAGGTCACCCCGCCGATATTGTATTGCCTGATATATTGATCAATGACCGGGTAATACTTTTCCCCGGGGGTATTGGCCCTCACGATCATCAACTGGCCGATCCGCTCCTCCAGGCTGAGGGATTGCATCACAGAATCGACCCAATGATCTTCATCGGATATGAAAAGGGCCTGATCAGTTTGTGCCGGGCTGACAATGGAAGCTGACAGTAACAGGCCTGAAATCAGAAAGATAATCTGTGGAAAATATATTCGCATAAATTGATTGAAAAGTTAAAATTAATTTACCGGCACCTGACCGTTTGATAATTCAAACTCTTTTTATCAACATTTTATTTTTTTTAGATAGCGAAAATAGTCTATTTTTGACACAAAGTCAGATTCCCGAAAAGATGATCCGGTTTATCCTGATAGGTTTTTTTTTCATCAGTGGACTGGGGTTCTCTGCCCAGGCACAGCAAAAGCCTGCCAGTGATCCCTCCAAAAAGCCACTGACGCGGATCCTGTTTGTTTTCGATGTGTCACAGAGCATGTATGGCCGGTGGCAGAGCGATATCAAGATCAATATCGCCCGCAATATTATGTATAAAGTATTGGACAGTCTCAGTAATACCAAAGATCTTGAGGTTGCTTTAAGGCTCTACGGTCACCAGCATTCTTATCCGCCGCAGGTGTGTAACGATACCAAACTGGAAGTCCCTTTTGCCAGAGATAATTTTAACCGGATCAAAAACCGCCTGGAATCCGTTGTCCCCAAGGGGACATCCCCCATTGCCTATGCCCTGCAACAGACGGCCAACGACTTTCCGCCATGCGATAACTGCCGGAACATCATCGTGCTGATCACCGACGGTATCGAAGAATGCGGCGGAGATCCTTGTGCCGCATCGGAATATCTCCAGAAAAACGGCATTGCCCTGCGGCCTTTCATCATTGGCATTGGCACTAATTTTGAAAAGGCTTTCAGTTGCGTGGGAACTTATTTTGATGCTTCCAGCGAAATGCAATTCAACCAGGCGCTGAATATCGTTGTTACGCGGGCGCTCAATCCCACTTCAACCCAGGTTAACCTGCTGGATGCCCATAACCGGCCCACCGAAACGAATGTCAATATGACGTTTTTCGACAATTTTACCGGGAAAATCAGGTATAATTTCATCCATACCATGAACAGTTTCGGCTTGCCCGATACGCTCTTCATTGACCCGCTTCTTACTTATAATATAGTCGTGCACACCATTCCGCCCGTTCGTGTCGACAGCATCCGGCTGAACCCTGGAATGCATTCGATCATCCCGGTCAATGTGCCACAGGGATTTCTGCATCTGAAAATGAATACCCAGAGTACCGTTTTGAAGTCTCTGAAATGTATTATCAGAAGAGATGGAAGCATGGAAACCATCAATGTACAGGATATCGAGCACCCCGTAAAATATATCACCGGCACATACCATATCGAAGTCCTGAGCCTGCCCAGGTTGTATATCGATGATATCAAAATAGAACAAAGCCATACCACTACGGTGGATATACCTGTGCCCGGCATCGTGGTGGTGCAGAAACCCTCCCGCGGTTATGGCGGCCTGTATATTGAAAGAGACGGGAAGCTGGAACTGGTGCACAACCTGCGGGATACCGGACAGTCGCAGGAATCCCTGGTCATAATGCCCGGACAATACCGCGCCGTATTCCGCTCCCGCTTTCATGACCGGTCGATCTTCACCATTGAAAGATCGTTCGAGATCAAATCGGGCATCACTACCAATATCCGGTTGCAAAACTGATCTTTTTTATTTCAACTGACATGTTGATTTTTATCATAGGATACATGGGCGCCGGAAAGACGACGCTGGGCAGGATGATCGCCACACGCCTTGGTTATCGTTTTTACGACCTGGATGAAATGATAGAGATATCCACCGGATATTCCATTTTATCCTATTTTGAAAAGTATGGCGAAACAGCATTCCGCCAGAAGGAAAGGGAAATCCTTCTCAGCCACCTGGAAGACAGAAATACGGTAATAGCCGCCGGGGGAGGAACCGCATGCTTTGAAGATAATATTGAACTCATGAACCGGCGCGGAATCACGATTTATCTCGATGCTAATTATCAGACAGTAATGAAGCGACTTTCGGGCAAGTATGAAAGCCGCCCGTTGCTGAAAAATATTCCGCCGGAGCGGCTGCCGGATTTTATCAGGGAGCATATGGATGCCCGGCGAAATTTTTATGAAAAGGCAAGGATTTGCGTCAGGGAGGAAGCGCTGGATTTAGAGCTGATGCTGAAGGATATTTTACACCTGTCAGGACGCTGACAGGTGATCTTCTTAAAAAATTATCTGCGAATAAATTTGATTATTTTTATCCGGTAATAATCAAAAGATGCATTTGAAAAGTTTTTTGAAACGCTGGCTGCTTGCCGGCCTGTGCTGTGTGCTTTATTTTCAGGCTGATGCACAATATAATTTCCACCAGTATATTCAACATGCCGAAACATATTACTGGCTGGGCATTTACGATCAGGGCGATCCGGATGCCTTCGAAAAAGCGCTGCAGTTTCTGGATAAGGCCGAAGCAGCGATATCCATTGATCCGGAAGCCCCGGATTCCGCTGGCATTTATTCTGCCACGCAACAGATTGATTTGTTGCGACTTGACCTGAA
>JAWOHY010000063.1:0-18013 GCA_046484945.1 Bacteroidales bacterium
CTAAATAAAAACGAAGCCGCAATAAAAAAGATGTTTTATCGTACGATTGATGAATTAAAAAACAAATTAGAATAATGTCACTTTTAATTGATTGCCATTACTAATGGTTAAGAAGCACAAAAAGGTATTTATAAAATGAACGATTTTAATAAAATAATTGAGTTGCTCGATAAAGAAGTTATTTCTGAAGATGAAAAAAACCTTTTTGATGAAATGATTAAGAATAATCCGGAAGCAAAAAAAATAAACGATGCATACTTAAATCTTAAAACTTCACTAAAAAGAGATGAACACATCGACGAAGAATTAATGGCTGAATATGTTATGTATAAAAATAATCTTTCATCAGAGGGTTTGATTGTTTTACTTGCAGGCAAGGTTGAGGATCATTTAAGAAAATGTGTTCAATGTGAAAAGCTTTTTACCGAATTAGGAAATCAGGATGCTGAATTCATAAAGCAGCAGTAGCGGGATACATACCAATATCTGGCTGAAGATGTCAGGGGGTGTTATGATAGCAGATAATGTCAACAGGATGACCAGGACATATTTCCGGTTTCTTTTCATAAAGGCAGGGGTGAGGATCCCTACCCTGGAAAGGAAAAAGACCAGTATGGGCAGTTCGAAGACCAGTCCTGTGGCCAGTGTCACGGAAACCACGGTGCTGATAAATGAATTCAGGGCGATGTTGTTGGTAACTTCATCGCTGACCTGGTAAGAGGAAAAGAAGTTAATGGTGAGTGGCACGATGAGATAATAGCTGAACAGCATACCGACGATGAACAGCAGGGTACTGAAGAAAACTGCGCCTTTCGAATACATTTTTTCCCTGGGTAACAAGGCTGGCCTGATGAAACTCCACATTTCCCATAAAATATATGGAAATGCCACGACAAGCGCCACCATAACAGAAACATAGATGTGCGTGATAAACTGTCCTGACATTCTTATATTGATGATTTTAAGGGGGATTGAGTCGATGCACAGCGCATCCACAGAAAGCCATTTCCCCAGGTTGCAGAGTACGCGGTATGTAAAAAAAGAGGTCTCTTTCGGCGCAAGAATGATCTGGTCAAAAATAAAATCCCTCATCACAAAGGCAGCAATGGCAAGTAAAAAGAGAACAATGACAGATCTTACAAGGTGCCACCTGAGCTCTTCCAGGTGCTCCCAGAATGTCATTTCCCGGTCGGCCTGCTTTTCTTTATTCTCATGATCTGTCATTTCTGTAGTGATCAGGATTGGTTAACGGCAAAAGTAGTAAAAAGGTATCCATTTAACTATGCCGGCTTTTATAATTGATTACTCCGATTTGAAGAACAGGCAGCTGTCGCCATAACTGAGGAATCTGAAACTGTTCTCCAGGGCGTAATGATAGGCCTTTCGCCAGTTTTCACCGATAAAGGCGGCAATTAGCAGCAGCAATGTACTCCTGGGCTGGTGAAAATTTGTGATCAGGATGTCAGGGTAGCGGAATGTATAGCCGGGAGCGATCATCAGGCCGGTGTACCCGCTAACTCCCCGTGCCTGATATTGTTCACACTCAAGGATTACCCGGTCAAGGGATTCTTCTCTGGTAATGTATTCTGTCTCTTTCATTTCGTAGGGGTCCCACTGCCTGATATCCATCTCTGTGCCCGCTGTCAGACCTTTAATCAGCTTAACTCCGTACCAGAAAATGCTCTCCATTATTCTTGTGGTGGTGGTACCTACCAGGATTATCGTTTTACCGGATGAATCCCTGAGTTTTTTCAGATTATCCAAAGAAATAAAAATCTTTTCTGCATGCATTTCATGTCCTGCAAGTGTCGCCGAAGTCACGGGCCTGAATGTTCCGGCGCCTACGTGTAAAACACACTCCAACAGATCAATATTCTTTTTTTTGATTTCAGTCATTACTTCCGGTGAAAAATGGAGCCCGGCAGTCGGGGCTGCCACGGAGCCATGCTGTCTTGCATAAATGGTCTGATAAGTCACTTCATCCTGGCTGACCGGCTGGCGATGGATGTAAGGCGGGAGCGGTATTTTTCCGGCATGGTCCAGCATCTCTGCAAAGGTCATTTCCGGCGGATCCCACCTGAAAAGGACCGTAGATGTCCCATCTCCTGTCATGCTGACCCTGGAAACCCTTAAGCTGATATGCTGGCCGTCATGATTAAAGTTCAGGATGAGATCCCCCGTTTTCCACCTTTTAGAATTGCCTACCAGGCATTTCCATTCGGCCCATTCCTGCTGCTGAAATGCGAGCTGGTGTTCACGGGCAGGGGCGACAGGCTCCAGGCAAAATATCTCGATTTGACTGCCACCCGGTTTTCTGAAAATCAAACGGGCGTGAATAACGCGGGTTTCATTGAAAATCAGAAGGGAATTATCAGGTAAATGATCCGGGAGGTTGCAGAACAAATCTTCATTGATCCTATTACCATTGATAATCAACAATTTAGACCTGTCTCGCTGTTCGAGCGGAAATTGTGCGATACGGTTCTCCGGTAGTGGATAGTCGTAATCATCAATACAGATCTGTTTTGGATGCATAAGTTAATTTTCACTGATCGTCTGCAAAGATAAACAAAGAGACTCCATCTGCTTTGCGCTGTTTTGTTTTGTAAATTTGCCCGTGAACGACATAGAAACAGATGATTCTAAAGAATCAAATACCCAACTTCGTTACATTGCTTAATCTGCTCTGCGGAAGCATCGCCGGTACCCTGGCATTTTCCGGTGAGCTTGTTATGGCTTCCTGGTTTATCATTTTTGCCGCAATGTTTGATTTTTTAGATGGGATGCTTGCGCGGGCGCTTAACGCTTATTCAGCCATCGGAGCGCAGCTCGATTCGCTGGCCGATGTTGTATCGTTCGGACTGGCACCTGCAGCAATCCTGTTTGTTTTACTTCACGAAAGTATTGGCATTGCTGTTTATTCAGGCGAGCTGACTGTTTTACCTTTTGTGGCTTTTATTTTTCTGATATCGGCAGCATACCGGCTGGCCCGCTTCAATGCTGAGGGTTCGGAAATAAAGGATTTCATTGGTTTGCCTGCCCCGGCGGCCGGCCTGTTTGTCGCTTCCATACCATTGATCCCTGTTTACGGCAGACCCGTGCAAATAATATGGGGCTTTATCAGCAATGAGTTCATCCTGCTGGGTATAACCGGTTTGCTCTCTTTTCTCATGATATCCCGGATCCCCATGCTATCCCTTAAATTCAGGAATTTGAAATGGCAGGATAATCGGGCCGGATATATCCTGGCCGGCTCTGCAGCAGTCCTTCTTCCACTTCTTCATGCTACTGCCATCCCTTTCATCATAACCATATATATCTTGCTTTCTTTAGCAGAGAAATATTTATATAAAGGGGGTATCAGTTCACTTTGATCAAGGAATTACCTCCCACACCCATTAAAAATCATTACCGTTCGGGTACTTGCTGGAGCTTTGCCGGGCTATAGCCGGAAATCAATCCAGGATTACTTCGCTTGTTTTCTCATCGGGGAGCCTGCATTGCTTTCTTCTGCCAAACCACCGGTACCGGTACCTGGCAATGAAATCATAAATCCAATCCCGAATGGGGCGGGGTATTATTATCAGGTAACTGAAGACGGGCCATGGTTGCCGGAGCTCTTTCAAGATCTTTAACACGGCCGTTGATCTGTCATAGATACGTCCGTTGTCATAATAAAGGATTGTTTCCGGATTGGCCGGTTGTGTGTGGTCACTGCTCAACAAATGATCAGCTGCTTCTGATTGCAGTGCGGCAAATTTCAGTCTCCCTTTTTTATCGTGTCTGATCAGGAAATCAACCGATTTGTTGCATAATATGCAAATTCCGTCAAAAAATACGATCCTGGGCCAGGGAAAAAGTGGTTCCATTATTAATCTTTCTGTTTTACAAATAAACAAAAATAATGTCCGATGGTTTTCAAGATATGAAAAACTTTGTATTTTTACCAGCCTGTCGGATTGGCAGGTAAACTATATTATTTCCGGCTTATATTATGCAAGGAGAGAAAATTGAAAAAAAAGGCGGCCTTTTAATTGTTCCGGACCATCCCATAATTCCATTCATCAAGGGCGACGGAACCGGCCCCGATATCTGGTCGGCTTCGCAGCGTGTTTTAGATGCGGCCGTTGAAAAAGCCTATCATGGCAAACGTAAAATTGCATGGCTGGAAGTATTTGCCGGTGAAGAATCCTTTAACCGGTCCGGTGAATGGTTGCCTCAGGAGACCATTGGCCGGTTCCAGGAATATCTTGTCGGGATCAAAGGGCCATTGACAACCCCGGTTGGGGGAGGGATCCGGTCGCTGAATGTAGCCCTTCGCCAAATCCTGGATCTGTATGTATGCCTTCGTCCGGTGAAATACATCAAGGGCGTACCTTCGCCGGTAAAACGCCCTGAGTTGGTCGATATCGTCATTTTCCGCGAAAACACCGAGGATATCTATGCCGGTATTGAATGGAAAAGCGGATCGGAGGAAGTGAAAAAGGTGATAAGTTTTATTCAGGACCAGATGGGCGTGAACAAGATCCGTTTCCCCGAATCTTCCGCCATTGGCATCAAACCGGTATCTGAAGAGGGATCCAAAAGACTGATCCGGGCAGCCATACGGTATGCCCTGGAGGAAAACAGAAAATCGCTGACGCTGGTCCATAAGGGCAATATCATGAAGTTTACCGAAGGCGCTTTCAAGAATTGGGGATACGAACTGGCTGTCGGAGAATTCAGGGATCAGGTCGTTACCCAGCGGGAAAGCTGGATTTTGGCCAACCTGGAGGATAATCCGGAAATCAGTTCCGAAGACAATGCCAGGCTGATCGAGCCCGGTTTTTATATGATGACGGAGGATCAGCAGAAGGCAGTGACAGATGAGGTGATGGCTGCGATGAAGCTGTTAGCCACCCATGGAAAGGGGCAGTGGAAAAGCAAGTTGCTGATCAAAGATGCCATTGCCGATATAACCCTTCAGCAGGTAATTACACGGGCGGATGAATTCGATGTAGTGGCTACGATGAACCTCAATGGCGATTACCTCTCCGATGCTCTGGCCGCTCAGGTCGGAGGCATTGGGATTGCCCCGGGCGCCAATATCAACTATGATTCGGGCCATGCCATCTTTGAAGCTACCCACGGGACAGCCCCTAAATATGCCGGGCTTGACAAAGTGAATCCCGGATCGGTGATTTTATCCGGCGCGATGATGCTGAAGTACATGGGATGGCATGAAGCGCATGATCTGATCTGGAAAGGACTGGAAAGCGCAGTCCGGCAGCGCAGGGTTACCTATGATTTTCACCGGCTGATGGAAGGAGCCACTTTGCTTAAGTGTTCCGAATTCGGAACAACGGTCATTAAAAACATGTGATAACCATCTTATGTTGCGAACATTTTTATTTTGAAAATGTTACTACGTTATAGCATAGATTGATAACTGAATCAAAAAATATGATAATATGTCAGGATTAAAAGCTAAACTCAGGCAGAAGATTGAAGAATGGCGGCCCAGGACCCGAAGACTGATGGAAGAATATGGTGATGTGGTGATCGACCAGGTTACCGTTGGGAAACTTATCGGAGGCATGCGCGGATTAAAGGCCCTGGTGACCGATATATCCTATCTTGATCCCAATGAGGGGATCCGCTACCGTGGATATACCTTACCGGAGCTGATCGAACAGCTTCCCAAACCGAAGGGCTCTGAGATGCCTTATGTGGAGGGTGTCTGGTATTTGTTGCTCACCGGAGAGATGCCTTCGGATAAAGATGTGGAAGAGGTCGTGGAGGAGTTCCAGAAAAGAAGGATATTGCCCAGGGTAGTTTACGAAGTGATCGATGCATCCCCTTGCTGTAGTCATCCGATGACCATTTTTGCATCGGCCATTCTGGCATTGCACAGAGAATCTTTCTTCGTAAAGAAATACAACGCCGGTATTTCCAAGACAGAATATTGGGATCCGACTTTCGAGGATTCGATGAACCTGCTGGCCAAGCTGCCCGAGATCGCCACATATATTTATGCAAAGCTTTACCGCGATGGAAAACGGATCCAGTCGAATCCAAATCTTGACTTTGGGGCGAACTTCGCATTTATGATGGGTATTAAACCCCCTTACGATGATGTTTCCCGCATGCATTTTATTTTGCATGCCGATCACGAAAGCGGTAACGTAAGCGCCCATACGGGTCACCTGGTGGCCAGTTCACTCTCTGATATCTATCTTTCCATCGCGGCGATGATCAATGGCCTGGCCGGCCCGTTACATGGCCTGGCCAACCAGGAAGTATTGCGCTGGCTGCAGGATGTCAGGGAAAAGATGGGTGGCGATGATCCCACAGAAGAAGAATTGAAAAAATTTGTCTGGGATACATTGAATTCCGGCCAGGTAATCCCGGGATACGGCCATGCCGTGCTCCGGAAAACAGACCCGAGGTATCTTATTCAGCGCGAGTTCAGCCTGAAACATATGCCGGATGATCCCTTGTTCAGGTATACGGACATGTTGTATAAGATTGTCCCGGAAATTCTTATGGAACAGGGCAAGGCAAAAAACCCCTGGCCCAATGTGGATGCGCAATCAGGGATCATACAGTGGCATTATGGTGTAAGGGAATATGATTTTTACACCGTTTTGTTCGGCATTGGCAGGGCCATCGGTATTTGTGCCAATATCATCTGGGACCGCGCGCTGATGTACCCGCTGGAACGGCCCAAATCCATTACCACCGAAATGCTCGAGGAACTCGTGGGAATTAAAAAGTAGTTTTGAGGTTACAAGTGAAGGTTCTAGTCCAGGTTACTCCTGAATGTTTGGATGTGGTTGATAATTTCCCTGAAAAATTCCTTGAATTCGCTTTCATACTCCTGATAATGTATTAAAAGGTCTTCGATGGCGCCTCCCATGCCCGAGCGGTGCCCTGTCCGGCGGTCCATTCCGTTAAAAACCCTCTGCAAGCTGTTCAGGTCTTTATAATTCACCAGCCAGTTCTGGGTGATCATGAAAGGCAAAATCCGCTTGGACCCCGGAGGTAAAAGATGGATCCGGCGTATCAGAAGAAAGTATGCTTTACTGACAACATACTGCAGCTTTTCTTCGGAAAAATCCTGCCAGTTTTTGGCCAGGTAATGATCATAATAAATATCGACGATTACCCCGGCATACATCCTGTACCTGGGATACAGACGGCTCCGGCTGGATAAAAATACAGGGTGATGATCGGTGAAGTGGTCAATTTCACGGTGCAACCTGATGCCTTTGGCGATCCCGTCAGGGTATTTATTGAATGAATTACCCTTCACTGCATCGGCAATAAAATTGCCTACAATAATGTCCTCATTCTTGCCTGATAAAAACAGGTGCCCCAGAAAGTTCATGGGAGCATAACGCTGATATTTTTGAATAATTATCTTAAATCTTGTTACATTTGCTCACGAGCCATTTTATTTGACATTTTGAGAAAGAATTATGGAGAAAATGCTTTTACTGGGTGATGAGGCCATTGCTCAATCGGCGATAGATGCTGGAATATCAGGGATTTATGCTTATCCCGGCACCCCATCCACCGAAATTCTGGAATATGTTCACCGGTCGAAAGAGGCACGGGATAAGAAGATCCACAGCACCTGGTCGGCCAACGAAAAGACCGCCATGGAAGAGGCCCTGGGAATGTCGTATGCCGGCAAAAGAGCCATGGTATGCATGAAGCATGTCGGTTTAAATGTTGCCGCCGATGCGTTCATCAATGCGGCCATCACCGGTGTAAACGGAGGGCTGATCGTTGTCGCTGCCGACGACCCGTCGATGCACTCCTCGCAGAATGAACAGGATTCACGTTTTTACGGGAAATTTGCCATGATCCCCATCCTGGAACCGGTCAACCAGCAGGAGGCTTATGATATGGTCAGGTATGGATTCGGGCTTTCTGAAAAATACGGCATACCTGTGCTTATGCGGATCACCACCAGGCTGGCCCATTCCCGTTCCGGCGTTTTGCGGCAAGCCGCTTTACCACAGAATGAGATACATTTGCCGGGCAACCCGCGGCAGTTTATCCTGCTGCCTGCCAATGCCAGGAAACAGTACAAGTCGCTGTTAAAGAACCAGGCGTTTTTTGAAGAAGAATCAAGCCATTCGCCTTATAACAATTTCCAGGATGGCCAGGATAAAAGCATGGGCGTGATTGCCTGCGGTATTGCCAATAATTATCTTATGGAGAATTTTCCGGAACAAAGCCTGCTTCATCCCCTGTTAAAGATCGGGCAGTACCCGCTTCCCGTGGAAATGGTCCGGAAAATTTACGAAGCTTGCGACAGTATTCTGGTCCTTGAAGATGGTTACCCGCTTGTAGAGGAGCTTCTGAGGGGCCTTCTGGATCATGGCAAAAAGATCATGGGCAGGATGGACGGCACGATCCCGCGCGACGGCGAGCTGAATCCGAATATCATTGCGCGGGCGTTCGGCCTGGAGGATAAGTATGGTTTGCCGGTCCCTGCCATTGTGAAATCCCGCCCGCCTTCGCTTTGCAAGGGCTGCCCCCATATTTATTCCTATAACGCATTGAATGAAGCGTTGAATGAATACTCAAAAGGCAGGGTATTTTCTGATATCGGATGCTATACTTTAGGGGCCCTTGAGCCCTATGGCGCCATCAACACCTGTGTTGACATGGGCGCTTCCATCACGATGGCCAAAGGCGCTTCCGATGCCGGCTTCCGCCCGGCAGTGGCGGTCATCGGCGATTCAACCTTCACGCATTCGGGAATGACTGGCCTGCTCGATGCCATCAATGATCAAACACCGATCACGGTGATGATCCTTGACAATGCGACAACGGCCATGACCGGAGGGCAGGAATCGGCGGCTACAGGAAGACTGGAAGATATTTGCCTGGGGCTGGGAGTGGCCCAGGATCACATCTTCGTGCTGAACCCTTCCCCGAAATACCATGCGGAGAATATGGAGATCATCAAAAATGAGCTCGATTACCAGGGGGTTTCCGTGATCATTCCCCGCCGGGAATGTATCCAGACCCTGGCCAGAAAGATCCGTGAAGAAAAGAAAAAGAAACTGAAGCAAACTATCGAAGAACAACAGGCATGAAAAAAGATATCATACTGGCAGGTGTTGGCGGGCAGGGGATCTTATCCATTGCGGCCGTGATCGGCATGGCGGCGTTAAATTCCGGCCTGAAACTGAAGCAGGCCGAGGTGCATGGCATGAGCCAGCGCGGCGGGGACGTTCATTCCAACCTGCGTATATCCGACCGGGAAATACATTCGGACCTGATCCCGCATGGCCATGCTGACCTCATTATTTCTGTCGAGCCCATGGAATCTTTGCGGTACCTGCCCTGGCTGGCGAAGGACGGCTGGCTTATTACAAATACCACCCCTCATGTCAATATTCCGGACTATCCTGATATGGAGGAGGTAAAACGGGAGATTGGGGCGGTGAAGCAGCATGTGCTGATCGATGCCGACCAGGTTGCCAAAGATCTGGGATCTTCCCGCTCGGCCAATATGGTGATCCTCGGCGCCGCCTCTCCCTGGCTCGGTATTGATCACACAGCCCTGGAAAATGCTGTACGCGCGATTTTCGGCTCCAAAGGCGAAGCCATCGTCGATTTGAACCTGCAGGCACTCGAGGCCGGTAAATCTTTCGCCATGGCGTATCATTCCTGAGAAGGTCCTTTTTTCTCAATCCTTCCGTTTTATTTTTATTATTTTTGGCCGCATACAGAAATAATACGGGGGAAACTTATGAGGAAAAGACCGGTAACAGCCATCATCTTTATTTTAATCCTGGCATTTGCCATCGTGATCTATCTTTTACTCCGGCAATGTGGCAGGGATGAAATTTATTTTGAACCCGAACCGGAACCCGAGCCTTCCTTTGAATATGGCATTGTCATCGATTCTCTGACGGTCATTAAAGATGCAGTCCGCCGCAACCAGTCATTATCCGATATTCTTTCTCAACATAACGTTAGCGGAGGCGTCATTCACCAGCTTGCCCTTTTATCCGGGCCGGTATTTGATGTGCGGAGAATGCGGGCAGGACACGCTTATACCATCATGTTATCCAATGACACAATCCCCGGAGTCCTATATTTTATATACGAGGAAAGTCCGGTTTCCTACATTGTTTATGGTATTCACGACAGTTTATTTGTTTCACGCGGGGAGAAGCTCCTCACACGGGAAACACGGACTGCCAGTGGTGTCATCAATTCATCACTCTGGAATGCCATGGTTGAAAATGGGATGAACCCTGCCCTTGCCATTGAATTGTCGGAGGTATATGCCTGGACGATAGATTTTTTTGGAATACAGCGTGGCGATCATTTTACGGTAATATACGAAGAACTGAGCGTGGAGGGGCGGTCGATTGGCATTGGCAAGGTCCTGGCGTCCTGCTTTCATCACACGGGGACGGACCTGTATGCTTTCCGGTATTCATATGGGGATATTACCGGCTATTATGATGAGAACGGCGAAAACCTGCAGCGGACATTCCTGAAGGCGCCCTTACGTTACAGGCGCATCAGCTCGAAATTTTCACACAGCCGGATGCATCCTATTTTAAAGATCAGGCGGCCTCACCTGGGAGTTGATTATGCCGCTGATCACGGCACACCTGTTCAGACAATCGGCGATGGAACGGTGATAGAGAAGGGCTGGGATAAGAAAGGAGGAGGGAATTACATAAGAATCCGGCACAATAGTATGTATACCACACTTTATATGCACCTGGCCGGTTTCGCCAGGGGTTTGCAAACAGGAGGCCGGGTGAAGCAGGGTGATATTATCGGTTATGTAGGCAGCACAGGCTTATCCACGGGGCCCCACCTGGATTTTCGTTTCTTTAAGAATGGCCAGCCGGTAGATCCGCTGAAGGTGGAATCGCCTCCCGCTGACCCGGTGGGTGAAGAATTCAAGGAGGAATTTTTAAAGTATGCCGATTCTTTGAAAGTTGAAATTAATCGTATAGGACTTGATCATTGAATAAAAAGGCTGCCCTCCGAAGAGAGCAGCCTTTTTCAAGAGTTCTGGCAGAAGGATTATTTTCCATCATCCCACCACACACGACTTGTAGGTGTATGTGCAGGAACATTCTCAGTGTTATAAAGGTTTTCATCCAATGGATATAAAAACCTCCTGAGGGTTTGGGGATAAACACTGTTTTCAGGCAGTTGAAGCGTTGGGAATCCCGTTCTTCTCCAGTCTGTCCAGGTTTCAAGACTATGGAACATCGCAACGTATTTGCCTTCCATGATTTTTTGCAAAGTGATGGAACCGGCATCCTCACTGGCATTTGAGGCTTCCCAGTCTTCATCACTGACATCGTGTTTTGCCAGTGAGGCTTTGACAGCATCATTGTAAGCAGTGGCAGCCTTATTATCATCAACTCCATAAAAAGCTTCGGCTTCCATGAACTTAACTTCAAAATAGGTCAGGAAAAACACAGGGGAATTTACGGATGCATAACCAGGTCCGATCAACGAAGCAGTTGTGAGGGCTTCACCAGGTCCGGAACCTATATATTCTCCCTCCTCATTAAGGGCCATGATCTCAGGTGTTCTTGGGTCTTCTGTGGCAATAAGCATGTCAGCAATTCTTTTGCCCACCCGGATATCACCCCGTTGATCCTGGAACTGAAAAACAGGATTGTTCTCATTTGCAGGAGCTCCAAAGTTGAACTGAAAATCTTCGGAAGCGTCAGAGATCAGGCCACCGGCATTGATCAGATCCCTTACAGGGCCTAAGCCATTTCTTTTGGAAAGATGCAATGCTGCCCTTACTTTGAGCGATCTGGCGGCCTTTTCCCATTTGGTCATGTTTCCTTTGTATATCAGATCAGAATTGCCGGGAACCATGGCTAATGGATCATTTTGCTCTCCAAAATGAACGAGGGCTTCATCAAGTAGTGTATTGATGGTCTCATAGATTTGTTGCTGCGAGTCATATTTGGCTTTTAAAACACCCTCTGTACCTTTAAAAGCATCTGAGTAAGGAACATCACCCCACACCGAAGAAATATTCATTAAGGCGAATGCTTTTAAAACCTTGCCCATACCCATATAATGCCTGGCTCCGGTTTCTTCGGCTTTTTCTACCATAACCTTCAGGTTTATCAGTGCGCCTCCATAAAGCGTGTTCCAAAGGTTGTTGATGTCTGAATCAATATGAGAATAACGCTCAAGTGCAAATGATTGACGTTCAACACCTGAAAGATGCTGCATCCACATAGCCTGGTAGCGTGTAAGATCTCCGCCATAAGTGTACGCAAGTGCTCCCTGCGTTGCGGGCAAGAGCAGGTCAACCGTGACATCACCAGGATTGTTCGGGTTGATATTGATGTCTGTATCTATCCATTTCTCACAGCTGGATAATATAACTGTAAGCATTAGGATAAGACTCATTGTTTTGAAAATATTTTGTCTCATTGTTTTAGATTTTTTTCGTTAATAAATTTATTATCTGACCTAATGATTACAAAGTTAAGCGCAAGCCAAAGGTATAGCTTTTTGTGCCGGGCATATTGAAATAATCGAGGCCCTGACCGTTTTGTGCGCCGATCAAGCTGGTTTCCGGATCAATACCGGTATAAGGGGTACTAACCCATAGATTTCTGCCGGTAAAGAAGATTTCAACACTCTGGAAGAATGTCCTGTTCACAATTTTGTCGCTTAACTTATACGACAGGGTAAGTTCGCGTAAACGAACCCAATCAGTTTCTTCAACAAATTGTGATGTAGGGCCGGTAAATCCGCTTCCGGGACCCAACACATACCAACCGATGTCTTTAGCAATCGGAATATCGTTAGGTGACCCATCAGATTCTTTCACTCCCTCAAAAATGTAAATTTCTCCATCTTCGCGGGATTCAGTATCAGCATGAGTTCCAAAATAGTACATGGCTCCTCTTGTTCCGTTCCACATTACGCCACCATTTTTGATATCAATCAGTAAGCTAAGTGATATACCTTTATAGCTGAAAGAGTTGAGGATACCCATTGTCCAGTTTGGCAGAACATTCCCAAGATTCTTCTCCGAAGTGTTGTAAATCGGGCGGCCATAATTGTCTGATTCAGGATCATCGTCAATAATGAGATCTCCATCATCATTGGTTTCAAAGAAGTCGCCGAAGATACTACCATAAGATTCACCCACAACGGCACGGGCCTGTGCGCCGACAAAACCTGCAAGGGAAACATTTTCTACACCTTCATACAGTTCAAGAACTTCATTGGTGTTCTTGGTAAAATTAATATCAATATCCCATGAGAAATTTGAGGTTCTCACAGGGCTGCCATAAAGGGTTAACTCAATGCCTTTATTCACCATCGAACCTGCATTCAGGTTCGCAGTATAAAAACCTGATGATTTGGCAATTGGGACTTGGAGGATAAGATTTTCACTCTTGTTGTTGTAATAAGCAATATCAAGACCTAACCTGTTGTTCTGGAAAAAGCGCAAATCGAGGCCAACTTCAAATGATTTCAGAATCTCAGGCGTTAGCTCGTTATTAGGGATTGTCGTTGATAATCTGGAAGCTGAAACACCGCCCCAACCGGGGAATGAAATACCTTCGGTCCATCCATCACCAAAAGCGGCCTGGGGATAAGATGATAAGGTAGCATAAGTAAATGCGTCATTTGCGATTTCAGCATAAGAAACCCTGGCTTTGCCAAATGGCAGGATCCTGTTATCTTTAAGGCCGGGTAATTCAGTGAACACAAATGATAAATTACCAGAGTAAAGCAGGAAGGGGTTTTCAGCTTCCGGCAATGAAGTTGACCACTCACTACGCAATGTTACGTTTGCATAAAGCATATTCCGGAATGAGGCGCCCAGGTCGGCAAACAGCGCGGCTGTTCTCTTTTTAATTTGAGTTTCAAAAGCCTGAATGGTTGCCGCATTGTTCAGGTTGTAAAAATCAGGAACAGCCAGATTGTCACCTTGCACGTAAAGTCTTTGCCATTGGGTCTGGTACATGTTCTGGCCTAACAAGGCTGTAAACGTAAAATCTTCATTGATCTTTTTGTTGATATTGATCAGGAAGTCGCTGTTGAAGTCTCTGACAAAGTGTTGTTCTTCATACACCTGACCTGCCGGGAATGTTCTTGAACCCTTTGAGAAATAATTTTTCCTGCGGTCACTATAAAGGTCAGTGCCAACGCGATAGGTAAAAGTTAACCAATCAGTGGCGAGGAAATTCAATGAGGCGTGACCTGTTACGCGGTTGACCTTGTCGTTGAAGCGGTTCATGTTCACTGACCAGAATGGGTTGTCATAACCTCCACCTGCGTAAGCGTTTCGCTGAGCACCGGTTGGCAATCTGTAGGATGCATCATCATTAACCGGGTCGTCAACTCCGCCGGTAATATCAAAGTTAGATGGCATACGCATGAGCGCAAGCATTATACCGGAGGTGTTTGATCCTTGCTGTATTCTATCACCGCCTGAGTTGGTATATGAAATCCTTGCATCAGTGGAAAACTTTTTCGACAGCTTTGATTCACCAGCCAAAGAAACACTGGTACGCGCGAAAGTGTTGTTGGGGACAATACCTGATGAGTTGGTATTGGCAATAGAGAAATAATAACTGGTGTTTTGATTGCCTCCGGTAAGTGATACCGAATTGTTATAGGCCATGCCGGTCTGGAAGAAATTTCCTGCATTGTCATATGGGCCTACCCTCATGTCTGTGGCATTGGGATTACTCATTCCAACAATATTACCGTTGGGATAGTAAGGATTTTCTCCACCATCAAACCTTAATGTGTCGAGCCTTGGTCCCCAGTTCAGTGTGGTTGTGCTCAATGTTCCATTAGCAAGAAGATTACCAAATAAACCTTGTCCATATTTATCCTGCATTGCGGGGAGTTGTGAAACCTGTTCAATGGTGACTGAACTGTTAAAAGAAACAGTAGTTTTCCGACCAACGCCGGTAGTTCCTTTTTTTGTGGTGATGATCACGGCCCCGTTACCGGCACGCAAGCCGTACAATGCGGTGGCAGCACCTCCTTTGAGAATATTGATACTTTCAATATCCTCAGGGTTAATATCAACAATACGGTTCGATAATGCCACTCCGTAAAGCAGATTGTTTCCACCATTCAGCGGATTGCCTGACGTTAGCTGAGAGTTGTCAATGGGAACACCGTCAATAACAAATAGAGGCTGGTTATTACCGGTAAGAGAGGCGGCACCACGGATTGTCATGTAGCTGGAGGCGCCTGCGGCACCGGAAGAATTGGTGATCTGTACACCGGCAACCCTGCCGCTCAGGGAATTAACAGGGTTAATGTTAGGTGAGCGGGCAATGTCTTCCGAACCAACAGATTGTACAGCATAACCAAGCCCTCTGGCCTCGCGTGAAACACCAATGGCAGTAACTACCACTTCATCGAGACCAAAGACGTCTTCCGACATTTGCACATCGATGACGGCCCTGCCGTCGATTTTCACTTCGACGGTCTTCATGCCCACGAATGAGAAAACGAGTTCGTTATACCCACTGGGAACATTAATCGCGTACATGCCCTGCGCGTCGGTTATCACCCCGGTAAGGGTACCTTTCACGATGATCGTAACACCCGGAAGCGGTGAACCATCGGCGGCATCCGTTACCGAACCTTTAACCTCGGTCTGCGCAAAAGCAGATTGCATTCCTGCAAATAGTAAGAATGCAAAGAAGATAGTAAATTTTCTCATAAAATTAAATTTTGGTTAATAGAAAATTGATATTCGTTTCTTGATATGCAATATTACAATAAAAAACACTTTATAACAAAGTAAAAATAACAAAAAAATAACAATTAACTAACAGCTTATATTTCTTTTTAAGTGGTAATGAGTGATATATAATCTCATATTGTTAAAAAACTGACCCGTTATTTATAAAAAGTCCAATTTATTTCTCAATGTTAATAACATTTTCGCGAATAATGAACTACGCCGGTTAAAAAAATGAAACCGGAATGCAGTACATATCTGAGCCAGTCAAATTTAAAAAAAATGATGTCCAGAATTAGGATAATCAGGGCAGCTGCAATGAAAATATAAAAGCCAATTCTTCTTTTAGTTAACATTAAAACAATACCGGCACATGATAAAAAAAGCAACCCTGTGCCAATCCAGGCAATCCATCGGAAATGATGGGTAGATTGGTTATTCCAGCTTTCATATTTTGCCAGGATTTCGCTGATATCTTTTGAGAAGATAGTGCCTGCCAGGAAAAGCAGAGCCAGGACCAGAAAATAGGTCAATGCCATCGAGAGCACGAGGGGGCAAAGAAATGGCCTTTTGCCGGTCCCGGTTTGTTTGGAAAGATCCTGTTCAGCCGTGGATGTCATCTTATCTACCTGAAAATTCAAGCTAAGATAAGATTTATTCCAGACTGCCGACGGTTTTTTCGACTTCGCGAAGGATCTCACAGGATTTTACGAGGGCTTTCATGGCGTTATGATCATCGTACAACGGGCGGTCGACATCGAGAAACTCCACGTATTTGCGAATGACCTCTTTCGCTTTGGTCACGCCTTTTCCAAAGGTAAATTCGCGGAAGTCGAGCGCCTGGGCGGCGGCCATGAGTTCGATCCCCAGGATGCCGTAAGCATTGTCGAGTATCTGGAAGTTTTTCAGGGCCACGTTCATTCCCATGGAAACGAAGTCTTCCTGGTCGGCGGCGGCGGGGATGGACTGGATGGATGCCGGCGCCGAGAGGATCCTTTGTTCGACGATCATCATATCGGCGGTATACTGGCTGAGCATCAGGCCGGAGAACATGCCGGCGCCTTTGGTCAGGAATGCGGGCAATCCGACGCTCAGGGCGGGATTAACAAGCCGGTTCATTCTTCTTTCGGAGAGGACGCAGATCATGGTGATGGCGGCGCCGGCCATGTCCATGGGCAGCGCCACCGGGGTGCCCTGGAAATTGGCGCCGGTCAGCGTCAGGTTATCTTCCGGGAAGAAGATCGGGTTGTCGCCCACGCCGTTCAGTTCCGTTTCAACCTGTTTCCGCGCCCAGGCCAGCGCATCGTGCGCGGCGCCGATCACCTGCGGGGTGGAACGCATGGAATAGGCGTCCTGGACCTTTTGCTTGATCTTGCCCTCCACCAGGTCACTGCCCGCTACCATTCTATTGATGGCTTTCGCGCTGCGGACAGCCCCAGGGAAGCCCCTTACTTCGTGAAGTTTTGCATTATATGGTTTCATGTTGGCCTTGAGCGCCTCCAGCGACATGGCAGCGGCGATCTCGGCCTGTCTCAGCCAGTTGTTCGCATCATGAATAAAGATGGCGCTCATGGCGGTCATCACGTTCGAGCCGTTGATGGTGGCCAGGCCGTCGCGCGCATGCAGGCCTGGAATGGGAATGCCGGCCCGGTCGAGGGCCTCTTTCCCGTCGAGCAGTTCGCCCTGGTAATAGGCTTTGCCTTCGCCCATCAGCAGCAGGGCGATTTGCGACATGGGAGCCAGGTCGCCGCAGGCACCCACTGAACCTTTTTGACAGACCCACGGGGTGACGCCTTTGTTCAGCATATCGATCAGGGTCTGGGTGATGACCAGCCGCATCCCCGAATTGCCATGGGCATGCACGTTGATCCTGCCCAGCATGGCGCCGCGTACCCATTCGATGGGCATGGGGTCGCCGATCCCTGCCGCATGATTGTATATAAGGTATCGCTGGAATTGCTGCACCTGGTCGTCGGTCAGCACCACCTCGGAGAATTCGCCGATGCCAGTATTCACCCCGTACATGATCTCGCGGGCCACGATCTTTTTCTCCAGCATCGCCCGGCAGGCTTCAATCCGCTTTGCCGCTTCGGGATGCAGTTCTACTTTTTCATTGTGACGGGCTACTTTTACCACGTCTTCGATTGTCAGGCCGGAGCCTTTTATGATTAATGTCATATGAATTTTGAATTTTGAATTTTGAATTTTTATAATGAAGTGTTACATACAATTCGCTCAGCCCGCCAATAATTTCGAAGCCGTGGTCGCGGATGCGCA
>JAWOHY010000119.1:0-5229 GCA_046484945.1 Bacteroidales bacterium
CTTAAAACACGATCCCCATGAAAAAAATCGCTCTGGTTTACTGGCCCAAGAAAGGCAACACGGAAGAGGCCGCGTATAAGATCTATTCAAAGTTTGATAAAGAGATCATTGATATTTTCACCATTACCGAGATCAACACGGCGGAGTTCGCGCTGTACGATGCTTTCATCATCGGCGGGAGCACTACCGGCGCCGATAGCTGGGGACAGGCGCATAAGACTCGCTGGACCGGTTTCTTTGCAAAGATTGAAAAGGCGGAGTTAGATGGCAAGCCCTTTGCCTTGTTCGGCCTGGGCGACCAGGTGCTTTACCCGAATCATTTTGTCGATGGAATGGCCTTTTTGAAGGAGATGTTTGAAAAACAAGGAGCCATCCACAAAGGCTGGTGGCCTGCGGAAGGTTATGACTTCCAGGAATCGGAATCGGTGGAAAACGATATGTTCTACGGCCTTGCCCTCGACAATGACCAGCAGCCGGAATTGACCGACGAACGGGTGTCAAAGTGGGTTGAACAGATCAAGAAAGAGTTTGGATTGATCTAGGATTTACAGTTTACGATTTACAATCTAGGATATGAATTTAGGAATTAAAATTCAAGATTTTAGATCGTAAAATGTAAATCTTCAATCATTTATGACGTTCTTGTAATGCTCAAACCGGTCGAGGATCTCGATCACGAAGTTGTAGGTTTCTTCTCCCCGCGCATAACCGTAACGCACAACTGAATCCCTGTAATAAGCAGGGTTGGATTTGTTCAGGATGTAATAATCGACATTTCCCGACCAGACATTCGGATCCTGGCCGTTTTTCTCAGCCAGCCTGCGGGCGTCGTAAACGTGGGCGATACCGACATTATAGGAAGCCAGGATGAACTTCATCCTTTCATTGGGGTCTTTGATCTCGGCGGGTAATTCCCGGTCCAGGGCCTTGATATAACGGATCCCGGCTTCGAGTTGTTCCGTCGCGGTAGAATTCGTATCAATTCCAAAAATAGCTGCTGTGGCGGGCATCATCTGCATCAGGCCAAACGCCCCTTTCCACGACCTGGCATTGGGATTGAACTGCGATTCCTGGTAGATCAACGAGGCAACCAGCCGCCAGTCGAGATGATATTTTCTCGCCATACTTCTTAATATTTCATCATAGGCGGAGATCTTTCCCTGGTTGTACGAGACATATTCACTTTTAGCCATATGGGCCATTCGCGTGGAGCTGAAATACTTTTCCAACAGGAATCTGGACGCCGTGGTTTTATTGAATTCTGTCATCCATTGGTTGATAGTGACCCGGAGGCTGTCGGAGTCTTCCCTGACGGCCCAGGCCAGATTTTGCGGGAAACTGATGGCTGTGCGGATATCCAGTTCGGGGTACATCCTCTCAAAGAGCAGTGCCATGTATTCATTGCATACCGTGTAAGCAATTTCCCCGTTGGCAACAGCCTCCACCAGTTGTTCTGTTTTCCGGTCCCGCTCTTCCTTTAAATATACCGGCTGGCCGATTTCCTCCGAAAGGTTCTTCAGGCGGTTGGAAAAAGGGGAATTTTTCGGCACATATACCGTTTTGCCGGCTAAATCCAGCGGATTTCTGACCATGGCCTGCTCAATCTCGTCCCAGTTCCTCATTTTCCGCCAGTTCTCCGGTTTGCGCTGCACCAGCATCTGCCTTGTCTGAAGAATAGGTTCGGTGAACGCCACATGGCCCGGTCCGTTCAGTGTGACCGTAATTCCCATGGCAATCAGGTCGGCATCACCCCGGTCAAGTTTCCGGAATGCTTCATCCAGGTTATTGCTGAGCTTTATTTCAAGATCAACACCAAGATAATCGGCAAACATCTTCAATTTCTCAAACTGGTATCCCATCGGTGTACCTCGGAATATGAAATAGTCCGTTGTGTTATTATCCGTAATGGCAACCAGCCGTCCTCTTTCCTGTATTTCCTGTATTCGGTAACGCTTCACTGTATCATTTTCTGCCAGCGCCCGGTTGAGATTGTCCCGGTGATTGTCGAGGCAGGAGGTAAGCAGAAGTGTAGTAAGGATCAGGAAAAAGAGGTTGGGTAGTATCGGGATCGGTATGAATTTGAATTTTAATACCTTCATTTAATCATTTTTCGTTCAACATCAGCCTTTTACGTAATTAAATCAGTATTGTTACGTCATGGCTTTAATTAACTTACCCGTACGTGTATTATTGTACGGGGCGGCAAAGGTAAACAAAAAAATCCATACCGATGTTCACCGATATGGATTTTTTTGAATATCAGGCTGTTAATTAAACCTAATCGAATACGATCTGCATTTCCACCCTTCTGTTCTTCTGGCGGCCTTCGGGTGTGCTGTTATCGGCAATCGGCCGGGTTTCGCCAAACCATTCGGTGATCAGCCGGCTGGGGGCAACACCCTTGCCTTCGAGGTATTTAGCCGTAGATTGTGCACGGTCTTTGGAAAGCTTCATGTTGAAATCATCATTGCCAACGCTGTCGGTATGCCCGGAGATTTGTAATTTCCAGGCGGGTTTACTGATCAGCAAACCAGCCAGTTCATCGAGTGAAGAAAAAGAGGAGGAACGGATCACCGCCTTGCCGGTTTCGAATTCGAGGTTTTCAAACGCCGTTTTAATGATTTCCTGTTCCTTTTCCTCGATGACCGGGCAACCGTTATTTTCAGGCGGACCGGGGGTTAATGGGCACTTATCCAGGTGGTCGGGAATGCCGTCTCCGTCGGTGTCGGGCCAGGGGCAGCCCCTGTTTTCGGCCGGGCCCGGAATGGTCGGGCACATATCATCTTCATCTTTCACCCCATCACCGTCTGTGTCGAGGAACGGACAGCCGCCGTATTCTATCTTACCGGCTATATCCGGGCAAAGGTCCTTATGGTCCGGGACGCCATCCCCATCCCTGTCGGGACAGCCATTCAGGCTGGCAGGGCCGGGATCGTCGGGACATTCGTCCAGGTAATCAGGGACGCCATCCCCATCCCTGTCGGGGCAGCCCTGGGTTGTCTTAGGCCCGGGCTCATCGGGGCACAGGTCATCTTTATCAGGGACTCCATCCCCATCCCTGTCGGGGCAGCCTCTGAATTCCTTCAGGCCGGGAATATCGGGGCATTCATCTTCATGATCAGGGACTCCATCCCCATCTCTGTCAGGGCATCCCCTGAATTCCCATGGACCGGGAACGGTCGGACAGTTGTCAAACTTATCCGAAACACCATCGTTATCAAAATCTTTCGGGGGTTTGCCATGCCAGATGGGAATTTTCACACCCAGGTAAATACTTGAGCCGTATGGATCATTGAATAATCCCGTGAACAGGTTATTGATGCCGAAATAGACGAAAGCGGCGCGGAGCCCGATCCCCATGTTAAATTTCTGGTACTGGTTGAAATACATGGGCAGCATCACACCAAACCACTTGTGTTCGTAGCGTGGGGTGAGACTGTAATTGGATATATAATGTGAATTTCCCGTTTTGGTGAAGCCCTGGTTAAGTGCAGTAAAGGTGGTCAGGTTCAGATATAGCCCCTGCACAATGTTAAAGTCGACCTGCAGGCTGAACGCCGTCGGCAGTTTGATGGTGAAGTCTTCCTTGTTTTCATTTCCTCCGTTAATACCCTGGCCAAGTTGTATCCTGCGGTATACCGTATCGGCAAAGTTCACATAAGGCGGAAAACCAAAAGTCACTTCCTCAATATCCATCCAGTGGGTGCTACCCGGCACGGCATTGTTGCCACTCTGATAACGATTAAGGTAATCAGGCGTAAAGTTGGCTGTGAAATCCTGGCTGTTATAAGATTTTTCATATCGCAGCCGGCCTATATCCAGGACAGATACACCCACTTTCAGCATGTATTTATTCTGGTCTTTTCGGATCAGGTTGGTCTCGCCGTCCATGTCGTACCTGTAATCCTTATACCTGGGCCGGAATTCGTAAACAACCCCCAGGTCGAGCCCGACAGAAGGTTTCGCTGTAAATGCATACATAAAACCGCTTTCGAACCTGTTGTTTTCGTTCGAACCCCAGTTCCAGTTGTCGGAAACACCGGCATTGACATAGGGGGAGTTCCACGACATATAATCGGCATCAATGGAATTGTTGTTCTGGTTATAGAAGTAGTAATAGAATTCATCCGCCTGCACATAAGCCCCGCCAATCCCCTGGAGCATCTTTACCGTAAGGCCTGCCTTCAAATAATTCACCCCCAGGTCGAACACCTCCCTGGCATAGGTCAGGCCGTAATCTGTAAAAAGATGGTTCACAGCCCGCAGATTTTCATCATAATACCACTGCCGCCAATATTCAGGATATTTGAAATCACCATAGATAGACCGGGCCAGGGGTTCACTCACATCATCGGCATTCATGATGTTTCGTGTCCTGAAAGTAAAACCCACAGCCTGTTTTTGACCGATGGATACTAAAAATGACAGGCCCAGCACAGTCTGGTTGAAAACAGCGCTTTTATCTTTCCCGTCCGGGTCAGACAGGTAAGTGTTATCATCCCACCAGTCTTCCTCGGTGAAGATTTTGTAAGGGTTGACCAGCCCGGCCGATTTGAAGCGGATCATATTATTGTATATATCACTGTTGAAGCCGAAAAAATTTACATCTATCTTAAATCGGCTGTCGGCGATAGCACCGGGCTGCAAAGTGGCCTGGTTTATGCCCATGTAATTGTCATTCAGGGCGGGAAGGAATTCCTGTGCGTTGGATGACCCAAACAAGCCTGACAGGAAAATCAGAAAAATTAACTTTTTAGCAGCAGAATTTTTCATATGGTTTACTTGGTTTAGTGGTTAAATGAACACTTACTACATATATAATAAATAAGCATATTATTGATATTGTTGCAATTAGAACTTTTTGGCTAAAAAGAAATTATTTGACTCACAAAATCAGATCAAATATAAACAATTTGCAAACTAAAGTCAAGGGCTGGAAACGGTAGGATGTCGGATAAGTTTTTAACCAGAAGAGGTTGTTTTTTTGTACAGCAGGATAGCCACTGATAATGCAATCACTGCATAGATCGTCAGGGCTAGAAGATTTTCGGAAATGTCTGCTAAACCTGATCCTTTCAGCATGATCATCCGGAGAATTTCAATAAAATAAGCGATGGGATTGATATAATTTATGGTTTGTGCCCATCCTGGCATGTTCTCAACAGAGGTGAAAAGGCCGCTCATCAGGATAAAAACCACAAGGAAGAACCATGAAAGGAACATGGCTTG
>JAWOHY010000158.1:0-4154 GCA_046484945.1 Bacteroidales bacterium
GGCTGAAAAACAGGTTGTAGCCTTCTATAGAAACTTTTCTGCGCAATTGGATGGCCAGCATGGTCACTTCATCGTGAAAGCCCACGACGGCAAGAAAATAGGCGATTACAAGGAGGATATTGATGGTTCGGTGGCGTTTCAGCCATTGGATCATCTTTTGCATCGGGCAAATTTACGCTTTTACACCGTTATACGATAATGATGTATTTTTACCGGGAATTAATCGGTGCATGAAGATCTCGGTTATTACACCATCTTACAACCAGGGCGGCTATATCGGCCAGACGGTTCAAAGCGTTCTGGAACAGGGCATGGATGACCTGGAATACATCGTGGTCGACGGGGGCTCCACCGATCAGACGCTGGAAATCCTGAAGCGGCACGGCGACAGGATCAAATGGGTGAGCGAGCCTGACCAGGGCTTTGCCGATGCCATCAATAAGGGGATCGCTATGGCTTCGGGGGAGATCATCGGCTGGCTGAATTCGGATGACCTGTATCTGCCGGGTGCATTGAACAGGGTGCTGGATTATTTCGCTGCCCATCCCGGATGTCGCTGGCTTTACGGCCGGTGCATCATCATCGATAAAAACGGTAAGGAGCGATGGAAATGGATCACCCGCTATAAGAATCTCAGCCTGAAAAGCTTCTCTCATCAAAAACTTTTACGGGAGAATTTCATCTCACAACCGGCTGTTTTTTTCCGGAAGGATCTGTTCACCGAGGCCGGCCCGCTCGACCTGTCACTGAAATATGCCATCGATTACGACTTGTGGCTCCGCTTTTCACGAATATCCCCCGCCCATGTCATTGATCATGACCTGGCCGCATTCAGACGGCATGGGGCTTCCAAGAGCGAAACGGGTTATGAAAAGCAGTTCAGGGAACAGTATGAAGTGGCCGGGCGCTATGGCCTTTCCCTATTCAACAGGATCGTTCACCGCTTCAATGTCTTTAAAATCGTTACCAGCTACCGGATTATCGGTTTGTTTTCCCGTTTTTAAATTTTCAATCTCATTTTTCAGCAGGGCTAATTCCTGTGCCAGGATCTTGTTTTTTTCGGAAAGCTGTGAAATGATAATGGAAAATTCAATGAGGATCAGGAATATGGCCAGCTGCAGGATAAGGAACAGTGCAGCGGGCGCATAGGCGATACCCACCAGCTGGGCAAAGTACTCCAGCCCGTCCCTCCAGATGGAAAATACAATGAATACGATACTGGATGAGAGCCATAGCAAAGAATATTCCTCCTTGATCTTCTTTTTTCTGACCAGGTAAAGGATATACAGGAACAGGCTGACGCTGACAGCGATGGCAATCGATTGCGTGGTCTGGGTATTGCTGCCGATAGTGCTCATCTGGTTATTCATGGGTGTATATTTTTGACCGGATGGAGGCCATGAACATTGCCAGCATGACCTTGATCATGTAATAGGGGCCTTTGGTCAGCGGGATGGAAGACACCCCGCCCTGTCGTTCATACATCTGGGTGAATGTTTCCCGGATGGTAAAATTATTCCTGCCGAGCAGGATGACCACCTCAGGTTCGGGATAGTCATCCGGGTAATACTCTGCCAGAAAGAAGATCGCTTTTCGGTTATAGGCCCTGAACCCGGATGTATGATCGGTGATCCGCTGCCGGATCAGCATGAAGGAAAACCATTCGAAGATCCTGATCCCGATCCGCCGGTATACTGATGATTTAAAACCGTCATGCTTCTCACTGAACCGGGAACCGATCGCCACATCCGCTTCACCATTGATCACCAGGCCGATGAGCTTACGGATCTCTTCAGCGTTATGCTGGCCATCGCCGTCGAATTGCAGGGCATAATCATATCCGTTATCCCGGGCATAGCGGAATCCGGTTTGCACACACCCGCCGATGCCCAGGTTGAAGGGAAGGTCGATGACGGCGGTAACCATGCCGGTGACCCTTGCCAGCTCGCTGGTATTGTCCGAGGAGGCATCATTTACGACCAGGATATCCCAGTCGCGGTTTTCATTATATAACTTATGAATGACCCGGCTGATGTTTTCCGCCTCATTAAAAGCAGGTACGATGATCAGGATCTTTTTCATGCTTGAAAAACCGAAAAGATCAATTGCAATGCCTCCTCAAATAAGAATCAGCCATTCTGTAACCTTTGGAAGATGATATTTTCCAATCGCTACAGGCCCCTTCCAGGTCGCCCAGGTTGTTATACTTTGCATATCCGCGGTTAAAATAGGCCTGCCCGAAATTGGGATTGAACTGAATGCTCAGGTTAAAATTATTGATCGCCTCATCGATTTGATTCAGTTCTATCAGCGAAACGCCTTTCCCGTTGTAAAAAAGATGATTTTTCGGTTCGATCCGGATCGCCAGGTCGATATCCACGATCGCCCTCTGATGATCTTTCATCGCGGCAAATGTAAGCCCGCGGTTATAGTAAGCCAGCGGGTAGCGGGGATCTTTCTGTACGGCGATGTTATAATCCTCAATGGCGGAATTATAGTCTCCTTTCCTCCGCTTAGCATTCCCCCGGTTATAATAAACAGAAGCAGAAACTGTTCCCGACTCTATTGCCTTGTCGTAGTCTTTAATGGCTTCCGTCACCTTGCCTTCGGACGAAAGGGCAATGCCCCGGTTATAGTATGCCGTGCCATACCAGGGATCGAGCTGGATGGCTATATCATAGTCCTGGATGGCCCCCTTCACATCGCCCATTTCCTTTTTCAGGTTGCCGCGGCCATTGTAAGCCAGGGGAAACCGGGGATTGTTCTCAATGGAGGTGTTGAAAGCGTTCATAGCATTCTCATTGTCCCGTTGTGATGTATAGTAAGTTGCCAGCCAATACCACGACCGCTCCCTTTTCGGAGATTTCTTGACACTATCACTCCACAGCGAGTAGGAATTCTCCCAAATATTGTTGCGGTGGATCGATGCGCCGATATAAATGACCGTAATGACGGATAGGATGATCAAAGGGTAATTTGGCTTTTTGGGGCTCAGGTAATGGAATGCCAGGTAGCTGATGGCAAAACCAAACCCCATGACCGCGGGGTAAAGCCTGTGCTCGAAAATAACATCCCGTATGGGGATAATACTGGATTCTACCGAAAGGGTCAGGTAAAACCAGAATATGGCAAAGGCGGGGATCATCTGCTTCTTTCCGATAAGGAAAATGGCCAGGGCGATGGTACCCAGGAGGAAGGCCAGGCTGAGCAATTCTTTATAACCCCACAGGGAGGAGGATATCGTCCAGTAATAATCGAGATGCTGGTTTACCGGCAGGAAAAGCAGCTGCCAGTATTTTACCAGCACCCTGAACTGGGTAAAAAGGTATTCGGAGCGGCTGATCATTTCAAATTCTACCGGAAGCCCGACACGTATCAGGCCTGCAATAATCACGGCGGCAACAACGGCAGAAAAGATCAGCAGGAACTTTTTATCTATTTTCATGGCCGGTGTGCGGATGAACATCACCTCCACAAGAATGAATGCCAGCGGGAAGGAGGCGGCGTTTTGCTTGGAGAGTATTCCCAGGAACCCGGCCAGGAAAGCCCCGATATAGAAAAGATGAGGTACCCAGGGTTGTGCGCCTGTTTCTCCGATATGGGCCCTTCTTCCCTTGATATACAGCCATATCGCAAACATGTAAAAGAACCCAGCCAGGACGGACATTCTTTGAATTATATACGTAACGGCCTGCGTCTGGATCGGGTGGGTGATAAAGATGAATGCCGTGAAAAGCGCAATCAGCACTTTGTTGTCACTCACCGTCTTATTTTGTCGGAACATACCCAGTGAAAGGATCTGCAAGCTGAGCAAAAAGGCCATAAAACCGGCAAGGACATGCATAAGCAGGTTGAAAACATGATAGCCTGTCACATCCAATTCGCCCAGCTTGTAATTCACGGCCAGGGTAAAAAATGACAAAGGCCGGCTTTCCAACACTTCCCAGTGAGATAATTTTAAAACGTTTTCCATCTTCTTGATCCTTTGCCCTTCAACGATGTGATAACCGTCGTCGAACTGGAATTCATTGTTGAGAGAGTTGGCATACGCGATGATCCCGACAAGGGCGATAAGAACGAAGGCATATTTCCGGAGCGTTGGCTGCAATGTTTTCATACGGACATAATCAAATTACTGGCTAAGCTTATTTCCC
>JAWOHY010000192.1:0-8833 GCA_046484945.1 Bacteroidales bacterium
ATAAGGGACAAAGGCAAACTGGGTTATTTTATATCCTATATGACTTGACAGATTTTCTGGTGGCCATCGGGCGGCTACCATAAATTCCACTGCCCCGCCGGTTCCAATTGCATTATAATTTACTCCATTGTCCCATTGGAGGGGCCAGGGGTAGGGGTAAGGAATGTATGGAGGTTCCCAATAAAGCCTGACATGGTTGCTATAAACTTCTGCTGTCAAATAACTAGAACCGTGACACTCCCGGTACACACGGATATTGTCGATTGACCAGGATGAGATATCGGAGGAATTCAATCCGGACGCTTCAAATCTCAATTTAATTATCCTGCCTGTACACTTGTAAAGCCTTTCCATTTTATTTCTCCAATCAAAGGAACTATCCAGGTTATCGAAAGTCATGAACAAAATCCATTGTTTGGTTACTGAATTCCAATACTTTACATATAATTTTTCATCTCCTGTCGGATTATTGCTTTCGAGTCTCACATCCATACTGAATTGAATATCCCCGAAAATGATTGAATCGGCACGAAAGGCATAGCTTTGCAGTATTTCACTGTAATTGGCCAAACCGGCCGAACCGTCGAAACGGGCTTCCGGCGCCGGGTTCCCTTCATCAGCCTTGATGATCCAGTGGGGTGATTGACAATCCCACTGGTTCGCTTCAAAATTCCCGGACGACCAGTCTTCCAGGAAAGGCAGCATATGCCCGTAGATCACCATGGCCGAATCGCAGGCCGGATCGGAGATCCAGTAATTGTATACCGCTGTTGCGCAGAACACCTGCTCACCCGGATCAATGATTTGAAAGTCGAGCACGACATCCACGGTATCCTCCGGGTTGGCAACCGGTACGTTCTCATAGAACAGGTCATCGACATAAACGTTGTAAGCCAGCAAGGTCACCGGCGCGCCGGGCAGGGAATCGGGGGGATAGATGGTCAGCATCCCGTCGTGATAGATCACCTGGCGGGGCGGCGGATAATAACCGCCCTGCCCCGAAACACAAAGGGCGCCGGCAAATAATAACAGAAAAAGTATGGATGTTTTCATAGCCGGGGAATAATCGCCTTTAAAGATACGCATAATTTTCGCTATTTTTGCCGCTTCAATTAAAATTTTTACCATATGTTCGCACCAACAACCTATGCATCCCGCCGCGCGCGGTTACGCCAGCTGGTCTCTTCCGGCCTGATCCTGTTTCCGGGAAACCCCGAAGCCTCCATGAATTATCCCGCCAACACCTATCACTACCGGCAGGACAGCAATTTCCTGTACTATTTCGGGCTGGACCATCCCGACCTGGCAGGGGTCATCGACCTGGACAACGGCAAAGACATCATTTTCGGCAACGATGTGGATATCGACGACATTATCTGGATGGGCCCGCAGCCTTCCATGAAGGAAAGGGCGGCCAAAGTCGGGGTTGACCACACCGAACCGATGGCACAGCTGGAAACCTACATTCGCGAAGCGCTGGCCAAAGGCCGCAAGGTGCATATTGTCAAACCGTATCGCTACAGGGTGCTGGTATGGCTGGAGAGCCTGCTGGGGGTGCACCACTCGCAGGTGAAGGATTTTATCTCCGAAGAGCTGATCCTGGGCATCGTGGCCATGCGGAGCATCAAGGAAGATATCGAGATCCGGGAACTGGAAAAAGCGATCGATGTGGCCTATATCATGCATACCACGGCGATGCGCATGGCCCGCCCCGGCACGGTGGAGCAGGAGATCGCCGGCGCCATCGAAGGCATTGCGCTCTCGCACGGCGGTCCCGTATCGTTCCCCGTAATCCTCAGCGTCGACGGGCAGACGCTGCATAACCACTACCACGGCAATATCCTGAAGGAGGGCCGCATGATGGTGGTCGACGCCGGCTGCGAAACCCCGCTGCACTATGCCAGCGACATCACCCGCACCGTCCCCGTCGGCGGAAAATTCAACCCCCGGCAGAAAGATATTTACCAGATCGTGCTGGACGCCAACATGGCTGCGATCGGGGCTACCAAACCCGGCATCTTCAACAAGGAAGTGCATTTGCTGGCAGCCAGGACCATCGTGAACGGGCTGAAAGAGATCGGCCTGATGAAAGGCGATACGGAAGAAGCCGTCGCTGCCGGCGCCCATGCCCTGTTCTTCCCCCACGGCCTTGGCCACATGCTCGGCCTCGACGTGCACGATATGGAAGGGCTCGGAGAAAAATTCGTGGGATATAACGATACGATCGAGCGCAGCAACCAGTTCGGCCTGGCTTTCCTCCGGATGGCCCGGAAACATGAACCCGGCTTCGTCGTGACCATCGAACCGGGCATCTATTTCATCCCCGCCCTCATCGACATGTGGCGCAAGGAAGAAAAGAACGCAGCGTTCATCAATTACGACAAAGTCGAAACTTACAAAGACTTCGGCGGCATCCGCATCGAAGACGACGTCCTGGTCACCCCCGGCGGCTGCCGCGTCCTCGGCAAACCCATCCCAAAAACAATAACAGACATCGAGAACCTTATGTCAAAATGACCATTTACAATTTAAAAAATTAGTACTTTTGCAGTCTTTTTAAAAACAGTATCAACCTTTAATCCTGACATACAATGGCAAATGAAATTAACGATAAGCTAAGGAATGAGTGCCAGAACGCGCTGGACACCATTAAAAAACTGAATATTCCCAATACTGACGAACTCCAGGCGAAACTCGAATGGTGTATCGGCAGTTATGATTTCGATAAAAACCCTACCGGCCTTTCAGCATTTGGCAGCATGGCCTTGCAGACCCTGAAACAATACAAGGAACTGAACCCGAGAAAAGTTGCCAAAAAGAAGATTGACGAACTGGATGCAGCGATCAAAAAATTCGAAACATCGCATTAGTATCATATCTGCGCTTATCTGCGCAAATAATCTGCGAGAATCTGCGAGAAACACAATAATTTACCGCTAGCAAAAATTGCTTTACTTTGCACCTTTAATGAAGTTGCAAAGCTATGAGCAAACAAAAAAGCGGCAAAGAAGCGAAGAGCACGACTGGCAAAATATCTCCCAAAACGACCCATTATATATTTGGCGGGATTTTGATCATCCTGACATTTCTCCTCTATGGGAATACGGTCAGGAATCATTACAGTCTTGACGATTACCATATCGCCAAAAACAACCCCGATTTTGAACAGGGGATAAAGGCTATTCCGAAGATCTTTACCACCATGTATGCCAGTGAAAACGGCCTGAATTTCGGTTACCGGCCACTGGTCAGGACTTCCTTTGCCATCGAACACCAATTATTCGGGAAAAATCCGTACATCAGCCATTTTATCAACATCATCTTTTATCTGATAGTTGTTTTGATGTTGTACAAAATTCTGAGGCGGTTGCTGAGGGATTACCATCATTTTTTACCTTTTATTATCTCGCTGCTCTTCCTGGCCCACCCGATCCACACGGAGGTGGTGGCCAGTCTGAAAAACCGGGATGAATTGTTCGTGCTGATCTTCTGCCTGCTGGCCCTTGATCAGGCGATCAAATATGCAGATACCCTCAATAAAAAACATATCTATTGGGCCATGGCCATGATCGGCCTGGCATTTCTGTCCAAACCCACAACGGCGGCTTTTTTCTTCATTATCCCGCTTTCACTGTATTTTTTCACCCATCTTGAGCTCAGGAAAATCGTCCGCTTAACCTTTGTTATTGGTATAATTGCTGTCATTGTGGCCTTTGTTCCCTTTCTGTACCTCCCGCAATTCGACCGCCCCATGTCGCTCATGGAAAACCCGCTGGGGGTGGAAGGAGGGATCATGAACCATATTGCCTATGCCGGATTTACCCTGATCTATTACCTAAAACTGCTGTTTTATCCGCACCCCCTCCGTTATTATTACGGCTATAATATGTTTCCCGATATCAATTTCACCAATATCTGGGTCATCCTGGGGATAATCATCCATATCGGTTTGCTGGTTTACGCTATCATGCTCCTGAAAAAGAAGCACATCCTTTCTTATGCGATCCTGGTTTATCTCATATCGATTGCCATGTTTTCCAACCTGGTCAAACCTGCCCCCGGAATTATCGCCGAGCGGTTTCTTTTTATCCCCTCTGTCGGGTTCAGCATTGTCATAGCTTATTTCATTTACCGGCTCTTCTGGCAAAACCCGGCGGCAAAAAGAATCGGTTTTTACAAACTCGCCGGAATCGTCTTCGTTACGGTCATTATCCTGATTCCTTACTCGTTCAAAACAATCATCCGTAATACCCAATGGCGAACCGAAATGACCCTGTACCGGGCCGATATGCCTTACCTTTACAATTCTGTTAAAGGAAACGAGCTGTATGCCAACGAGATCATGAAAGTGGTAAACCGGGAACTGGCCAAGCCGGTTAATGTGCTGAAATTCATTGAACCTCGTGTAAAGGAAGCCATCAGACATTGGGAAAGAGCTGCGGAAATTCAGCCTGACTTCTACCAGGCTTACAGGAATCTTGGTATCGTTTATAACCGGATCTATAAGGATCATGATACTGCGATCTATTATTTCAATAAAGTATTGGAGCATAAGCCGGATGATCCGATGACATTATTCAACCTGGGGATTGCCTATGAAAGTAAAAAGGAACTGGCCCCGGCGATCGATTACCTGGAACAAAGCCTGGCGCTTGACCCCAGTGCGATCAACACCAGGTCGCGACTGGCCAACATCCTTTATAACATCGGGGAGTTCGAAAGAGCCGTTGCCCTGAACCAGGAGATCATGGAGATCGCTCCCGCGGAATCGCTGCCTTATATCAACCTGGGCAATTATTTCATTTTCCAGCGGGATACCGTCAGCGGTATCAGGTTTTATGAGAAGGCGGTGGAACTGGGTGCCCCGCCTGATGCCAGTTTTTACCTGAGCATGTATTACAACATGAAGGGAGAAACTCAAAAAGCCGAATATTACCGCAGAATAGCAGAGAACCTGCAGAAGAAACTCAGCGAGCAATGAGAAGCTTTATCGAAGCCATCAGCTATCATTTGCCGGAGAAAGTGCTGACAAACCAGGAGCTGGCATCCCGCTTTCCCGGTTTAAAGATTGACGACCTGACACGGCTGACCGGTGTGACGGAACGTCATATTGCAGCAAAAGGAGAAACAGCCGCCGATCTGGCCGTGCAAGCGGCTGAGAAATTATTCACCGAACACTTCGTCGACCGCAACTCGATCGATTTCATCCTTTTCAACACGCAATGGAGCGATTATATCACACCTGCATCTGCCTGCATCATACAGGACCGGCTGAAGATACCACAGCTTGCCGGCGCACTGGATATCAGCCAGGGATGTACCGGGTATCTTTACGGGCTCAGCGTGGCCCGCGGACTGATCGAAACCGGTTCGGCCAGGAGAGTCCTGTTGCTGACTTCCGACACCATCACCCGGTCGATACATCCGCAGGACAAAAGCAACCAGGCCATTTTTGGGGACGGAGCGGCGGCTACGCTGGTTTCGGCAACCGATACGGAAGCGGGACCATCTATCGGCAACTGCATCTTCGGCACCGACGGCAGCGGTTACCAGGAGATCATCATCCGGCACGGAGGGGCACGATACCCCCTGCCGGAATATCAGTCGACCGACTTTGCCGACAACTACGGCAACATCCGCAACGATGCCTGCTTCCATATGAATGGGGCTGCGATCTTCAGTTTTTCCATCAAAATCGTCCCCGAAATCATCGAAAGAACGCTGAAAGCCAATCAGCTCAGCATGGACGATATCGATTTTTACATTTTTCACCAGGCCAACCGGATCATTCTTGAAACACTGGTAAAAAAGAATAAAATACCGGCTGATAAAACCATCATTTACCTTGATAAATGCGGAAATACCGTTTCTTCCACCATCCCCATCGCACTCTTTCACGCCATGCAGGATGGGAAGGTAAAACATGGCGATAAGGTATTGCTGGCCGGCTTTGGCGTCGGGCTGTCCTGGGCCGGAAGCGTAGTAGAGTTTTGAGTTTTGAGTTTTGAGTGTTTTTTGGAACTTTGGAACTCTGGAACTCTGAAACTCCGGAACTCTGGAACAATTGGAACAATTGGAACAAATAATCGGTGGATAACAACAAAAACATAAGCCCACATCATCATAGAAAGCAACCCAACTCTTTCTTCTATCTTCTATCTTCTAAATTCTATCTTCTAACTTCTATATTCTGTCTTCTCTCCCTCTCCTCCCACGCCGGTTTCGACTTCAACGCAAACTGCCGGCAAACCATGCAGGCGATCCTGGATTTGAGATTACAAGACGCTCAATTCATGATTGAAGAGGAGAAGAAGATCCGGCCGGATAACGGGTATACCATCTATCTTGAGCATTATGCCGAATCCATCGAACTGATCATCACGGAAGAACAGGCGCTTTATGAAAGATTGCTAAATCAATATCCGGAACGTATTAAACGGATGAACGAGCTGGATGACGGATCGCCTGACAACGGATGGCTGCAGGCTGAAATGCTCTTTCAGACCGGGCTGGCACAAGTAAAATTTGGCAGCAGGATCAACGGCGTCAGAAAAATGCTCTCATCCTATCACAAGATCAGGTCGCATCGGAAGAAAAACCCGGGTTTCATTCAAAATCAGAAGCTAACCGGCACTTTCAACATCATTCTGGATAACATCCCGCCATTTGTCAGATGGGCGGCCGACCTCTTCGGATACAGCGGCAACTCAAGCCTGGGGATGTACCAGTTAAGGCATTACCATGAGCAGGTGAAAACCACCCCCGGCCTGGCTGAGGAGGCGGCCCTTTTTTGCATGCTCGGATATAAGCTCACGATGCAGGATGATGATGGTTTCATGTTCATCGGAGAATTGGATCAGTCCATGCGCAGCAATACGCTGGTGAAGTACCTGCATGCCAATGCAGCCATATACATTTATCGCAATGATTTAGCTATCAGACTTTTAGGTGAAATCTACCAGAAAGACCTGCAGGTTGACTTCCATAGCCTTGACTATTTAACCGGCCGCTGCAAGCTAAACCATTTAGAGAAGGACGCGGACAGATACCTGAAGAGATTTCTTTCCACTTACCAGGGGCTCGATTACAAGAAAGATGCCTGCAACAGGCTTTCCTATCACTATTTGATACAGGGAGACCGAAAAAAATATGAGGAGTACCGGGCCAAGGTTTCAGCGGTGGGTCAGACATTGCGCGACCGTGACCAGGAGGCCCTGCTGGAAGTCACCACCGGCATTGATCACCATCCGGGATTGCTGTCTGCCCGGCTTTTCTGTGACGGCGGTTACTTCGATGCAGCCCTGCTGATCATCGAAGGCATTGATCCTGAGAATCTTGATCACGTTGCCTACCGCCTTGAATATGATTACCGGCTGGGCCGGATCAAGCAGCTCACCCACCATCAGGCTGAGGCTGCCACGGCCCTCACGAAAGCCTATGATGAAGGGAGATCACAACCCTACACCTTTGCCACCCGTGCAGCCCTGCAGCTTGCCAGGATCTCTGAAGAGAATGAGGATTATGTGATGGCGCTCGAGTGGTATAACCGAAGCATCAACGCCTGGTCATCCGTACATTCAACTGAAAGCCTGAAGGATATGGCGGTTAAGGGAGCGAAAAGGACCAAAGGGAAGTCTTAAGGTTTAAGGTTTAAGGTTTAAGTTGGGGAATAAAAAAATAACCCGAACTTAAACCTTAACCCTTAAACCTTAAAACTTGCGCAGCAATTCATCGCCTTTCTGCACCAGGGTTTCCACAGTTGTTTCTTCCAGGAACCATTCCAGCGGCCATTCGATACCGAAATGCTCCTCCGCATCGCGTGCCAGGGCAACTGCTTTCAGCGAATCGAGGCCATAGGCGGTAACGGGTTTCGTGATGTCAATGCTTTCGGCAGGTATATTCAGCTCTTTTGACAGCCAGGCGATGAGCCAGGCCTCTATCTTATGAGTGTTGAGTGCTGAGTGTTGAGTGTTGAGTGTTGAGTGCTGATTTGCTGCTTTCCAGGAATCCAGCAGCTCCAGTTCATGCCCCAGGTATTCCTTTTTTGCCGTGAGGCGCTGGATCTTGCCGCTGGAAGTTTTGGGCAGGGTATTGGTGCGGATGAGGGCCATGGCGTACACCTGGATCTGATGGACTTCGGCAATGGCCTGGCGCAGGGCTTCATAGACGGCTTCCGCATCCAGGTCGCGCAAGTGGGTGCGGCGGATCTCACAGACCAGGACCAGCCGCTCTTCGCCCGCTTCATCCACGGAAAATGCGGCAATGGAGCCAGTTTGCAACGCCTCATGGGCGCCGGTCGCCGTGTGCTCGATATCGTGCGGGTAATGGTTCAGCCCGCGGATAATGATCAGATCCTTGATCCTTCCGGTGATATACAGATGTCCGTCGTGAATGAATCCCAAATCGCCGGTGCGGAGAAAGGGGCCTTCGCCTGTGTCGGCCACCCGGGCCCTGAATGTCCGTTCGGTCTCCTCCGGCTTATTCCAGTAACCTTTAGCCACCGACGGCCCTGACACCCATATTTCGCCAACCTCCCGGGCAGGATTGACTCTGCAGGATTCAGGATGGACGATCTTAACCGTAGTTCCCTGCCAGGGATAGCCGCAACTGACAAAGGTTTTCGCACCGGGACTGTTTTCCGGCAGCAATATGACCTTCCCCTTCCCGGAGGAAAAGGCTGCAATAATAAAGCCAAGGAAAAGCAGCAGAGAAATGGTCCGGAAAGGTTTCATAATCTTTTGCGTGAGTTGCGGAAAACGGTTGGCAAAAGCGATTCCCAATACTACTGGGATACCCAGCAGGATCACTACGGTTTTTAGCATTTCAACCGGAT
>JAWOHY010000019.1:0-6639 GCA_046484945.1 Bacteroidales bacterium
CTTCGGTCTCGTAAACGATATTGCCCCACCGGTTAAAGATCGTCATCTGTACCTTTTCAACAGAAGTGTAAGGGAAGGGGCGGAACAGATCGTTTCGCCCGTCATCATTGGGAGTGAATACGTTGGGTAACGCATAAACCGAACAGGCATCGTTATCAACGCACACGATGTTGCTGAATTCACTCTGGTTCCCGGTTGAATCGATGGCCACCACCGCATAGCATCCGGTGATGGCCATCGATTCAACTGGAAATCAAAGTGAATTCAGCAACATCGTGTGCGTTGATAACGATGCCTGTTCAGTTTATGCGTTACCCAACGTATTTACACCCAATGATGACGGGCGAAACGATCTGTTCCGCCCCTTCCCTTACACTTCTGTTGAAAAGGTACAGATGACGATCTTTAACCGGTGGGGCAATATCGTTTACGAGACCGAAGACCCGGATATCAACTGGGACGGCAAGCATTACAGGACCAATGTCAAATGCAGCGACGGGGTATACTTTTATGTATGCATTGTACATGAGCTGACCCTTTACGGCGTCATCGCCAGGGAGCTCAGGGGGTCTGTTACCTTGCTGACAAACTGAGGGCTTTCCGTGCCCTATTTGTTGTCCATGGTTTTAAACATGCGGATCAGATCGACCACCCGGTTGGAATATCCCCACTCGTTATCATACCAGCTCAGGACCTTCACTATTCGTGTCCCGGCCACTTTGGTAAACTCGGGATCGAAAATGGATGAATAGGGATTCCCGACGATATCGGAGGATACCCATTTGAAATCGGAATAGAGCAGCACATTTTTCATGCGTTCGGTTTGGGCAGCCTCTTTCATCACGCGGTTCACCTCATCAACTGTCACATCTTTACCGACTTCAACCACCAGGTCAACGACAGAGCCGTCGGGTACCGGTACGCGGGAAGCCATCCCGTCGAGCTTTCCCTTGAGTTCAGGGATTACCATGCCAACGGCCTTCGCGGCGCCAGTGGTCGTCAGGATAATGTTTTCTGCAGCTGCACGCCCGCGCCGCCAATCCTTGTGGGGCACATCGGCCAGTCGCTGGTCATTGGTATAGGCATGCGTGGTGGTCATAAGTCCGTCGACGATCCCGAAAGCATCGTTGAGCACCTTGGCCACCGGAGCAAGGCAATTGGTCGTACAACTGGCATTGGATACTATCCGGTGCTCAGGCTTCAAAGTGTCTTCATTCACACCGAGAACAACGGTATTGTCGATCTCGTCCTTCGACGGGACGGTGAGTATGACGCGCCTGGCGCCCGCCTGCAGGTGGGCCTCCAGCTGAGATCGCTTGCGAAATGCGCCGGTAGCCTCCACCACTACGTCAATGTCAAGTTCTTTCCACGGAAGCTTAGACATATCGCTCTGCGATAACATCAGTACCCGCTCCTCGGGGGTTACCAGGTAATCACCATCAATATAAGCCTCCCGGGAATATTTTGACATCACAGTGTCATACTTCAGCAGATATACCAATACGTCATTATCATAAAGGTCATTGATGGCAATGACATCAATATCGGGATCACTGTCGAGGATTCTGAATACCGAACGTCCGATGCGGCCGAATCCGTTAATTGCTACTCTCATTGTGTACCTCCTTTTTGGGTCTTTTCCTGTAATAAATGATAACTCCTGATCACATCCAGTATGCGGCAGGCCTGCGCCAGCGCAGTGTGATACCAGACCAGGGTTTTGAACATCCTGCCCTGCGATTTCATGGTAGCCAGCTTGTCGAAGACAACGGCGTGGCGGTTGTTGATCACATCGCTGGAAACGATCGGGTCTTCAGCAACCTGGATGAGATCCGGCAGTTTGGCCGCTGCTTCATACATCAACTCATTCACCTGATCGACCGTGACATCCTTCGACTGAAAGACAGTTGTCAGATCCAGCAGTGATCCATTGGGGATCGGGACATTCAACGCGGTCCCCTCAATCCTGCCCTTGAATTCGGGAAGGATATGCGGAATCCACCGTGGTGTAGGTGTTTCGTTCGGGATGATATTTTCAGCAGCGGAACGGGAACGGCGGAAATCAATTCCCGCTTTGTCACGCAACGGCTGGTCGGATGTATAAGAGTGAACGGTGGTCAGCATGGCATAATCGACCCCGAACCGGTCGTTGAAGAATTTCAGCATGAGGGCCGTGGCGTTGGTAGTAGCCGATCCGGCAGACACGATCCGGTCATTCAGATCGATCGTATGATCATTCACTCCCATCACCACGATCCGGTCGATCTCCTCTGCCGGCAGTGTGGAAAGAACCACGTGTGGAGCACCCGCCTTCAGATGGTTCTCCAGGTCCTTTTTGTGTTTGAAAATACCCGTAGCATCAATCACTACATCTACATCGAAAATATCCCAGGGGATATCGCCTGGCTTACCACCGGTAACCACCCTGGCGTAGCCTGCAGAAGAATTGATAAAATTACCATCCTCCACGGTGACCTTAATGCGGCCTTTCACTTCGGCTTCGATGAGATAGGCCAGAATTTCCGGCTTGCCGTAGTCGCTGATCGCAACCACTTCAAACATATCATCTTCCATACAAAGCCGGTAAATATGCCTTCCAATCTCCCCAAAACCCATAATCCCTAATCTTACCTTACTCATAATCAATAAATTAGATTTCTACAATAAATTTTAAAGACTTTTCTTAAAACAAGTTGCAAAAGTAATGACAATCTGGATACAAAATTGTTCGCTCCCTAATACTTTTTCACCATCCTACGCCCCATGCCCCATGCCCTACGCCCTATGCCCCATGCCCCATGCTATTCGCACACAAAAGAAAATTCACTACTTTTGCACACCATGAAAAACATCCGCAATTTCTGCATCATCGCCCATATCGACCATGGCAAAAGCACCCTGGCCGACAGGTTACTGGAATATACCGGTACAGTTACCGGCAAGAATATGCAGGAGCAGGTACTTGACAACATGGACCTGGAGCGGGAGCGTGGCATCACCATCAAGAGTCACGCCATCCAGATGGTTTTTCAGGATAAGGGCACCGATTACAAGCTAAACCTGATTGACACTCCCGGACATGTCGATTTTTCTTACGAAGTGAGCCGTTCCATTGCATCATGTGAAGGTGCGTTGCTGGTGGTGGATGCTACGCAGGGCGTGCAGGCGCAGACCATATCCAATCTTTACATGGCCATCGACCACGATCTGGAGATCATTCCGGTGATGAATAAAATGGATGCTGAAAGTGCCATGCCCGATGAAGTGAGGGAACAGATCATCGACCTGTTGGGTTGCGCACCGGAAGAGATCATCGAAGCCAGCGGAAAGACGGGCTTTGGCGTGGATAAGGTCCTGGAAGCGGTGATCCATCGCATCCCCGCCCCTGCCGGCTCAGACGACGAGCCGCTACAGGCATTGATCTTCGATTCGGTATTTAATCCCTTCCGGGGAATCATCGCCTATTTCAGGATCTTCAGGGGCGTGCTAAGGAAAGGCGATCATGTTAAATTCATCGCCACCGGAAAAGAGTATGATGCCGATGAGATCGGGGTGCTGAAGATGGGCCTGGAACCACGCCAGGAAATGCGGGCCGGAGATGTTGGCTATATTATCAGCGGCATCAAAACATCAAAAGAAGTCCGGGTCGGGGATACTATCACACACGTGCACCGTCAGGCAGAAAGTGCCGTCAGCGGGTTCCAGGAGGTCAAGCCGATGGTTTTCGCCGGTTTGTACCCGGTCGATGCTGATGACTACGAAGAGTTAAGGGGCTCACTGGAAAAACTGCAACTCAACGACGCCTCCCTCACCTTCGAGCCGGAAGCATCGGCAGCACTGGGATTTGGCTTCCGGGGCGGCTTTCTTGGACTTTTGCACATGGAAATCGTACAGGAAAGGCTCGACCGGGAATTCGACATGGATGTTATCACCACGGTCCCCAACGTATCCTATCAGGTCACTACCACGAAAGGTGAAGTGCTGGAAGTGCATAACCCCTCAGGGATGCCCGATGCCAAATTCATCCACCAGGTTGAAGAACCATACATCATCGCCCAGATCATCTCGAAAGTGGAATATATCGGGGCGATCATGAAGCTTTGCATCGACAAGCGCGGCATCTTAAAAAACCAGGTCTACCTGACCAGCAACCGGGTGGAAGTTACTTTCGAGATGCCCCTGGGAGAAATTGTCTTTGATTTTTACGACAAACTGAAAAGCATTTCCAAAGGGTATGCCTCCTTCGATTATCATTACCATGATTATAAACCGGCCAGGCTGGTCAAGCTGGACATCCTGATCAATAAAGAGCCCGTCGACGCCCTGAGTTCGCTCATCCACGCCGATCATTCCTATGAACTCGGGAAAAAGATGTGTGAGAAATTAAAGGAACTAATCCCGCGGCAACAGTTCGAGGTCGCCATCCAGGCTGCCATCGGGGCCAAGATCATCGCCCGGGAAACCATCAAGGCCGTCCGGAAAGATGTAACCGCCAAATGTTATGGCGGGGACATCACCCGAAAGCGAAAACTCCTGGAAAAACAGAAAAAAGGCAAGAAACGGATGCGGCAGGTCGGAAATGTAGAAATCCCGCAAAAAGCATTTTTAGCTGTGCTGAAACTGGATTGATCAGGGGATCAGCTCCAGGCCCTGCCTGGCTCAAAGGCACGGATAGTAAGCCCCCTGTTATCTTCCGCCCCTGAAACGATTTTGCCATCCCCTTCCTCTTCCTCCTCTTCCACGACCGAATCCAGAACCACCGGGAAAGTCATCATCAGGAATATTCCCCTGAGACTCACCCTTTTCATTGACATCATTTTTGAATTTTGCACCGTAGTTGGTACAGCGCCCCAAGCGCCGTCCGGTCACAGGGCCTTGCCCCATCGGACCTGTCTTATCTAAACCTGGCATAATAAAAAACTTTTGATTAGAAAATTTATTTATGATTATAATATTTTCTGAACGTTAGTTCACTGCAAATATAATGAACATATGTTCATTAACAAAAAAATTATGGATTTTTTATGCCATACTTTCCTGTGAACTGTTCATTTGATTATCCTGGATCAATTTCAACAGGAACGAATTATAAAAGTTGGTCGCTGCCATTTCATGCGGCAGCAGGATCCGGTCGGCATTGCATACACTCAGCGCTTCGATATCTTTCTCTGTCATCGCCGTCAGAAATATCTTACCGCCATAATCAGCCCTCCGTAACGATTTGACAAGCTGCATGGAATGTTCGGCATGGGGGACTGTGCTGATAACACAAATACTTTGCTTATAAGGAATTTGTTCGAGGATATCGGGGTCTTCCATGTCTCCGTATATGATACTTTTCCCCTGTTCTTGCCAGCTTCTAACAACCATCGGATCAAAATCGACCCCCATATAATCGACTTCAGGATGTTCGTCCAGCATATCAGCAATTTTTCTTCCAAATCTTCCCAGGCCTATCAGGATCACATCAAAATGGTCTTTGTCGGGCAGAATCCGGGATGATTCGCTGTAAGGATCTTTCCGCTGAAAGATATTCAAGGAAGGTTTGATGAATTCGTATATCTGGTGTGAATATAATATCAGGTAGGTGGATAAACCGATGGTGATCAACCCGACAAGTGTAATTAAACCCAGGGTTTGGTCGGTGATATGCCCGATGGTCAGCCCGAGGCCGGCAAAGATCAGGGAGAACTCGCTGATCTGAGCCACTGTCAGTCCTGCCAGGAAAGACGTTCGTTTGCGATAGCCCATGGCGCCCATAATGATCAGCACGATAATCGGGTTCCCGACCAGGACAAAAATTGAAAAAACGAGTGCCGGGACAAACTGGCTACCGATAACGGAGAGGTCGAGATCTGCTCCCAGGTTTACGAAAAAGAATAGCAGCAGAAAATCCCGGAGGCTCACCAGGCGGCTGCTAATGACATCCTTAAAATCGGATGAAGCAAGGCTGACGCCTGCCAGGAAAGCGCCCACCTCGCTGCTGAAACCCATCAGGTCGCCTATGGAAGCCAATGTTACGGCCCAGGCTATGGCAAACAGTGCCAGCCCCTCCTGCGACCTGGCCAGGAAGAAACTCAACTTCGGGATGATCCATTTCATGGCCGCCAGGGTCAGGCCAACTAAAATACCCCCAGCCAAAAGTGTTTTCAGAACATCTCCGACTAGCGACATATTTTCACTGTGCCGCATCGCCGATAAAACGATCATGACCAGGATCACCACGATATCCTGTACGATCAGGAAACCGATGGCGATCTGCCCGTGCAGCGAATCGATCTCCTTCTTGTCAGAAAGCAGTTTGACAATGATAATGGTACTGGAAAATGTCAGGGCGACCGCTATGTAAAAGCTGTGCATTGGAGAAAACCCCAAAGCAATACCGATCAGATATCCGAAAAAAGAAGTGAAAAGCACCTGCCCAAGCCCGGTGATCAGCGCTATTTTCCCGACCGATTTGATGATCCGGAGGTCAAGCTTCAGTCCGACAATGAAAAGCAGGACGGCAATACCCGTTTCTGCCAGCAGGTGGATGTTATCCTTTGATTTTACAACGTCAAGCACTGCAGGGCCTACAATCACCCCCAGGACAATGAACATCACGATAAGCGGCTGCCTGAGTATTTGTCCGATTGAACT
>JAWOHY010000040.1:0-4596 GCA_046484945.1 Bacteroidales bacterium
CATTTAGCTTCTTGTTGGTCTCCTCGAGCTGTTCTATCCGCTCCGACTCGATTCCCAGCAGCACCATCACGCAACCGGCCTCGGCGGCCAGCTTTAAAACTTCCTCGTTATCGGCAAAATTCATGGAGGCGGAGCAAAACCACTGTTTTTTGATGCCCCGGTCGAGCATTCCCCGGAAGAGCGCTATGGCCCGCTCCTGGGCCTTTTTACCGTAACCGATCAGGTTATCGTCGACAAAATATATCTTTTCATGCGCGATGGTTTCCAGTTCGTCGAGCACTTCTTCGACCGGCCGGACACGGTATTTGCTTCCGTTAAAGCTATGCACCGAGCAGAAGTCGCATTTCATCGGGCATCCGCGGGTGGTCTGGATACTGGCAAACTGGTACTCGGGTCGGAAAAGGTCGCGGCGAGGCCAAATTGCGTTTTCAAACGGAAGCAAATCGGCATGATATATTTTCTTAAGCTTTCCCTTTTCAAAGTCCCGGATCACATCCCGCCAGACACCCTCGACCTCTCCGACCACCACGGCATCGACATATTGCTGCGCCTCTTCCGGGACCATAGAAGCATGGATCCCGCCAATGACAGTGGGGATTCCTTTCTCCCGGTAAACAGCAGCCAGCTCGTAAGCCCTTGTTGCGCTGGAAGTCAATGCGGTGATCCCTACCAGGTCGGCCTCCCGGTATTCAAAACGGCCGAAATTCTCATCGATGATCTCCACCTGCCAGTCCGAAGGCGTCAATGCCGCCACTATCCCCAGCCCGGTCGGCGGGTAGATCACATGGCTGTGCAGGATCAGCCCCTCCCGCATGGTGCTGAGGGGGTTGATGAGTAACAGGCGCTTATGATTGTGATGTGCCATTTGCAGCCCCCACCCCTAAATCCCCTCCCCCAAGTTGGGGGAGGGGACCTAGGGAGGGGGTGACAAAGTTAACCATTTATTTAAAATCGGTTTAAATAAGTTTGACAAAGCAAAAAAATGTAATTTTGCGAAAATACCAGAAAGCTTATGGTTGATATAAATGAATTTATCGCCAGTGTCGAAGAAGAATTCGAAGAAATGCCCAAGGGGGCGCTGACAACTGAAAGTAACCTCCGGGAACATTTTACCTGGGACTCGATCAATGCCCTGATCTTTATCGCCCATGTGAACGTGAATTACAATGTTGAGATCACCGCTGAAGATCTGATCAATTCGATCACGGTGGGAGAACTTTACAATATTATCAAGTCGAAAGCCGATTCATCCTCGCCTTCGACAGTGACCGTAACATCATAAATGGCCATTTTCCCCTTACCCGGCATCAGGATCAGCGGGATCGCCTCCGCGGTGCCCCGCGGTGCGTATCATAACCGGGATTACGAATATCTTACGGAAAAGGAAAAGGAGCTGTTCATCAAAACGGTGGGCGTCGAAAAAAGACGTGTCGCACCGAAGGGGATGACCACGTCGGACCTTTGCGAAACGGCCGCCATCAGATTAATGCACGACCTGGGCTGGGATCCTGCTGATATCGAAATCCTCGTTTTTGTCTCTCAGTCACGCGACTACATCATTCCCGCCACCGCCGGCATACTGCAGGAAAAACTGGGACTGCCGAAAAGCTGCATGGCTTACGACATCAGTCTTGGTTGCTCCGGCTACGTATATGGCCTGTCAACAATCGGCAGCCAGATGCTCACGGCAGGCATCAAAAAAGGGTTGCTCATGGTAGGCGACGTTTCGACACAGACAACGGGACCCAGGGATAAAAGCACCTTCCCGCTCTTTGGCGACGCGGGGACGGTCACTGCCCTGGAACCTGACCCGCAGGCAGCGCCGATGCATTTCAATTTGCAGACCGACGGCAAAGGGTACAAGGCCATCATCATCCCCGACGGCGGCATCCGGAACCTTGTGACCCCGGAATCATTCACGGAAGAAAAGATCACGGAAGGCATCGAACGCAACCGCCTGCAAATAGCCCTCGACGGGATGGAAGTGTTCCAGTTTTCACTCCGGGAGGTACAGCCGAATATCGAAAGAATGCTGCAGGAAGCGGGGAAAAATTTGGAAGAAGTCGATTACTTTGTCCTGCACCAGGCCAACCGGCTGATGAACGAATCGATCCGCAAGAAACTACGGATACCGCCGGAAAAGTGCCCGTACTCCATGGAAGAATACGGCAACACCAGCTCTGCTTCGATCCCGCTCACCATCAGCCATGCGCTTCGGGATTTGATGCAGGAAGGAAAAACCAGGCTCGTGCTATCGGGTTTTGGGGTCGGGCTTTCCTGGGGCAGTGTTTACCTGGAGACAGAAAAGATTGTTTGTCCTGAAATCATAGAAATATAACCATGGAATTCTGCAATCTCACGGGCAAGACCATCCTGGTCACCGGCGCTTCTTCGGGTATCGGGCGGCAGACAGCCATACTGGTCAGTCGTTTGGGCGGCAGGCTGTTCCTCACCGGAAGGGATGAAGGCAAACTGAAAGAAACAATGGCAGAGCTTGCCGGTGAAGGCCATCAATCGCATGCTGCAGATCTGACCGATGAACAGCAGATGAACGGGCTGGTAAAGGCGTTGCCCGTCCTGAACGGCCTGGTGCATTGCGCCGGTATCATCGGCCCCACGCCGGCCAAGTTCATCCGCCAGGAGAACATCGACAAGCTGTTCCGCATCAATTTCGAGGTGCCGGTACTGCTGACCGGCAAGGTGCTGGTTGCCAGAAGGCTGGAAAACGGTTCTTCCATCGTCTTTATGTCGTCCATTGTAACCAAAAGCCCCTATTTCGGCGGGGCTTTGTATGCCGGCGCCAAGGCAGCCCTGGAGGCTTATTCGGCCACCCTGGCCCTGGAGCTGGTCAACCGACGGATCCGCTCCAACATCCTTTCCGCCGCCCTGGTCAACACCCCGCTGATGACCGATCCGGCCCGCGAAGGCAACCCGGAGATCGTCGACGATTCCATCCAGCGGTATCTGAAAAAGTATCCCATGGGCATCGGCGAACCCGAAGATGTAGCCAGCCTCATCGCTTTCCTGCTGGCCGACGAATCAAAATGGATCTCCGGAGCGAATATTCCTTTGGGGGCGGTGATACAATAGTCATACGATGGTCATGCGGTGGTCATTCCTCATTATTGTGAAATGTGCCCTGCCATTGCGAAATGTGAAATGACCCGCGGTTTTTTCTTGCTTTTCGCCTCTTTTTACATTATATTTACCCCGCCCAAACCATGAAAATTTAACCAGGTAATCCGTTTCTGCCATGTTACTGATTGCTCAATCTGTTAATTACGTAGAGAGAGAGAGAGAGAGGTTATAACGTCTCGTCTGACCATTGGATCTATCATCCTCCCTGAATTATTGTTTCCTCCTTGAATTTCTTGTTTTCAAAACAGGAAGGTATTTTCAATGTATTTAACCAAAAACCAATGACAATGAAAAACATTTACTTAATTGCAGTATTGATAAGCTGTCTGATCATTTTAGGTTCAAAAAGAATTGCCGCCCAGTTCCAAATGGATTCAACGGGGAATTTCTTTGCAATGACAGCGTATTACGATGCCTTTTACGATTCACTGATCCTGGAAAGGGGAATTGAGAATATGCGGGGTACCGGCTACAAGGATTACCTGCGCTGGAAATGGTTTTATACTTACCGCCACGGGGTGAACGGAGAATTGAGTTCTGTAATCGAAGGGATCTGGGACTATTATGAAAATTATCAATATCCTGAAGGATATACAGATTACCCCGACTGGGAATTTTCAGGCCCTCTTGGTATTCCTTTGAAACATAACGATGCTGCTTCAAGCATTACAGGAAAAGGCATGATGCTTTCCCTGTGGGTAAGCGACGGGGATCATTCGTTAATCTATGCAGGCAGCCATCATGGCGGCCTTTGGAAAACCACGGATGGCGGCGATAACTGGTACCCGATGAATGACGAAGATCCCAGAATTCATGGCGTCAACAGTATAGCGGTCGATCCTGACGATCATCAAACGATCTATTTTACCGGTAATAACTCACTGGGTGATTTCAGCAAGTATACGGCCGGTTTGTTCAAATCGACCGATGGCGGGGTTCATAACAACCTCGTGAATCTTCCGGGTGATGATTATCCTACCTCCTTTTGGGGAAACCGGTTAAGAAAAATAATAACACATCCCAATCCGTCCGATCCTGACGAATATGTCCTGTTCCTGACAGGCTATCAAAAGGTTTTCAGATCATTTGACAAAGGTGATAGCTGGGGAAACGGACCGGTGTTCTCAAAAAATTGGAATCCATGGGATCCTCCGAATCCTCCGGATCCAGAAACTTTTTATAACCACAATGGCCTCTTTGATTTCAAAGTAACCCCGTGGGATTATAATACGGCCTACCTGGCCGGCAGCGAGATCTTCAAGGTATCGGATCCGTTTGGAGATTTCGATACTTTGAACATTTCCGGTGAAGTATTCGGCATCGGCCTGAACTATGAACAGGGCGATCAGATGGTCAACAACCCCCACCGTTGTGAAATCAGCATGCATGGGAATTTCGAAGGATATGTGTGGTTTTGTTATGTTGCTGACTATATCAGAAATGGACCGGATACTATGC
>JAWOHY010000233.1:0-3890 GCA_046484945.1 Bacteroidales bacterium
AGCGACAGGCTCAATCCCAGGTACTTTCCCAGGAAGATGGATCTGCGCGGCAATGGCAGCGCCAGCAGCAGGTCGATGAACTCTTTCGAATTGTAATAATACAGCGCCCCGAAGAGCGTCCCGATCAGCGGGGTCAGGATCAGCACCACGTTCATCAGGCTGATGATGGTTTTCGACAGGTCGTGGCTGAAGTTGAGCAGGCCGAATGTCAGCAGCAGGAAAAACAGCAGGTAGGCATAGGTCCAGCGGCTGCGGCTGAGGTCATAAAAACTGTATTTCAGTACCTTAAGCATGTTCCTGGAGCAATAATATGTTGGCAATAGCGGCCTCAAGGTTCATCCCGTCATAGGTATCTTTCAGCTCCTGCACACCGCCACGGAAATATACCTTACCCTCCAGGAGAAAGACGACCTCGTCGGCCAGTTCTTCCGCCAGGTGAACCATGTGGGTGGTCATCAAAACCGCCTTTCCCTTTTGCTTTTCGTTCAACAACATCTCTTTGAAACGCTGTAACGACAAGGGATCGAGTCCCACGGTCGGTTCATCGAGAATATAGTATTGTGAATCGAACATGAATGCCAGCAGGATATTGACTTTCTGCCGCGTCCCGCCCGACAGGTTGCGCAGGGGTTTCTGCATAAAGGACCCCAGGTCGAACCGCGATACCAGCTCTTCGTAATCCGCCGGCTGGTTCCGCAGGTCCTTTACCATGCTGACCAATTCCCTGACCTTCAGGTTTTCAGGGAAACGGGCAATCTGCGGCAGGTAACCGATATCTTTCCGGTAGAGGTAGTCATGACCAATATTCTTCCCGTTGGCGCTGATTTCCCCTTGCTGCCCGATCACCATCCCGAGCATGCACTTGATCAGGGTGGTCTTGCCCGATCCGTTCGGCCCCAGCACTGCCGTGATCCGCCCGGGCTCAAGCCCAAGACTGACCCCTTTCAGCACCTGGTGCTTCCGGTATGATTTATATAAATCCCTGACAATCATGGCAATGCAATAATTTTCATGAGCGGGGCGGCATCCTCCAGCGTTTGTGGCGTCAGCGAAGGCATCACCTTTTCGGCAAAATTGACCAGGTCGACAAACGGGCTCCTGAGAAGGATGATCGCCTGGGGAACCCGGCTGGTGACGTAGGAAAATAGTTTGACGGGCTTGTAAGGGACATCGCCCACCCCGTCCCGGTCGAGGTCGTAACCGGTGTAATCGCTCCAGAAATTGCCATGATAATGGTTATTGTTCACCGTTGCATTGGTGATCACATCAAAGGTGTTGTCGAGGAAATTATTGACTGTGATCTGGTTGCCGTAGCAGCTCCCCAGGATCTTTAATGCCCAGCCGTTCTGTGAAAACTCGTTATGCGCCATCCGCAGCCGGTTGGCGCCGTCGCCGTAAATCCCGATGGTGTTCCTGTGAAAGCGGTTCCGGACGATCTCCCCGTCGGTGATATCCTTCAGCAACAAACCGTAAGAATTGCTGCCCCAGTTTTTCTCAAAAAGATTGTCTTCCATGATGATATTTTTGGAAAACATCACCGCCACCCCGGCCCCATTCTCCCGGAAAACATTCCCCCGGTAATCGTCATTGTTTGAAAACATGAAATGAAGCCCGTACCGGAGGTTCTTTTCACTGGTATTATTGCGGATGGTGCTGAATTCCACGAATTCCAGGTAAATGCCATCACGATGCTGCAGGCAGGTATTCCCTTCTACGGTAATATTCTTCGAATACCAGATATGAATGGCATTTCCGGAGGAAAATTCGTCCTTCGCCAGGCCCTCCACGTAATTGTCCCTGATCACACAATCGCGGGCGTTCTTCAGGTAAATGCCAAAAAATGTGTTGAACAGCCGGTTGTTCTCGATCACGCAGTGGGCGCCCTGGTCCACCCGGATGCCTGCCAGGTCTTTCACAAAACTTATCCCGCAGTTCTGAAGGTGGAAACCGGAAATCCGGACGCTGTCGGCAACTACCGTGAAAATCTCGTCCTTCTGGTTGCCATCGATCACAGGAAAACCGACCCCCAACAGGTGAAGCTTTTTATCAATGATGATATTACCCTCCTGGTAGAATCCCGGTAAAACCCTGATAACAGCCCCCGGAAATGCAGCCTTAACAGCATCACCTATCCTGGTGAACCTTTCGGCTTTTCCGACATTCAGCGTATCGGAAGCCTGCAACTGTTCGGAAACAATGGCAAACAGGAAAAGCCAGGCGGTGGTAATCAACCGCAACCTGTTTGTTTTCTTCCATATTAAATCATTAATTTTCAATTCCCTTCAATCTGAAAACATCAAAATTCTCAGTCAGCTTTTCCCAGCAATAAACCCTGCCGCCGAATTCCTCCTTGAAACTCAGAGCCGTCGATTCATCTTTAAAGGCTGTGAGATACATCCCCATCGGGCTGGGGAGGTCTTTGCTCCGGAGATAATGGCCCTGCCGGGCATCGACAAGGGTTTGTGGCTGATTGAAAGGGGTTACCAGCACCAGGCTGAATTGCTCCTTGCCATCTTTGCGTTCCTCAAGGAATTCCACCAGGCACTCCACCGAATCGAATTTGTAGGCTTTACCGGTAGAGGTGACCACTTCGGTTCCGTAGCGGTGGTCCATGATGGTCATGGCACATTGCACGCAATTGTCATGACCGTACTGAATGGGCTGGGGTGAAACGGAGCAGGAAGACGCGACGAGCAGCATTCCTGCAAATAAGATCATTGTTTTCATTTCTTTCTTTTTTTATAGAACAGGTAGGCCAGGAAACCGGATATCACGGAGAGGCCGAAAAAGAGACTTCCCCAGTAAGGATAAGAATAGGCCACGAAGTTGAGCAGCGTCTTTTTACCGAACAACGGCGGCTGGTATGTCATGCCGGGGACCTTGATGGGGGCATCCTTCGATAGGTTGTGCCCGTAATCGTATTCCCAGAGATAAAAGTCATAAATGCCCAGCGCGCCCAGGATGACGAAAAAGATGGCCCAGGCCAGGTAAAACGGTTTTCGGTTCACCCAGGCCAGGGCCAGCGCAATCAGCCCCATCCCACCGATGATGAACTGGAAATATTTCAGCTCAGGGATGGAATCAGGCTCGATCATTTTCATGCCGACATAGTGATTGAGAATATTGATATTCTGCAGCGTTCCCGGTGTATCGCCGGTGATCTTGTTGATCCAGATGTACATCGTCACTCCGCCCGGGTATTGCGGGGCATAAAGGGTTATGCTCCAGATCGGGAAGAAGAAGACAAAGACCAGCAGGAGCGCTGCCAGTATCATCAATATTCTCGGAAGATTTTTCATCGCAACTTATTCATGATTTCCAACCCACCATTTAAGCGGCGTATCGGATCCTTTGGTTGAAACCCTTGCATAGCCCTGCATTTCCTGGTGGAGCGCAGAGCAGAAGTCAGTGCAATAGAAGGGGAACACCCCGGGCCGGTCGGGTTCCCAGAGCAGCGTTTCGGTCTGTCCCGGCATGATGAGCAATTCGGCATTGTGCGCCCCCATGACGGCGAAACCGTGCGGCACGTCCCAGTCCTGCTCCAGATTGGTCACATGGAAATAGACCTTGTCGCCCACCCTGATCCCTTCGATGTTATCGGGTGCAAAGTGGCTCCGGATGGTGGTCATGTAAACCCTTACCACGTTTCCTTCACGCACCACACGGGTATCCGATTCTTTCTTCGTGACATGGGGATGTACATTATCTTCAAGACTGAAATATTTCTTCGAATTCGGTGCCACCAGGTGTGCCGGGATCGCCTGTGCGTAATGCGGTTCGCCCACGGTCGGGAAATCGAGCAGGAGCTGGATCTTGTCGCCGGAGATATCGTATAACTGCGCCGAATGGTTCAATTCCGGCCCGGTAGGCAGGTAGCGGTCCTTGGTGAT
>JAWOHY010000240.1:0-4787 GCA_046484945.1 Bacteroidales bacterium
TTTCCATTACCTTGATGATCGGGATTGCCTCGGGCGCCGGGATGATCCCTTATACGGTCGTCAAGGAGGCCAACCCCCCGCAACTCAACGGGACAGCGACGGGCGTATGCAACTTTATAACGTTTACTTTCAGCGCGCTGCTCGGTCCGGTCTTCGGATGGATCCTGCTCAGGTCATCAATGGGTTCAGAGCAGTTCATAATGAAAGATTACCAGGTCACTTTTGAGCCATTATTGTTTGGTGTCTTGCTGGCGATTATCTTTACATTGTTTTTAAAAGAGACCGGCCATTCCATCAAAAAGAAACAACAACCAAAATAAATGACTATGGAATCCATCAGAGAAATGTACAAGATCGGCAACGGCCCCTCGAGCAGCCATACCATGGGCCCTGCCAAAGCCGCTTCGATCTTCAAAGAAAGAAATCCTGAAGCCGCCTCATTTCATGTGACGCTTTACGGCAGCCTGGCCGCCACCGGAAAGGGCCACCTCACGGATAAGGCGATCATTGAATCTTTCTCGCCTGTGCCTGTTGACATTACCTGGAAGGCTTCGGAAACCATTCCGCCCCATACAAACGGGATGGTCTTCCAGGCATTGGACGCTGGGGGGACGATCTTGCAGGAATGGACTACTTTCAGCATCGGGGGAGGCGATATCAGCGACAGCGGCATGCGGGAGAGCAAGAACAAGGTCTATGAAATGAGCACCATGAAAGAGATCCTTGCGTATTGCGAGAACCGGGGATGTTCATTCTGGGAGTTCGTGGAGGAACGTGAAGCCCCCGGGTTATGGGATTACCTGGGTGAAGTCTGGCAGGCGATGCAGGAAGCCATTGCAAGAGGTTTGGAAACGGAAGGCATGTTCCATGGCGGATTGCGTGTTTCGCGCAGGGCCAGTTCATTCCACGCGATGGCCAAAACCTTTCAACCGGCACTCAGCCGTCGTCCCCTGGTTTTTGCTTACGCCCTGGCCGTTTCGGAAGAAAACGCAGCCGGCGGCAGGGTGGTGACTGCCCCGACCTGCGGATCCTGCGGGGTCATACCGGCAGTGCTCTATCTGTTCAAGACTCAGACCGAAGTATCGGAGATCAAGTTGCTGCGCGCCCTGGCCACTGCAGGTCTCATCGGCAACCTGATCAAGACCAATGCCTCGGTAGCCGGAGCGGAGGTCGGTTGCCAGGGAGAAGTGGGAAGCGCCTGTTCCATGGCGGCAGCAGCTGCCGCCCAACTGCTGGGTGGCAGCATCCGGCAGGTTGAATATGCGGCCACCATCGGCATGGAACATTTCCTGGGACTCACTTGCGACCCGATGAAAGGGCTCGTACAGATCCCCTGCATCGAGCGAAATGCCCAGGGTGCTTCACGCGCCCTTGACGCTGCCATTTACGCCAGGATGACCGATGGGCACCACTTCGTCCCCTTCGACAAGGTCATCCGGGTCATGAAAGAGACAGGCCATGATCTGCCCTCCATCTATAAGGAAACGGCAGAAGGCGGACTGGCGAAGGATTAGCAGTTCATTATGGCTAACTACTTTTTCCCTGTCGGATTTATTTAATAATTATGCTATATTGCACCCCTTTTATCACCTAAAAAACTACCTATGAAAAAAGGACTATTCTTCTTCCTGGCGCTGAACCTTTATGCTTTTGCGGCGTTTAGCGGAGGCTACCAGGTGCGGTTGCAGGGGCAAAAGCAAACCGGCGCCGGGCTCATCGGAACCCCTTTTGCCCCGGATGCCAGCTCCATGTTCTATAACCCCGGCGGACTTGCCCTCGTGGAGGGAAAATTCAGCCTGTCGGCCGGCGTAAGCGGTATCATGAGCCATTCGGTGTTCCAGAAAGAGGGCACCAACTACCAGGCCAATACAGAAAACCCCCTCAGCACACCATTTTATTTGTATTTTTCAGCGAATATCAAAGACATGTTCGCTGTGGGGATCGGCGTGTATACCCCGTTCGGAAGCTCGGTGCAGTGGGACGAAGACTGGGCGGGCCGCTACCTGATCCGCGATATTTCCCTCAGCGCCATCTGCATCCAGCCCACCGTGGCTTACCAGTACAAAGGGAAATTTGGCATCGGCGCCGGGTTTGTTTATGCCATCGGCAATGTGGCGCTGAACAAAGCGCTGCCTTACAGCGATGAATCAAGTGTCAGCCTGGAAGGCGACGCTTCCAATATTGGCTTCAATGCCGGGATTTTTTACAGACCGGTTGAAAAACTGAGCATCGGGGTGAGCTACCGCTCCAAGATCATGATGGAACTGCAAGAAGGTGATGCCACTTTCAACGTACCTTCCGCCCTTTCAACCGCTGTGCCCGAAAACAATAAATTCAGCGCCGATCTGCCACTGCCGGCAAACCTCGATTTCGGACTCGCCTTCCAGCTTACCGAAAAACTCCTCCTGGCCGCCGAAGTGAACTGGGTCATGTGGAGCGCTTATGAAACGCTGGATTTTGAATTCGAGGAAAGCGGGGAACTGCTGAATTCACAAAACCCGAGACAATACAAAGACAGCTGGATCACACGCCTCGGCGGGGAATACAAGCTGAACGACATCTTTACTTTCCGCGCCGGGATCTATTACGATCCTTCCCCGGCCAATGAAAAATATTTCACCCCGGAAACGGTCAGCTTAAACAATATCGCTTATACCCTTGGCGTATCCATTACCCCTGTAAAAGGGCTGGATATCGACATTTCTTACCTGGAGATCCATGGCCTCGAAGCGGAAAAGACCTATGAGCCCGACAATTTCTCCGGAACCTATAAGAATGCTGCATTCATTCCCGGGATCGGACTCCACTATCGTTTTTAACCCTGAAAACTGCTGAATTTATGAAAACAAGATATATCTTTTTTATTGTGGCCATGACCATGCTGGCAGGCTGCAAGCCAGTGATCGACGAGTTCGCCCCCTCGAAAGGGGAGGCCGATTTCAGCCGTTATATCGCAGTCGGGGATTTCTGGACAGCGGGTTTTGCCGATGGCGCGCTCTATAAATCGGGACAGGAAAACTCCTTCCCCGCCATCCTTGGCCGGCAGTTTACCCATGTCCAGGGCGGTGAATTCAAACAACCGCTAATGCTTGACGATTACGGTGTGGGCCTGTCCACCGGGGTCCCGATGCCAAAACTGGAGCTGGATTTTCGCCCCGATTGCAAAGGCGTGGTGGGTTTGCTGCCCGGCTTCGCCGACGTCCAGGTCGACCCGGCCAATTTCGCTTCCATCGCCGCCGGGGGACCATACAACAACATCGGGATGCCCGGGCTGAAAAGCATTTACATGGGCGTTCCCGGTTTCGCGGTGGCGAACCCGTATTACGCCCGGTTTGCATCGGCCCAGCTTAATAAAGTGATGGATGAGATCCCGCCGGTCAATGCCACTTTTTTTACCCTCTGGCTGGGGATGTTTGATGTGCTGTACTATGCCATGCAGGGCGGAACGGGCGATGTGATCACTCCTTTGGCGCAGTATTCGGCTGCCATGCAGGCTACCCTGGATGTGCTCACCGCCAACGGCGCCAAAGGGGCAGTCGCCAACATCCCCGACATCACCGGAATGGCTTTCTTCAATACCATTCCATATAATGCGCTCGCCTTGCCCGACCAGGCCACGGCCGATATGCTCAATTATGCCTATGCGCCGCTGAACCAGATCATCAAAGGGGCCGGGTCAACCGATACGCTGTCATTTCAACCGGGGCCCAACCCGCTGGTGATCATTGATGAGGACCTGCCATGGGGGATCCGGCAGATAAGAAGCGATGAGTTCGTGCTCCTTTCCCTCCCGCAGGATTCGCTGAAATGCGCCGGCTGGGGCAGCCAGAAACCGGTTGCCTCGCCATATATTCTGAAAAAATCCGAGATCGACGCGATCACGGAAGCCATTGACGGTTATAATAGCACCCTGGCAGAGATGGTGCAGAATAATGACATTGCCCTTGTTGACATGCATAGCGTCATGAAAATAATCACTGATGATGGATTGGCTTTTGAAGGAGTGAGGATAGATAGCCGGTTTATCCAGGGGAATTTCTATTCGCTCGACGGCCTGAACCCGTCACCCAGGGGCAGCGCCGTGGTGGCCTATTATTTCATCGACGCCATTAACCGGAAATTCAACGCGAATATCCCGCAGGTAACCGTCAGCGATTTCACGGGGGTGAAGCTGCCGTGACAGCCGCTTTCCGAAATTAGTATCCCAAGGTGTCGAAGGAGTGATTTGATGGTCTGTTAAATCATCTGCTTCTTAGTATCAAAATGATGGTCCAGGCTACGATCAGCAGGCCGCTGAACAAGAGCGCCCAATTTGCCAGAGGTATGTCAGCAAAATTACATTCACCTGTCAGCGTTCCTTCCGTCAGCTGTCCCCGCAATTCACCACCCGGATATGCTGTCGTATGGATATTCAGATACCACAATCCACTGAGCAGTTGTGATTCCTGTTCAGCGGTCAGGATATAAGAATTCGAATAGGCGCCCGAAGTGACACCCAGTGGAAATCCTGCAAGCTCGATCTGGGCAGCCGCATTTATTCCTGCAGCGGCAGGGCCGTGGAAATGAGCGATGGTTGTAATTCCTGCCAAGCCGTTAAACATCACGTTAAAATCCAGGACACTAGTGGCCGCGTCGTAAGTTCCGATCAGGATCCCCGTGGCTGTTGAAGGATTTGCGGGAACCTCATTCTGACCTGATAATGCCAGGTCGAGCGTATATACCGTGGCTTGTCCGTGATATGAAATTCCTAAGACGATCAGAATTACCAGAATAAATTGTTTTAATGT
>JAWOHY010000220.1:0-4839 GCA_046484945.1 Bacteroidales bacterium
AACCGGTCGAAAAATGCACTGATCAGCAGAACATACACCGGGTATCGCGCGCTGCATGACATAAACGGGATAATGAGCATGGTGACCATCCTGTCATTCCTGTTCTCAATGGTCCGGGTGGCCATAATGGCTGGCACGTTGCAGCCAAAACCCATCAGCATGGGAATGAACGACCTGCCGTGAAGGCCAATGAGATGCATCAGCTTATCGACAATAAAGGCGACGCGGGCCATGTAACCGGTATCTTCCATCAAAGAGATGAAAAGGAACAGTATCAGGATATTCGGCAGAAAAACGATCACCCCGCCCACACCGCCGATGATCCCGTCGACAATGAGATCGTTGATGATGCCATCGGGAATGATTGAGTTGACCAAACCGCCCAGAAGATCGACGCCGGCCTCAATCCATTGCACGGGATAGTTCCCCAGGAAAAAGGTCGCCTCGAACATCAGCCACATCAGCAGGATGAAGATGGGGTATCCCAGCAGTTTCCCGGTCATGTACCGGTCAATACGTTGTGTGACAGTCTTTTGCTGCCTGACAGCAGGTTTATAGGTTTCCTTCAGCGCCCCTTCGATGAACCCGTAACGGGCGCTGGCAATCAGACTCACAATATCTTCCCGGAAATAATCCTCGAGCCTGTCCATTTCTTCATTGACCACATCCCTGAGCCCTTCATACCCCGGGAACTGGCTGAAATATTCATGGGTATACCGGTCTTTTTCCAGGAGTTTCAGGGCATGATATCGGAGCGAAGCATGGGCGGTCTCGGGAACCATATCCGACATTTTATCAAGTATGGCCCGGATTGACTGTTCCAGCTCAAGCCCATAATTAATATGGACTTTCCGGCGCTGTTCAGCCTGGTCTTCATACACCGCTATCACTTTTTCAAACAGCTCTTTCACCCCCTTCCCCCTTGAACCGATGGTTGGCACAAAAGGAATACCAGTCATTTTTTCCAGCATCTGGAAATCAAATTCATCTCCCCTGATCTTCAATTCATCATACATATTCAGGGCAATGACAACCCTGATGTCCATATCGATGAGCTGTGTAGTCAGATACAGGTTGCGTTCCAGGTTGGAAGCATCAACGACATTGATCACAACATCTGGGACTTCCTGGAAAAGATGCTGCCTGACAAATAATTCTTCCGGGCTGTAGTCGGTCAGTGAATAGGTGCCGGGAAGGTCTGTGATGTGGATGGTATATCCTTTGAGTTTAATGATGGCTGTCTTTGAATCGATGGTTACCCCGGCATAATTACCGACATGCTCCCTGGACCGGGAAGCGTGATTGAACAAGGTAGTTTTTCCGCAATTCGGGTTTCCCACCAGGGCTACCTCGATCGTTCGTGCTTTTTCGGTGGGAGCTTTTTTGGAAAGGACCGATTCGATGACACCATTATACCGCTTGTCAATTTTCTGAAGGACAGCCTCTTCTTCGGTGATCACATCAATAAGAGCCGCTTCCTCCAACCGGAGTGAAACATTGGAATCCATGATGCGGTATTCCATCGGGTTCTGCAGCGGGGCCGCCTTGACGACAGTAACCCATTTGCCCCGCACGAAGCCCATTTCAATGATCCGCTTACGGAATTCTCCCCTTCCGCGAATCTTCGCGATAATCCCTTTTTCACCCTGCCGGAGATCCCGTAAGCTTTTCATTAATTTAGATTCATTCCAGATAAGCCGCAAAGGTATGTATTCTTTGCAGATGATATGAAGCAAGGCTGTCTAAATCTCTTCTAAATAAAAGATAGAAGTTAGAAGATAGAAGTTAGAAGATAGAAGTTAGAAGATGAGGGTGACTGAAATAGGTTGACTTTTTAAATAAAGTTATAAATCTGTTGTTTTAGTGTTGACTTTTTCTTTTTTGCTTCTTTTTTCTTTTTATTAGCAACTTGGGATTTTGTTAATTTCTCATGATTCCATTGGTAAATGGGTAATTCAGGACGTAAGTTTTCAGGTAATCTCAACACCTGCTGTTCAAACGCATCGGGGGTTCTCATCTGTAATTCCCTGTGCGGTCTTTCATGATTGTAAAGGTAGGTGATTTTTTTAACCATGTAAGCCAAATTATCTTCCCGGAGATCCATTGCTTCCAGATAATCTTCTTTCAGGGTCCCCTGGATCCGCTCTACGTAAGCATTTTCTTGTGGCAGGATGCACATGCTAATCTTCATGTTGTGCCTGCTGAGCAGTTCCTTTTGGATGTCACTGATATATTGTCCACCCCGGTCCGAATGAAAGATACATCCGCTTAAATCTTGGCCAGATCTTGCTTTTAAGGCCTTTTTCATCGCCCTTTCTAATGCCAGTGCAGATAAGCTTTTCGATACATGCAGTGCCAATAATTTCCTGGAGTAAACATCCATAATGGTCACCCCATAATAATCCCGGCCTTCTACCTTATGATAAAACATATCGGACTGCCAAACCTGGTTTATACCGTTCAGCGTCCGGCCCTCTATCAGGTTTGGGTATACCTCGATGAGCTGGCTGCGAGTGGTTTTATGCACGTTGCGCCTACGTTTGACCCTGAAGCCATTGGACAGTCCAATCTGTTCAAAAATATCACGACCTACTGGTAACGGCTCTGTCCAGGTGTAGTACATGCTTCTGCTGCCCATACGCTTGTGGCTTTTACGGATTTGACCCATAACCTTTACCATTTGTGTAACCACTTGCCGAGTACGCTCCTGGCGGACTTTATATTTCCATAAAGCTTGTTTACTCAGGCCAGCAACACTATACAAATCTTTCATTTTGTAGCGGTGTTGGATGCCTTGATGGATCCGGAACCACTCGAGGCTTTTTTTAATAAACTTTTTTTTAAATCGGTATGATACTCCTCATTGGCCAAATCGATCACTTTGCTCAACAAGTCTATTTCCATTTGCTTTCGCCCAAGAGCAGCTTCCAGTTCCTGGATGCGTTTTTCCATCTCCATTGTCCGATATGCTTCACTTTTATCTTCCACAACCAATCGTTTATTACGATGCAAATATCGGCTATATTGTCCTATCCATCGATACACGGATTGCTCGCTCACCAGCAGCTCCCTGCTGGCTTGTCTTATCGTGCACCGGCCCGACTCAATATCCCTTACAACTTGTTTCTTTATTTCCAGGCTGAAAACCCTGGTCTGTTTGATAGACTCTTTTTTGGTGTATTTACTTCTCATATAGCTGACCTTTTTTGGTTAATTTTGGTCAACCAATTTCAGGCACGGACAAGATAGAAGTTAGAAGATAGAAGTTAGAAGATAGAAGACAGAAGACAGAAGACAGAAGACAGAAGACAATCACAGCCATTATGACCACTGTATGACCACTGTATGACCACCGTATGACAACCGTATGACAACCGTATGACAATCGTATGACCACCGTATGACCACTGTATGACCACTGTATGACCACTGTATGACCACCGTATGACAACCGTATGACAACCGTATGACAAGCTATATCTCCTCGTCTGGTTTTCCTTTATTAAGCAGGTAATGGATATACCTGAGGTTTGTCAGCAGTTTATGTCCCCAGCGGACTTCCAGCAGGGTCTTACATTCGAATACGGCATTCTGCCTTGCCGCTGCTGAGTCCTTGCGGTAAAGGAGGATGAAATCCTTCAGGTCCTGGAAGATATCGGTCAGGTTTTCCGATAAACTACCCTTAATGGGTTCATATTCGATTCCTTCTTCATAATCAATGTGATAGAATTCATCATCATCGTTAATTATAGAACGAAAAATATTGAAGACATCCTGCCATTCTTCCTCTGTCACAAAACGCTCGACAGATTCAGGGAATTCCGGGGTAATACCGGGTAACAATTTTCCTTTCAGGTACAATAGCGGGCCTATCTTTTGAAAGAAATCAAATAATTCTGCCTGACTTTTTCCGGCTGCTTTTTCTGTGAAAAGGCAATATTCATGGGCAACATGCAGGAACTCAATGACATTCTTTGAGGTTTCGGGCTCAGAATAAATATTGTTATCTGTCGACATTATTATTATTTTTTATATTTTCGTAACAGATTTTCAAACATACAAATTTCTCCTGCAATCTTTTCGTCAATTGGCGATTAGATTTTTGTTTTATTAAAATTAAGAACTAATTCAAATGGATCGTCTGGCATTGAAACAAAAGATCCTGGATGCCTGTTTTGAGCAGCAGAACAGGGTGATCCAGAACCTGAAGGTGGTGATGGAGGAGGTGATAGACAGTGCGGAGGAGCATGGTCTTCCCAAGGATTTATACGATTCATACCGCAATCAGATGATGAGCAAACGGGAGATGTTTGCCCAACAGATGTTGAAGGTGAAGGAGCAGGTGGATATCCTGCGCAGGGTTGACATGACACGCACCTATGATTCCGTCAGGTTTGGCGCCGTTGTCATAACGGAGTCGCAACGGTTGTTCATAGCCACCGGCATCGGCAAGATCAAGGTGGAAGGGGAGGAGTACTTTGTGATTTCCGCCCTGGTGCCATTTTTCAATGCCATCGACGGCAAAAAGGCAGGCGAAACTTTTGAGTTCAGGGGGAAGAAGGAGAAGGTTCTGGATATTTTTTAAACGACAGCCGTTTGCCGTTAGCCGTTTCACTTCCCCAGCTTCAGGATTTTCAGGGCCCCTTTCACAACCAATCCAAAAACGATCGTGCCGACCACCAGGTCAGGGATACTTGAATTCAGCCAGAGAACCAAAACCCCGGCAATGATCACGCCCAGGTTTATTTTGATGTCATTGGAGGTGAAAATCATGCTGGCCTGCATGTGGGCTTCCTTGCTTTTCGCTTTTTGAAGCAGATATAAACAAACCGTATTGGC
>JAWOHY010000259.1:0-20020 GCA_046484945.1 Bacteroidales bacterium
CAAGGCATTCTCCAACCAAAAGGTCTACACCCTTCTCCCCTTCAACTGGTATACCACCAACATCGGCCCGGGTGCAGAACGGTTCACCGGTGTGATAGACAATACGGATATTCCGAGGTTCATTGGGGAGCTGATGGGAGTGTGGTGAAATTATTCCGAATTCCGGATTAAGTGATGCTGCAAAATCCTAAAGTCTTACAGTCCTACCGTCCTAACACCCAGCTCCTTCAATTGTTCACCGGATATCTCCGCTGGCGAATCAATCATCATATCCTGTCCGGCGTTGTTTTTGGGGAAGGCGATCACGTCGCGGATGGAGTCCACACCGGCGAACAGGGCTACCCAGCGGTCGAAGCCGAAGGCAATGCCACCATGAGGTGGTGCTCCGTATTCGAAGGCATTCATCAGGAAGCCGAACTGTGCCTGGGCCTCTTCATCCGTGAAGCCAAGGATCTGGAACATTTTCTTTTGCAGCGCTTTGTTATGGATACGGACCGATCCTCCTCCGATCTCCACCCCGTTGATCACCAGGTCGTATGCGTTGGCGCGGACCTTTCCGGGATCTGTGTCCAGCAACGGGATATCTTCCGGTTTCGGCGATGTGAACGGGTGGTGCATGGCGTAGAAGCGTTTCGTTTCCTCATCCCATTCAAGCAGCGGGAAATCGAGCACCCATAAGGGTTTGAAGACATCCGGGCTGCGCAGACCAAGCCGGCTGCCCATTTCCAGGCGCAGTTCGTTGAGCGCCTTGCGGGTTTTGTGAGTATCGCCAGCCAGGATCAGGATCAGGTCGCCTGGTTTCGCTTTGAAGGCTTCGGCTGCCTTCTGCAAATCCTCCGGACGGTAAAACTTATCCACCGTGGATTTGAACGATCCATCCAATTTGTATTGGATGTAAACCAATCCTTTGGCGCCGATCTGGGGCTTTTTGACAAATTCAGTCAGTTCGTCGAGCTGTTTTCTCGAATACTCGGCACATCCTTCCGCACAGATGCCGACAACTAGTTCCGCAGAATCAAATACCGAAAAGCCTTTATTCTTCAACAAATCATTCAATTCAACGAATTTCATCTCAAAGCGGATATCAGGTTTGTCGGAGCCATAATATTTCATCGCGTCGGCAAAGCTCATGTGCGGAAAGTTGCCCGGGTCAATGCCCTTGATGGCCTTGAAGAGGTGCCGGCCCAATCCTTCGAAGGTGTTTAATATATCTTCCTGGGTAACGAAGGCCATTTCGCAGTCGATCTGGGTGAACTCGGGCTGGCGGTCGGCACGCAGGTCCTCATCGCGGAAGCAGCGGACGATCTGGTAATATCGGTCATAACCGGCTACCATGAGGATCTGTTTGAAGGTCTGGGGCGACTGCGGCAGGGCGTAGAACTTACCATGGTGCACGCGGGAGGGAACGACAAAGTCGCGGGCCCCTTCCGGGGTCGATTTGATCAGACAAGGTGTTTCTATTTCGAGGAATCCCTGGGCATCCATGTAATTGCGCGTTTCGATGGCCATGCGGTGGCGCAGTTCCAGGTTGCGGCGCAGCGGGTTTCGCCTTAAGTCAAGATAACGGTAACGCATTCGAATCTCTTCCCCTCCATCGGTCTCATCTTCGATGGTAAAAGGCGGCACTTTAGAGGCGTTCAGCACCTGAAGTTTTTCGACCATGATCTCGATCTCTCCCGTGGGAATCTTCAGGTTCTTGGAACTGCGTTCGATGACCGTTCCAGTTGCGGCGATCACGAATTCGCGGCCAATCTTGCGGGCTTGCAGGCAGAGATCCGGGTTTGTCTCCATGTTGAAGGTGAGCTGTGTCAGGCCGTATCGGTCGCGCAGGTCGATGAAGGTCATTCCGCCGAGGTCGCGGGAGCGCTGTACCCAGCCGGTGAGGGTGACGAGTTTGCCGGTATCGGAAAGGCGGAGGTCGCCGCAGGTATGTGTTCTGAGCATGTCAGGTCGATTTATGATGAAGCTGCGAAGTTACGGAAAAGTTGGACTGGCAGAGGCGGGAAATGTTGTATGTGGTATGTGGTATTTTGTATGTGCTAAGGGGTTTTAATTCAACGCTTTCCTTAGTAAATATCACATACCACATACTACATACCCCATTTTCACCTCTAAACAAACAATACGCTTCCTACATCCGTCAATTGTCCATCAGATAGTTCGATGATTTCATAGTGAAGTGATTCCAGGAAATCCCTGATTTTATGACCATCCGGGTGATACCAAAGGCTTCCGTTGATAAAAACCATGCTTTCTAACACTCCGCAGCAGCCGCCGAAGAAGCCATGGGGAAAGTCTTCTAATTTGATTTCCAGTGGATTGATGTATATGACACAGGGACTCCGTCCCTGTAAAATATTAAAGATTCCCTCATCCGAAGTAATAAAATGCCCTTCCCTTAGCGGCAGCAAATTACACCGGGTATAGCCCTGTTCAACTTGAAGGCGGGCAAGGGTTGACGAACAGGGAACAGGGATGGAGTCCCTGTGGGTAGGGATGGAGTCCCTGTGAGTAGGGATGGAGTCCCTGTGGGTAGGGATGGAGTCCCTGATGACAGGATCGGTGTGACGGAAATTATGGATGAGATATTTGTCTGTTGCCACTGCATTGTAACGTGCCGTGTCAGGATATTCATTTCCTGCCGGAAGCTCTCCGGTTATATATTCAATACGATGCTTTTTCAGCATCTCAAAATATTTCCCCGGCAGGTTTGGCGCAACAAAAAGACAGCCGGGCGACTGGCAGAAGAAGATATCGGGATGCCCGGAAATGGCAGGATAGGTGATGCCATGCGTCTGAATCTCCATCAGCTCACCGAACCGGGACAGCTTTTTCTTCGCTCCGGATGAAATTTTATGATCAACAATAATCAGCACGCCACATTAACACTTTAACACCTGAACACCTGAACACCCGAACACCCGAACACCTTAACACTATTAAAAGTAATTAACCCTGAATTCATTCGTTTTCAACTTCAAATCTTTCCCAAATCTGACCTCCCTGAAATGCTTCAGAAGCCTTTTCCGGTTCCTGCCGTAATATCCGACCGCATAGTTATATTGGGATGGATGAACCGAAATAAGGATCCCTTCCCCCTCCGCTCTTTGCCCTATGCCCTTCAGCCGGTCCCACCATACTTCGGTCATGGCCAGTTCCCGGAAAGATTCATGGCACGGGCCTGCCAGCAGTTCTTCCCCGCGCAGGAGCCGGGTGGCGCCATGCAACCCCACACGGGTCACCTCTACCCCGGCCTCCTCAAAAAGCGGCAGGAGTTGTTTGACCCATTGGACAGCCTCATCCAGCGACAATGGCTTATATTTCCCCTTTTCATACCATTCAGCCAGCGTTGTTCCTTTTATCACCAGCACCGGGTAAATCCGGGTTTCACCGGCACCCATTTCAATAATTCTTCGCGCTGTGAATATTGATTTCTCCGGGGTATCGCCGGGCAGGCCGACCATCATCTGCAATCCCAGCCGGAAACCATGGGCGATGATCAAACGGGATGCTTTTTCCACATCTTCGGCCGTATGACCCCGGGCCGATTGTATCAACACCTCTTCATCCATCGACTGTACGCCAAGCTCAATAGTGCTTACACCGTATTGTTTCAAGGGATGGAGTCCCTGTTCGGAGATATAATCCGGCCGGGTGGAAAGCCTGATCCCCTTCACCTTACCGCTTTCCAGGAAAGAATGAGCGACCCGCAGGTAGCTCTCCTGTTCATCCATCGGCAATCCTGTGAAATTCCCGCCGAAAAAACCGATCTCAATATGATGCTTCCCCCCGGGAAATGAAGCGAGATATTCTTCAATCAGGCATCGTACTTCTTCTGCATCGGGAATCTTTTTCCCGTTTGTGATCTTCCGTTGGTTGCAAAAAATGCATTGAAAAGGGCACCCCAGTTCGGGGACGAAGATTGGTATGGTGTAATGCCTGACCTGCATAGCATTAAATTAAGAGGCAGGGCTTTCGGACAAACTGTGTTTTACCTATATGTGTTTTCCCAGGACCTGTACCTGAATTTATCCACCTGTGACAATATGTCGAAAATCGCATTGCTCCAATAGTTGCGCATGCCTGCACCCTTGGGCTTCCCCGTCAGCCGATCGGTTATCAATAGTTTTTTACTGGAAATGTCGAATAACGTGACCCAGACTGCCGCTTCGTCCGTTTCTTTGTTGTATGATTCAGCAATCAGGATCAATCCGATACCACTGGATAAATTAACACTTACACCGTATAAAATGTCCTGCACCTGTGATTTCCTGAAAACCGGTGCGGAGCCATAGGCAATCAAATCATCAGTACTCCTTCTGCCATTGCGGGAATATGTACCCGAAAAATCATAAATAATTTCATTTTTCCGGAAAAAGCCCTGCACGTTGAATTTCTTTTTTTCATTGACCAGTATATCATTCCATTCAACAAAAGATTTATTCCTGAGCTCATTGGTGTTATTAAACACACTTCCAACGAATTTTGTCTTTGAAAAATCTATCCCTGCAAATACAAGCTTCTTTTGTGTGAATACATCAGAGGGATAATAATCCTGGTGAACAACCTTCTTTTCTTCAGGGGCGGCACTTTTCCGGGCGCCACTTTCCGGGGAAACGGCTTTCTGAGACTTTGTCTCCCTGTCAGTAATTTCTTCGGCAGTAGCTTCCGGAATAACGCTCTCCTGCAACATGCCAGAGTTATCAATGGTAAAGTTCTTGCTATTGACCTGGTCGTTTTGCTCATAAAAGGTAACGGAAAAAGATCCGTCTTCATTAATTTTAGCCTGGATATGGGTGTTATTTGACCGGTCTAGTTCCGCAATGATAAAGCGGCTAAGTTGATTTCCGCTGCGATCATATACAAAGAACCAGATCTGCTTCACAGCATTGATATCCTGCAAATCTCCCAGGACGACGGTAAATTCCTGGTTTCCGTCTGCACCATCCTGCAATGAATAAAAATAGTTTTTCACTTCGACATTCTTGTCCATATCCTCCCACAAATTATTCAGCAAGGCTTTGTCATGAACAGCTGTCAGGTCCGTCATCAGTGTTTTGGCATCAAAGGTGGTTAACTGCCTGTATTTGAACTTGTTTTCATAATCGCGAATATCCAGTTTATCGATCCTGGTGGTACAGGAAAACATACATAAAAGGATGCCTGTAAAAATCAATGGTAGTTTTGATCTCATGGTAATTTGGCTTTATATTCTTTTACAATTATAGCAATTTTTTTTATCCGCTGATAGCAATTAATCTTCGGCGGTCCAGTATCCGGATCACCCGCCGGTCGACCGAAATGATGCCCTCATCCGCCATTTCACCTAGCGTGCGGGCCAATGAAGGACGTGCAACGCCGAACTGCTCTGCCAGAGCATTCTGTGTTAACGGCAGCTCGACCATCGTTTTATCCGGACCGGCCAGGGACAGGATATACTGGGAAATCTTGCCACGGATGGTTTTGAATGATAAGAATTTCAACTTGCCGGCCAGCATCTGGGTCTGCCCGGAAATTACGTTCAGGAAGTTTTGCAGGATGCGCATATCGCTCTGAAGCATCTTCATGAACTCATATTTAGGAATGTACAGGATCCTGGTTTGCTCATTAGCCAGCACATTGACCGGAAACCGGTTCTGCCTGCCGAATATGAATGCCGATGCCAGCACCCTGGGCGCTCTGATATCATCTATCTTGATCACTTTCCCCGAAAAATCCTGCATCTCTCCCTTCACGCTTCCTTCCAGTATGCACATCAGGAAGTTTACCGGCTCCCCGCTGAAAGCAGCAATCTCCCCAACCTCATATGTCCTGGTGAAGTAATGAGCCCCGGTGAAAACACTTTCGATTTCCTGCCCGCCAAGCCCTATAAAAATCGGGCACCGGGTAAGGATTTCAAGATGCTCGGGTGACAGTTTTATTGTCATATAGTGAAAATACCAAATGACGTTACAACCATGTAAAAATAATGGTTTTTATGCAAGTCTTGGCGCTATTGTAACATTTGTTACATCCTAATTATATTTTAAGGGCTAATTTTGTTTCATAAATCCGAGGGAACCACCACAGATTACCCTGATTAACACAGATTAAACACAGATTACAGTTCATAATGTCAATGAATGTCAACCTAATGTCGCGAGCGCAGCGAGCGAATGACCACAAAAAAATGAAACGCGAAATCATCAAAATAGACGAAGAAAAATGCAACGGCTGCGGTTTATGCATCCCGGCGTGCCCTGAAGGAGCCCTGCAGATCATCGACGGGAAAGCCCGCCTGGTATCGGACCTGATGTGCGACGGACTGGGGGCTTGCATCGGTGAATGCCCGGAAGGGGCCATCGGGATCGAACTGCGTGAAGCCGAACCCTACAATGAAAAAGCAGTGATCAGGGAGATCGTAAAATTCGGTGAAAATACCGTGATCGCCCACCTGAAGCACCTGCTGGACCATAATGAAATGAAATACTTCGGGGATGCAATGGAATACCTGGAGAATCACAGTGATGCGTTATCATTCGAGATGGAGGGTATGCTCGAAAAGGTATATGGAGAAAGGGTTAATGGCGGAGGTTGTGCCTCTTCAGGATGCCCTGGGATCAAAAGTTTTGATTTTGTAATTAAAACGGATGAGAGGGATGGAGTCCCTGTGGAGAGGGACGGAGTCCCTGTGGAGAGGGATGGAGTCCCTGTGGAAATTCCCTCTGCGTTGCGCCAGTGGCCGGTGCAGATGCACCTCATCAACCCTGTCGCGCCTTACTTTCGTAATGCCGATGTGTTGCTGGCTGCCGACTGCGTCGCATTCTCCATCGGCAACTTCCACCAGAAATATCTAAGGGGCCGCAGCCTGGCGATCGCCTGCCCGAAGCTGGACCAGGGAAAGGATATTTACGTGGAAAAACTGAAAACGATGATCGACGAGGCGCAGATCAGCAGCCTGAACGTGATCGTTATGGAGGTGCCATGCTGCAGCGGGCTGGTGCATATCGCCAGCCTGGCACGAGAAGCGGCCGGAAGACAAGTCCCGCTGAAAAAGACAGTGATCAGCATCAAAGGAGAAGTGCTGTTTGAAGATTTGATCTGATGATTGATGATATTATTTTTCACCACAGATTACACAGATTTACACAGAGTTAACACAGAAAATACCCGAATTCAACATTCAACATTCAACATTCAAAATTCAAAATTACAGTCATGGAAACGAACTTATTCAGCCATTCAACCATAATGAACTTCAGCGACAAGGTTGACTATTCCGCAGAGGGCATTGTCAGCAAGCGTGTTATTCAAAAAGAAAAAGGCAACGTAACGTTGTTTGCGTTTGACACAGGTCAGAAGCTCAGCGAGCACTCCGCCCCTTTCGATGCGATGTTGCAGGTGCTGGAAGGCAAAGCGGAGATCATGATCAACCGCGTGCCGTACGTTCTGACCGCCGGTCAGGCGATCATCATGCCGGCAAATATCCCGCATGCGGTGAACGGGGTGGAGAAGTTTAAAATGTTATTGACGATGATCAAGGAGTAGTTATTATGAGCGAACTGATCAACAACTCCGAAAAGCGCAAGGAGCTGCTCAAGCATATGATATTGCAGCTCCATGCCGGCGAAGCGCCGGCGGAAGCGCGCAGGCAACTGGTTAACCTGCTGCAGAAGATCCCCTACGGCGAAGTGGTGGAGGTAGAGCAGGAACTGATCTCCGAAGGGACCCTCAGCGAGGCCGAGGTATTGCAATTTTGCGACATCCACAGCGAAGCGCTGGACGGCCATATCGACCTGTCGGGGATGAAAGTCGTACCCCCGGGGCACCCTGTCGATACCTTTAAAAGGGAAAACAAGGAACTGCTCAAAGTGGTCGAACAACTGGAAACACTCTATAAAAAGGGGGCCTCCCTGAAGGATGAAGCGGAGATCGCCCCCTGGTTCCTGGAAATGAAAGCACTTTTCAACAGCCTGATGGACGTGGAAAAGCACTATCTCCGTAAGGAGAACCTGGTGTTCCCCTATCTGGAGAAATACGGTATCACGGGCCCTCCCAAGGTGATGTGGGGCAAGCATAACGAGATCAGGGAGTTACTGAAGGCAGCCATCGAAGTGCTGAACAGTGCGGAGGGACTTCATCCCGAAGAGGCCGCTGCCGCCGTGCAGCTTGTCCTGAAACCGGCCTCCGACGGTGTGGCCGACATGACCATGAAGGAAGACCAGATCCTGCTTCCCATGGTGATGGATAAACTTTCCGACATGGAATGGTACGAAATTTACCGGCAGACAATGGAGATCGGTTTCTGCCTGTATGACCCCGAGGTTGAATGGAAACCGGAAAATATCGATGAATCACAGCTGGCAGAAACCGGCAGCGACCTGATCCAGCTTCCTTCCGGCAGTTTCACCAAAGCCGAACTGCAGGCTATCCTGAACACCCTGCCGGTGGATATGACATTTGTCGATAAAGACGAAAAAGTCAGGTACTTCAGCCAGGGGAAAGAGCGCATTTTCCATCGCAGCCGGGCGATCCTGAACCGCGATGTGAAAATGTGCCATCCGCCCTCCAGTGTGCATGTAGTGGAACAGATCCTCGATGATTTCAAGAGCGGCCGGCAGGACCATGCCCCCTTCTGGATCCAGATGAAAGGCAAGTTCGTCCACATTGAATACTTTGCCCTCAGGGACGAAAACGGCGAATACCTGGGCACCCTCGAAGTATCCCAGGACCTCACAGGCCACCGCACCCTCGAAGGCGAACAACGCATACTCTCCTACTCAAAACAACAAACACGAAACAATAAACACGAAACAACAAACACGAAACAATAAACACGAAACACGAAACACTTTGGAACAACTCATCATAACCCCCAGAACAAAAATTCACGAACTTCTCCGTTCCTACCCGGAGCTGGAGAATCTCCTGATAGAAATGGCGCCGGTCTTTAAAAAGCTCGAAAACCCGGTTCTCCGGCGAACCATCGCCCGCGTGACGACACTCCAGCAGGCAGCACTGGTGGGTGAAATTCCTGTGCAGCAACTGGTCAACACACTTCGTGCGAAAGTTGGCCAGGACAGCCTGGAGGGAATAGATTCCATTGCCGGAAAGCAAACCGAAAAACCTCACTGGCTGGATGGGGCTAGAATTATGAAACGGCTTGATGCCCGGCCCGTACTGGAACAAGGGGGTCATCCGCTGGGTGAGGTGCTTACCGGCGTTTCGGACCTTGAACCCGGTGAGATTTTTCAGCTGACCACCCCTTTTGTCCCTGCTCCATTGATCGAAAGGGTCGTAGCACAGGGTTTTGATGTCTGGACAGAAGAAATTTCTTCCGATCATTTTTGCAGTTATTTCTTAAAAAAAGATTAAATTTGATCTCGATGTGAATGAGATAACCTCTCAATTCGACCGGTTATGATCAGGAGAATCGTTTATTTTTTCTCACCACCACCACAATGGTATCTTCCGGTGATCATCATCATAGGGGTTTTTATTGGTGTAACAGTATTGATTTTCAGGACTTCCCGGGCCCATTCCTACCTTTCGGACAAACCCGAGACCTGCATGAACTGTCACATCATGGCTCCCCAGTATGCCACCTGGAACCACAGTTCGCACCGTGAAGTGGCCGTTTGCAATGATTGTCACGTGCCCCAGGACAATTTCTTCCGGAAATATTATTTTAAAGCGATGGACGGGATGCGGCATGCCACCATTTTTACTCTCAGGCTGGAACCGCAGGTTATCTTTATCAAAAAAGCCGGAGTGGGAGTCGTGCAGGAAAACTGTGTAAGATGCCACAATGAACTGATCCGGGATGCAAAATTGATGTCATTGGTTGATCATTTAGATCATGAGCGGACCGACCGGCTTTGCTGGGATTGTCACCGGGAAGTGCCCCACGGCAGGGTCAACAGCATCTCCAGCGTTCCAAATGCCAGGGTGCCGCTGCCCTCGAGCGCGGTGCCGGAGTGGATGAGGAGGGGCAGTCGTTAGTCGTTAGTCGTTAGTCGTTGAATATTAATGGTTTACAATATAATTCAAAATTTAAAATTCAACATTCAACATTTCACGATATGGTTAGCCTGAACGAAAACATCCGAAAAAAGCCCTGGCTTGGCTGGGTGATCTTCCTGGTCACAGTGGTAATTGTCTTTTTCCTGGGCCTGCTGGCCTCTTCCATCATGGAACGCCGGGCGGAGGCAGTGTTCGCCTACACCCCCCAGGTGAACTATGAGTCGTGGGAGCCGCGCAACGCCGTCTGGGGAAAGGTCTTCCCCAGGGAATACCAGTCGTACCTGCAAACAGCCGACACCACTTTCCGGAGCAAATATAATGGCGCTGCCATGGTCGACATGCTCGAGTTATATCCCCGCCTGTCAGTGTTGTGGGCCGGTTATGGCTTTTCATGGGATTACAACCAGGGGCGCGGCCATTATTACGCCATCACCGATGTACGCAACACCCTGCGGACCGGGGCGCCGATGGACGGAAAAACCAGTCCGCAACCCAATACCTGTTGGGCCTGTAAAAGCACAGATGTGCCCCGGATGATGCAGACCATCGGCATTGCGGAGACCTATGCCGGCACCTGGGAGACACTCGGGCATGAAATAGTGAACGCCATCGGTTGTGCCGACTGCCACGACGCCAAAACGATGAACCTGCGCATCAGCCGGCCGGCGCTGGTAGAGGCCTTTGAGAGAATGGGAAAAGACATCACCCGCGCTTCGCACCAGGAAATGCGCTCGCTGGTATGCGCCCAATGCCATGTGGAATACTATTTCGATAACCGGGAGGGAAGGCAGAACTATCTGACTTTTCCCTGGGACAAAGGGCTGAAAGCGGAAGACATGGAACGCTATTACGATGCCATTCAGTTTTCCGACTGGACACACGCCCTCAGCAAAGCCCCTATGCTGAAAGCCCAGCACCCCGACTGGGAAGTTTATATGACGGGCATTCATGCCGAAAGGGGCGTTTCATGCGCCGACTGCCATATGCCTTATAAAAGTGAAGGCGGCCTGAAGTTCACCGACCATCACCTTCAAAGCCCGCTGAACAACGTGGAAGCCTCCTGTGCCGTCTGCCACCGCGAAAAAACCATGACCCTGATCCAAAATGTTTATGACCGCCAGGACCAGATCTATGCGAACCGGAGTCAACTGGAAGAACTGTTGGTTCGCGCGCATGTTGAAGCGAAAAAAGCCTGGGAGCTCGGGGCCACCGAGGTGCAGATGCAAGATATCCTGATGGGTATCCGACATGCACAATGGCGCTGGGACTACACGGCGGCAGGCCACGGATCTTCATTCCACTCCCCCGTGGAAACAAGCCGTGTGATCGGTTCGGCAATCAATATCGCCCAGGAAACACGGATAAAACTGGCCAGGCTGCTCGCCACGCTGGGATACAATGAAGAAGTTCCTTATCCCGATATTTCTACCAAGGCCAAAGCACAGGCATTTATCGGCCTGGACATGCAAAAACGGAACAACGACAAACAGGTGTTTCTTCAGAAGGTCATCCCGGTTTGGGACAGTCTGGCAGCTGTGCGTGAAGCAGAATACCCGCTCCGATAGATTGCACAATATTCTTAACGGATTGATGTTAATATTTCTGACCGGGTTATTCCGGGGCAGGGATTTTCGGTATTATTTTTATGCCCGAAAAAATATGTTATTATTCTGATATTTTCAAAAATGAAAAAATACATTCCACTATTACTATATATTCAATTACTGCTGATGATCACGGGTGAGGCCCTGGTGGCCGGAAACAATGCCCTGGCGCCGGACTCGTTGCTTTCGCAGAAGGATTTCTACCCGGTTGCCGATGATCCGGCAGATGATACACTGAAAGAAAGGGGCCTGAGGCTCATCAATGATGCCCGGCAGGCAGATGAGATCCTGAATGAATCATTTGCCGCGGGGATGCTCGATAGCCTGACAAATATCCCATTTTTCCAGGATCACTACTTCACCACCGATACATCCCTGCTGAATATTTACGACTTCCCGATAGGATATGTGCCGACATACCCCGACTCGGTTTACAGGGAAAGAATTGAAAAGCTGAACCGGGAAACAACCATGGACCTGACCTATAACCAGACGGTCAAAAACTTTATCGACCTCTATGCCGTCAAAAAACGGCAACTGACCTCAAAAATGCTGGGGCTGAAAGAAATTTATTTCCCGTTGTTTGAAGAGCACCTCGACAAATACGATATCCCATTGGAAATGAAATACCTGGCGGTGGTAGAATCGGCACTTAACCCGACGGCAGGGTCACGCGCCGGGGCCAAAGGGCTGTGGCAATTCATGTATTATACCGGGAAACTTTACGGCCTCAAGGTAACTTCGCTCACAGACGACCGTTTTGATCCCTACCTGTCGACTGATGCGGCCTGCCGGCATATGAAAGACCTCTACAATATGTTCGGCGACTGGAACCTGGTGATGGCTGCTTACAATTCCGGCGCCGGAAATGTTAACAAAGCCATCCGCCGTGCCGGCGGTGTCAGGGATTACTGGGCGATCTGGCCTTTCCTGCCCCGTGAAACCCGGGGCTATGTCCCGGCATTCATCGCCGTCACTTATGTGATGAATTACGCTTCCGAACACAATCTCTATCCCCTCCATCCAGGCATACTATACGATGGCATCGATACCGTAATGGTTACCCAGCCGCTCGCCTTTGATCAAATCTCTGAATATCTCAATATCCCGAAGGATGAAGTAGCTTTTCTCAATCCCATGTATAAAGAAGGCATCATTCCAGCCTACGACGGCAAACAATTCATCCTCAGACTTCCGCAAGCATATATCCTGACATTTGTTGAAAACGAACAGGCGATCTATGAATTTAAAAGCAGAAGCGGATTGCAAAAAGAGAAATTAATGGCAGAGATCAAAGCGGTTACCGAAAGGCAATATCATATTGTCAGATCAGGTGAAAATCTTGGATTGATCGCACGCCGGTATAATGTCTCTGTCAGACAGCTCCAGCAATGGAACAATCTGAGAGGAACAATTATCCGGCCCGGACAAAGACTGATCGTTTTTTCAGCATCCGGATATTCACCCTCTAAATCTGCTTCCGCTTCCAAAGGTTCATCATCCGCAACCCCAACCGGCACCCATACCGTTAAATCAGGTGAAAGCCTGGGCATCATCGCCAGGAGATACGGCTGCAGCGTGAATGACCTGAAACGATGGAACAACCTTAGCAGTAATACGATCTATGCCAACCAGAAGCTGAAGGTTTCGGGACAGGCAACAGCTACTGCATCTTCAGGAACTTCAGGATCAGAATTACAGTTCACTTCTTATACTGTCAAAAAGGGTGATACGCTCTGGGACATTGCCCGGCTGTACAATGGGGTATCGGTGGAGGATATCAGAAGATGGAACAACCTGGGTAACTCATCTAAATTACAGGTCGGGCAAAAATTAAAAATAGCCGTAAAAGGCTGACATAAAATGTAAGATCATGTTCTGCAAAATGACAAACCGACTGATTCTCCTGCTCATGGCGGCCATATCCCTTTTTTGGGCAAGTTCCTGCACCCTGAGTGAATCAGGGATGCAGCGATCTTCAGGCTCGATCAATGAACTCCTAATCGTTACCAACGATAAAGCGCAATGGGAAGGGGACCTGGGCGATACGATCCGGGCATTTTTCGGAGGTCCGCTTATCGGACTGTCCCAGCCCGAACCCATGTTCGATATGCTGAACATCGCAGAGAAAAACCTGAACGACCTGTTTAAAAGATATCACAATATCTTTATTGTTGATATTAACCCGGGTTTCACCCAGCCACTGTCCGAAACCAGTAAAAATCTCTGGTCAGAGCCACAGCGGGTCGTCAAGGTCACTGCACCCAGCCTGTCTTCGTTTTATGATGAATTTGAAAAGAACAAAAAAACCTTCCTTCAGCTTTTTTCTCAACTGGAAAGGGAGAGAACGCTGGCTATCAACCAGATGGCTACTAACATCCAGCTGGCAGGTGCGCTGGAAAAAAAATTCAACATCTACCTGCCAATCCCCGGAGGGTTTTATCTCGCCAAAGAAGCCCCTGACTTTGCCTGGATCAGGCACAAAATAACCAAAGCCAAACAAGACGTTGAACTCAGTATCCTGATATATACCATGGAGTACCAGGATACCATCGTCTTTCATCCCAGGCATATCATCCAGTGGCGTAACACTGTCACACTTGAGCATATCCCCGGCCCATCTCCGTTATCATTCATGAAAGTTTCTGAAGCATATATTCTCCCTGTGTTCAATGTCATTACCGATTTCCCGGGAGGCTATGCTGTAGAAACAAGAGGGTTGTGGGAAGTGGAAAATGACTTCATGGGAGGGTCGTTCATCAACTATACTTTTATCGATGAGGCTAATAACAAGGTAATTACCCTTGACGGATATGTATATAATCCTAACAACGAGAAGAAAAATTACCTGAGACAGCTGGAATCAATATTCTTTTCCCTGAAATTCAGCCAGGGGGAATAATGTCTAATTATTCTCTTTCACGAATACCGTTGTGATCCGGATATCCGGATTATCCTCCACATTGATCAGCTTTCCGTCGTCATAGCGCCCCAGAAGAATGGTATCATAGGTGCCCGGAAAAATGATATAAACAGTGTTCTTGCTTTTTATGTATAGCCATTCGCTTTCAAAGGTTGTAAAGCCGGTGTAAACCCGGGCCGTTTTGTCGGCCATCAGTTCATAGCTGATCGATTTCTGGCTTCTCTTCGAAGCTTCTATCAGCTGTTCATCCAATTCATATTCCGATTCGAATTGCATATCCTCCACAATCCATATCCCCGGTAATTGTTTTTCAATCGATGGGGAGCAACTGAATAAAACGATACCGGTAAATAATACCAGGCTGATAACTAAAATTCGACTTTTCATAGGATTTTCTTTTAGAATTAGAATTGATATCAATAGCTGCATAAAATTAAGAACAAAATTAATGAATTTATAACCAAAACTTGCGCAAATCAATCTTTGTATTATCTTTGTCCAATTGTTTAAACCATTTGGTTAAATTATTTGGTTAATATGAATCCGAATTATAACGAAACCGAGCAGCAAATCCTGGAAGCAGCCCGCAAAGTCTTTCTGCAATATGGCTTCGACGGGGCTACCATGCAGATGATCGCCACTGAGTCGGGCATCAATAAAGCCTTGCTGCATTATTATTTCCGGAGCAAAGACCGCCTTTTTGAAGCTGTTTTCATGGAGGCTTTCTCCCGAATGATTCCCAACCTTTTAAAAATCTTCACCGCTGAAATTGATTTTTTCGAAAAGATCAGGGCGTTTGTCAGCGCATACGTTGATGCACTGTTGCAATATCCGCAAATCCCTTTGTTTGTCCTTCACGAACTGAAAAGAAACCCCGACCGCATCGTGCAGCTCATCAAATCATCAGGGATCAGGCCTGCATTCATCCTGGAAATGTTCCGGGAAGAAGCCGCGAAAGGCAACATCGCACCCATCGATCCTTATCACTTACTGGTAAATATCCTGGCGCTTTGCATCTTCCCCTTCGCCGCCAGGCCGATGATCCAGGGATTTATTTTTCAAAGTGACGAGGCAGCTTATCAGGAATTCCTTGTCAGCCGCAAAGAACAAGTTGCCGATTTCATTATCAAAGCCGTCAAGCCATGTTAAAAAGAGCCATGTCATTTCTGGTGAGCGTTTTTATCATTATTTCCTCACCAGCACAGGAAAAAAAGCTAACCTTACAGGAATGTCTTCAAAAAGCTGCATTAAACCACCCGCTCAGTGACCAGGCCGGTTACCTGGCCGCTACCGGTGACCTGAAGAGCCGAAACCTGAACCGGAATTATCTTCCCGAATTTACTATCAACGGGAATATTCATTATCAGTCAGATGTAACCGAGGTGCCGATACGCGTCCCGCAATTCGAATTCGAAGCGCTTTCCAAAGATTGGTATAAGATATCTCTGGATGCCAGCCAGGTGATCTGGGATGGCGGTATTACCCGGAGATCAAAAGAGGTAGAAGAACTCGACAACATGATCGGTTTGCAAAATGTGGGCATTGAGATGTATCGGATCCGTGAAAGGGTTATCACAGCTTATTTCAACATCCTGGCCTTGCAGGAACAAAAGTCCTTGCTGGAACTGCACCTGGGAACGTTACAATCGCAACTGGATGAGGTGGAATCGGGTATCAGACATGGTGCTGTACTGGCTTCCAATGCCGACATCTTAAAGGCTGAAATGCTGAAGATGGGTCAGAGACTGACAGAAAATGAATTAAATATAGTTTTAGCGTACAAAATACTCTCCCTTCTTACCGGTGAGGAAATTGCCGTGGATACTGACCTGCAAATGCCGGTTCAGGATATTTACATGACAGCCGGCGGGCAGGACCGGCTGGAATACGGGCTGTTCAGTCTGCAGGAACAAAAGGCCGAATCCATGAAGAAGGTGGTTTCTTCCCGCCTGATGCCACGGTTTGTGGCATATGGCCAGGCAGGTTATGGGCGGCCGGGTTTTGATATGTTGAAGAATGAGTTCGATGATTTCTACATGATCGGCGCCAGGATGAGCTGGAATTTCTGGGACTGGAACAAGGGCCGGAATGAAAAAACGATCCTTGATCTCAACAGGAACATCATTCAAAGCAACCGTGACCATTTCAGCCAGAATATTTCCATTGAACTGGAGCGAAAACAAGCCGAAGTACTCCGGTACCATAAACTGATAGAAAAAGACGAAGAGATCGCTGAATTACGCGCCGGAATATCGAAAACTTATGCTTCCAGGCTGGCCAACGGGGTCATCACCGCCACAGAATATATCACCGAACTGAACGCAGAAACAGAAGCGCTGCTCAATCTTAAGATCCACCAGGTTCAACTGGTGAAAGCAACATACGATTACCTGGCAACAGCCGGAAAACTGTAAATCATCCAGCCATGAAAAAATTAATGCTAATATCAATGATCATCATTCTGGGCCTATCCTGTTCCAGGAATGAAAAATCGGATGCTTACGGCAACTTCGAAGCCATTGAGGTCATTATATCTTCCGAAGCCAACGGGCGGATTTTGTCTCTTTATATGGAAGAAGGAGCCCGGGTGAGTCTGGGTGACACCCTGGGGTTGGTTGATACAACAGACCTGGCGCTGAAAAAAGAACAGATCTTCAGCCAGAAAAATGTATTGCTGGCCCGCGCGAAGGGCATAGAAGCCCAGATCCTGGTCCAGGAGCAGCAGAAAAAAAACCTGCTGGTTGACCTGGAAAGGGTGCAGAACCTTTTGAAAGACGGCGCCGCAACGAAAAAACAGCTTGATGATCTTACCGGCAGCCTTGATTTACTGAACCAGCAGATCCATTCAACCAGGGTTCAGAAAGAGAGTGTCACGGCGGAGATGGGGACGCTGGAGGTTCGGATCAGGCAGGTGGAAGAAGCATTGCGCAAGGCCTGGATCACCAGTCCGCTGGCGGGAACCATACTGGTAAAGTATGCCGAGGCGGGAGAGATCACAGCCATGGGCAAGCCTGTCTGCAAGATCGCCAACCTGGATGCGCTGGACCTGAAGGTTTACATCAGCGGCGACCAGTTGCCATATCTTATCCTGGGCAATACGGTGGATGTGCTTGTCGACCGGGATAAAAAGAACCTCGCCCGGCTGGAAGGCATTGTCACCTGGATCAGTCCCAAAGCCGAATTCACTCCGAAAACCATACAGACGAAGCGGGAACGGGTGAATCTTGTATATGCCGCCAGGATCAGGGTAGCCAACGATGGCAGCCTCAAGATCGGCATGCCCGGGGAGATCAATTTTATGCCTGACGGCGATTAATACAGGTGTCGCGTGGAAATATCGGTCCATACCAAACACCTCAGCAAGTCATACAATGGCCGTAAAGCGATTGATGACATCAGCATTGGCATATCAACAGGCCAATTGTTCGGTTTTATCGGCCCTGACGGAGCGGGAAAAAGCACGCTGTTCAGGATCCTGGCCACGCTGCTGGTCCCGGACCGGGGGAATGCCACGGTCGAAGGTTTCGATACGGTCAGAGACTACAAGAAGATCCGCCGTATCATCGGATACATGCCCGGCCGGTTCTCACTTTACCAGGACCTTTCAGTGGAGGAGAACCTGAAGTTCTTTGCCAGCATCTTTAAGGCTTCCGTGGAGGAGAACTATTACCTGATCCGCGACATATTCCACCAGCTGGAGCCTTTCAGGAAACGGCCTGCCGGTAAATTGTCGGGTGGCATGAAGCAAAAGCTGGCGCTCTCATGCGCCCTGATCCACAAACCATCGGTGCTGATCCTCGATGAGCCGACCACGGGCGTCGATGCCGTTTCCCGGATCGAATTCTGGGACATGCTCGGCCGGTTGAAGAATGAAGGCATCACCATCCTGGTATCCACCCCGTATATGGATGAAGCAGTCAGATGTGACCGGGTGGCCCTGATGCTGGAGGGTAAAGTGTTCCTTACAGATGCCCCGGAAAATATAGCAAAATCTTTTACCCACCCGCTGCTGGCGGTCAAATCGGAAAAAATGTACCAGTTGCTGTTCGATCTGCAGGCATTTCCCGGCACCATCCGGGCATACCGCTCAGGCGAATACATACATGCAGCTATGAAGCAGGAATCCGGCATAAAAGAATCAGTTATCACATATTTAAACGACAAAGATCACATGGAAGTGCAAGCGCAATATATTCCACCCTCCGTAGAGGATCGCTTTATAATGTTAATGAAATGACCCAGAAGGTGTATCAAAAGAGAATGCAATCAAATAACTACCTTGATTTGGTCGTGCTCCAACGACTAAAGCCGTTGGTTCCGAGCTTTTTACAAACGTTGGAACCGACCTTTAGATTTGCTCTTTGAAAGATTGCACTATTTGATTCACCTTTCGTATAATAAAAAAGAATGGGGTGAACTCAGGAACCGACTAGGCAAAATGCCTGTAAGCCGTATCTGTCCCCATTCTTTTTATTACTGTTGCAAGAACCCGTTAGATTTATAGACATAAGGTCTTGTAAAGGTTTCAGTTCAGGCAACATTTTACTAATTAAAGGTTAATCAAAGTTATGAAAAAAAAAGATTATGTGGGTATTGACATTTCCAAAGAGAAGGTTGATATCCGGCTGTTTGACAGCAAAATGGATGGTACGTTTGACAATAAACCATCAGGATTTAAAAAGATGAAAAGTCTTATTGAAAAGCAAGTGGACAAGAATACTGAACTGTTGTTCTGCTTTGAGCATACCGGATTGTATTCGGTCCCTCTTCAGGCTTATTTGGAGAAGGAAAACCTGGCTTATCACATGGTTAGTGGATTACAGGTAAAGCGATCCCTGGGCATTCAAAGGGGTAAAAATGATCGGGTTGATGCCAGGCGGCTGGCTGAATACGCCCAATCACATGGGGAAGAAATAAAGCCACAAAAATTGCAATCTCCCCACTTGATACGTTTAAAGTATCTATTATCGATGCGGTCCAGATTAGTCAGGCAAAGAGCAGGCTTTACGGCTTCAATAAAGGATTATAAGAAGTGCTTAGCGCTTACTAACGCTGATGTAATGATTCATGTTCAGCAAGAAATGATCAAAGTATTAGATAAGCAGGTTGTTAAACTTGAAAAGGAAATCAGGGGGATCATTGCATCGGATGCAAGGATCCAGTCCATGTTTAACCTGGCCACGTCTGTAAAAGGAATAGGAATTATTTCAGCCACGTACATGATCGTACTGACCAATTGTTTCACGGAGTTCAAAACCTGGAGAAAATTCGCTTGTTATGCAGGCTCAGCACCTTTTGAGCATCAATCAGGAACCAGTATAAGAGGGAAAACACGCATCAGTCATTATGCAAACAAGCGAATGAAAGCCATCCTGACAAATGCTGCGAAGTCAGCTATACAGCATAGTCCTGAAATCCGGCTATATTATCAGAAAAGATTAAGAGAAGGCAAACATAAAAAAATCGTGGTCAATATAATTAGAAACAAGCT
>JAWOHY010000001.1:0-16449 GCA_046484945.1 Bacteroidales bacterium
TCTTGGGTCTTTGTTCTTGGGTCTTGGGATTTGTGATTTGTTTGGTCCGCCAGCTGGCGGACCAAACAAATCACAAATCCCAAGACCCAAGAACAAAGACCCAAGAACCAAGAACCAAGAACCAAGAACCAAGAACCAAGAACCAAGAACCAAGAACCAAGAACCAAGAACCAATTTAGCGAGCTTATGCCCCGAGCATTGTCTTTGTCTTTTCTATGGTGTCCAGCATCTTGTTGAAAAACCGGTTACGTTTCTTCTCCCCGCTCAGACTGATCAGGTTCGATTTCCTGATCAGGCTTTGCATGTAATTCTCAATGCTCCCACAAAATTCCTGGTCCTGCGTAACCAGCAGATTGATAACGTTATATGTCATGTAAACCACCCTGTTTTCTCCGATCCTGACCAGGATGGTATTGTCGTTTAACACGACCTCATTTTCGTACATCTGGTAAGAGCGCTCAAGGCCTTCTTCAGGTTGCCCGTGATGAAACTTGAACCCAAGCTCCGCCTGCCTCCGGATGTGCCTGATCCATTTATCCATTTTATCGAGCAGGTTCAGCATGTCATCCCTCTTTTCAAAATATCCCGATATCCAGTAATGCTCAATCTGGCGCATCATGATCCGGAAGGTGTCCTCATTCCAGATTTCAATTGAAGGGATCTTTACCGCCAACCTAATAATATTGTTACCGGTTTCGACGATTTCAGGATCGACATCCTCGAGCCGGAATGTTTTGTCGCGGTATTCCGGGAAATCGAGAATGGTTTTTTCCCAGAAAAAGAATTTGAAGGCGGCGATTTCGGGAAAATGAAAATAATGAAAAAGGGGAGGGTCCTTGGCTGCGTAAATAATCTCCTTGTCCCTTGCCCCATGGATCAGGCGGAGGTCATGCTCGATCGCCCGCAGCCAGTCCCTGATATAAAACAAGCCCGGCGCCAGGGCGTGTTTCCGGAACACCACATTTTCCGACCGGATGCCCAGCAAGGCATCGAGCGAAATATTGAATTTCTGCCCAAGCCGGTAGAGCTCTTCCATCGACAGTTCCTTTTCGCCCCTGATCCGGCGATAGGCGCTGTCATAGCTAATTTCAAGCAATTCGGCGATCTCGTGCACAAAGGATAAATTTTCGGGCAGCTTCGCCTTGATTTGTTGGAATAGCAATTGCTGAAGGTTTGGTTGTTGGTTCATGGGGTAAAGATATGGAATTTAAAAAGTAAAGTCAATAGGCATATGAAAATTGTATGCATTTAATTGATTTGTTGTTTTCAGGGGATGATTTTTAAGGAATTTCAATGAAATGGTTTCCATTTCTAAACCCATTCCGTAAAATTTACAAATCCGTATTTCATTCCGCAGCTTTTTAGTCATTCTTAATAATCCGGAGTGGTTTGGTCACGGAAATCAATTTCACAATGTTCCTTACCTGGAGTACTATTGTAACTGTTAATCAATAACATGGACAAGAAAATGAGGATTTAATGAAATCAACCGGTGAAAATCCAATGCAACTTTTTCAAAATAAAAATCTCATTGAAAGTATCCACCATTAAAATCAAAGAAAAATGAACTTCACAAAGAACCTGATCCTGGCGATTTGTTTCAGCATCAATCCGGAGGGGCCGGGATTCAGCTTTTACATCAAGCCCTCCGTGAATTTCATCCCGAAAGAGGTCTTCACGAACCAGACCAACTGGGAGCTGGTGAAGAGCAACAAGGGGATCAATGTCTATTCTCAGTGGATCACCCTTCACGACGGTTTTAAAACCCGCCGGCTGAAAGGGGAACTGAACGTCCGCATGGCGATGCCCGACCTGGTCGCTTTCCTGCTCGACGGTGGCAAAGTCAAGAACTGGATGGTCGGTGTATCGGAAAGCTACAACTTTAAAATTCAGGATGAAAGCAGTTATTCTTATGCCAGGTTCTCCATCCCCTGGCCTTTCAACGACCAGGACCTGATCGTGGAGAACAGGCTGGATTATCCCAACGGCAAGGATACGGCATACATTTACCTGACCAGTTATCCCGAAATGCTGCCCAGGATGAAAGGGCTGAAGCGGATGGAAAACTTCTACGGTTACTGGAAGGTGTTCAGGGTTTCACCCACCTCATCCTCGGTGGAATACGCCGTATTTTCCAGGTCTGAGCCCATTGCTCCCCGCTGGATACAGGATCCGATCATCATGAAGACCTTCTGGTCATCGCTGGACAACCTGGCGGCCTGCTGCCTTGAAAACAGGTAACTTTCAACGCCGACTTACGTATAAATGGCTGTTGGATCTTCAGAACTAAATATTAATGTCTTAAAACCCCGAAACGATGAAAAGATCATTCATTTTTATCATCCTGCTGCCGCTATTCGTCATGATCAGCTGTTCAAAGGAAGAAAACGCATTGCCTGCTGCCGCTGATCCCCAGTTAAAAGCGGCCAACTGCACCCCGAATGTGATGAATTATGACAACACGTTTTTGGTTAATGAAGGGATTATACCAAATTTATGTGCTGGTGAGTTTATCCTGGTAAACTTTTGGGAGGTCAATAACAAAGGCAAGTTGGTTGTAGCCGCCAGCTGCCGGTTTAACGATAAAGGGACCCAGACCGGCACCATCACCGGGATCGGGATGTTTTCCGGGCATCCCTACCAGGCTACCTATGCCGGGCAATACCATTTTATCGGCAGCCTGACCGGTCAGGGGGCGCAGGTCACCCGTATAGTGGATAATACTGTATTCACCAATCTCGCTACCGGCCAAACCTTCACCCAGAGCATGATCATTCACCAGGTCATCGACGCCAACGGCGAGGTCACAGTGGATTATGTAGAGTACGTCCCCTGCGATTAGTGGTTTCGTGTTCCGTGTTTCGTGTTTTTTGTTTCTTGTTTATGGTTTCTTGTTAAAGAAGCTTGATTAGCCTATATCACTGTGTTTGCAGGAAATCATAAACGATGCTATCAGGGAATTTTGACTTCAGATAGGTCGTTTTCCCTGTTTTCCTTGGCCCCATGCCCCCATGCCCCAATGCTACTCCTCCCGCTCCAGCACCAGCGCCGTGCGGTTGGTGTTGTACAGGCTCAGATAATTTTTCCCGTCAATATTTTTTGTAAAACAGGGAATGGCATTATCTATCCTGCCGTGACCGCCAAAGGCTTTATCATCCGAATTGAGGATGATGCGGAATTTACCAGGTAGCGGTACGGGAATCACGTAATCAGGGATGGAATTCCCGGGATGAAAATTGAAGACGAATACCAGGTTTTTTCTTTCGAATACGATCGTTTTGTTCACCTCGTCCATGTTCAGCTGGTTAGCGAACAGAGAGGTCATCACCTGGTATTCTTTGATTACCCGGATCATCTCCCGGTCGAAGGCCGCCAGGTAATGGTATTTGAGGTTCGGATCATCCACCAGCGACCACTGCCTCCGGGCATACTTGTAACTCCAGTTGTTGCCTTCCCTCGGGAAATCGATCCATTCCGGATGGCCGAACTCGTTGCCCATGAAGGTCATGTATGCCTGACCACCCAGGGAGATCGTGAACAACCGGATCATTTTATGCAGTGCGATACCCCGGTCGATCACCAGGTCGGGGTCATCTTTATGCATGTGATAGTACATTTCCTTGTCCATGAGCCAGAAAGCAAGTGTTTTGTCGCCCACCAGCGCCTGGTCGTGCGATTCGGCGTAAGCCACCGTTTTTACATGCGGCAGGCGGTCGTTCAGCACGTGCCAAATTCCGTGGATGTTCCAGTCCTCATCGCGGTATTCCTTCAGCAGCCTGATCCAGAAATCGGGTATCCCCATGCCGAGCCGGTAATCGAAGCCCAGTCCCCCCTCCTCCACCGGGAAGGTCAGCCCGGGCATGCCGGTGACATCCTCCGCGATGGTGATGGCCAGGGGGCTCATCCCGTGGATCAGCGTGTTGGCCAGTTGCAGGTAGGTAATGGCGTCCCACTCCACCCCCAACTGAAAATATTTATCGCGCGAATCGATCGTTTCCAGCCCGTGATGGTAATACATCATCGACCCCACACCATCGAAACGGAAACCGTCGAAGTGAAATTCTTTTTGCCAGTACCTCAGGTTGGAGAGGAGGAAACGAAGCACTTCCGTCTTGCCGTAATCGAAAAGCTTGGAATCCCATTGCGGGTGCTCGCCCCTGGGGCCGGGATGAAAATACTGGGCGTCGGATCCGTCGAACTCGTTGATGCCTTCCACGGTATTTTTCACCGTGTGCGAATGGACCACGTCGAGGATCACGGCAATGCCCAGGCCATGGGCGGCCTTTATCAGGGTTTTCAGCTCCTCCGGCGTGCCGAAGCGAGAGGATGGGGCGAAGAAATTAGAAACGTGATAACCAAAAGAACCGTAATAGGGGTGCTCCTGGATGGCCATCATCTGGATGGCATTATATCCCGCTTTTTTTATCCGTGGAAGAATATTCTCGGTGAATTCAGTGTAGGTGCCCAGCCCCTCTTTTTCCTGTGCCATACCGACATGGCATTCATAGATAAATAATTCACCGAGTTCCGATGCATTGAAACTGTCGCCCACCCAGTTGAATTTCTGCGGGAGCCAGACCTGTCCGCTGAAATTCTTGGTATCCTCGTCCTGCACCGCACGGGTGATATAGGCCGGGATGCGGTAATGCAATCCTTTTTGCGAATCGACCAGCACTTTTATCTTGCTGCCATGAACAAAGGTATCTTCATACTGCTTTTCATCCAGGAATATCTCCCATACGCCAAACGTATCGCGCGTCAGAGGGTGGGAGAACTCCTGCCATCCGTTGAAATCACCGACAAGGTAGAGGGCACTGGCCTGGGGCGCCCATTCCCGGTAAGTCCAGCCCTTTCGTTTTTTGTCGTAATGAATACCAAAATACTTATATCCTTCGGCAAAATTCATGATACTGCCGAAATCGCGCTGGATTTCGTTCAACTTGATGCGAAAACGGTTGTAGCGTTCCAGGATGTCTTTCGCACTGGGTTCCAGCCAGGGATCGACCTCCAATAGTCTGAGTTTATGCTTTAGCATGATGTTATAAGTTGGAGAATAAAAGTACGAATTGTTTCCATATCTTTGCACCCCAATGATCGTGCAACATTCCCATCCGGAACTAACGGCGCTGATTGACCAGAAAGAATGGTTGAAGCTGAAGAATGTTCTGAAAGATATTCCCGCCGTGGATATAGCGGAAATGCTTGAAGACATGGAGCCGCATATTGCGGTGGTGATTTTCCGTTTGCTGGTAAAGCCTAAGGCGGCCGACGTATTCGCCAACCTGAGCACCAATAAGGGGGTTGAATTGCTGAATATTTTCTCGACCCAGCAATTGAGCGATGTGATGGATAACCTGGAGCCTGACGAGCAGGTGGCGATCATGGAAGAGCTGCCGGGGCAACTGATCCAGCGGGTGCTTTGGTCGATGAAACCGGAGGGCCAGCTTCAGGTCAGGAAGCTGCTGGGATATCCGGAAGAGAGTATCGGAAGGTTGATGACCACGAAGCTCATCCGGATCAGGCCTGAATGGACGATTGAAAAAAGCCTCGCCCACATGCGCGAGTTCGCTCAGGAGGCTGAAACGCTGAATGTGATCTACGTTGTTGACGAGAACGGCAAACTGATCGATGACCTTCGCCTGACGCAGATTATCCTGGCCAATCCCGAGACAAGGATTGCCGATGTCATGGACCACAATTTCGAGGCGCTGAATGCCCTGGACGACCAGGAAGAAGCGGTGAAGATGCTGGCCAAGTATGACCGGGTCGCGCTTCCGGTGGTTGACTCAGACGGCCTCCTCCTGGGCATCGTCACCGCCGACGACGTGATCGACGTGGCGGAGGAGGAGACGACGGAGGATATGCACCTGATGGGGGGTATGAATGCCCTCGACGATTACTATTCCCAGACCGGCATCACCGAAATGGTGCGCAAACGGGTAGGCTGGCTGATCATGCTTTTCATGGGGCAGATCCTGACAGTTACCGCGCTGGCAACCTATGAAAACGCTCTGGCCGCCGCCGCCGTCCTGGCCTTTTTTATCCCCATGATCATCTCCAGTGGAGGGAATTCGGGCTCCCAGGCCGCCACGCTGATTATCCGCGCCATCTCTACATCCGACATATACATCAGGGAATGGAAGAAAGTCCTCCGAAGGGAATTGATGTCCGGCCTGATGCTGGGAAGTATAATAGGAATGATCGGAAGCATCGTCATCCTGTTCTGGCTGATGCTGCGCGGAGAAACCTTCTCCGCCCAGCTGGTGTTGCAGGCCTTGACGGTCGGCTCCAGCCTCATCCTCGTAGTGATCTTCGGTAACCTGGTAGGCTCCATGCTCCCCTTCATCATGTCGAAATTCGGCCTTGACCCGGCCGTCACCTCCACGCCGCTGGTAGCTACGCTGGTGGATGCAACCGGCATTATCATCTATTTCACCATAGCATCGATCCTCCTCAGCGGTGCAATCCTCTGAACAAATTAATATGGAAAAAATTGCCAAGACAATATACCGGTTCAGATGGGGCATTATCATAGTCGTCTTTCTCCTGACCATATTTTCAGGCTACCATATCAAAAACCTGAATATCAACTCCGATATTATCAGCACCCTCCCCGATGATGACCCGCATGCTTCCCTGCTGAAGGATGTGGGTGAAAAATTCGGCGGAAACAAGATCGGCATGGTCATCCTGGAAACCGATGATGTTTTCAGGTTGGAAGTGCTTGAGCATGTCAGCCAGATCACCGAAATGATCGGACTGATGGATGGAATCTCGTCTGTCACCAGCCTGACAAACATCATGGATATCCGGAGCGGCGAAGACGGCCTGGAGGTAGGCAAGCTGCTCGACGAATATGATCTGCCCGATACGGAAGAAGAGCTGGAAACACTGAGGAACAAGTCTTTATCCAGTGATATGTACAAAGGGGTGATCGTTTCAGAAGATGCAACGGCTACCATTATCATTTTCACCTTGCTGGAAGATGCTGATGTGGAATCGGTTGCGCAGGAAGTGATCGAAAATACCCAATCGATGGGATTGCCTGAAACGATCTATTATGCCGGCTCACCGATGCTGGTGTCAGCTATCTCCGACCTGATCTCAGCCGACCTCATCCGGCTGATCCCCATATCTTTCATAGTGATCGCACTGGTGTTATTATTAGGTTTCAGATCGAAACGGGGGGTGATCCTTCCATTGCTCACAGCAGCCGTCGCTGTTATCTGGACCATGGGCCTGATGGCTTTGACAGGCTATCAAATGACGATGATCTCCAATAACATCCCCATACTTTTGCTGGCCATCGGAAGCGCCTATGCCATCCATGTGCTGAACCGGATCGCGCAAGTCAGGGAGACTGAACCGGAACGCGTGCTCATCATCGCACTCACTTATATTTTGCCTCCCGTAGCGCTGGCTGCGGTGACTACGATGATCGGTTTCGTTTCTTTCATCTTTGGCGCTTACCTGACCATGATCAGGGATTTCGGCATATTTACCGCCCTGGGGACCGTTTTTTCCGCCATTCTTTCACTGGTTTTCATCCCTGCCATGATCGCTGTTTTCCGGAACAAAAAAGTAAGCACTTCCCTTAAGCCTGTCCTGGAGAAAAGATCTTACCTTTCGGAATTTATCCTGGCCCCTTTGAGAATCCTGCTCTTCAAACATCCCTGGTATCTTTTCTCGGCCTGGATGTTTCTTATCCTGGCCAGTACCGGCGGCATTTTCCTGATCAAGCGCAATGTGAATATCCAGGATTATTTCCGTGCCGGCAACCCAGCCCGCATCGCGGAGCAGATCATGGAAAAGAAATTCGGCGGGACAAAGCCTATCTTCGTAGTATTCACCGGCGATATGCAGAATCCCGAAGTATTGAAGACCATGCTGAAAACCCAGGAACACATGCAGAAAAGCCCGGATATATTGACCACTCAATCGGTGGCAGACCTGATCGTGCAGCTTTCAGCAGGCCTCGGGGAAGGTGAACGGATCCCGGATGACCAGGACAAGATAGAACAGCTATGGTTCCTGATCGACGGCAATGAGATGCTCGACAGGCTCGTGACGGCAGATCTGACCGAAGGGATCATTATTTCAAAATTCATTTCTCCCGACGACAAAGTGAAAAAGGCATTCGGCGATTACATGGAAACGTTCATCAGCGAGAATTCAACGGAAGAATGCCAGATCCGGATCACCGGCATGCCTTTCATTGATGTGACCATGAGTAACAGCCTTCTACGGAGCCAGATCGGAAGCCTGTCCATCGCCATTGTCTTTGTCATCTTCATTGTGGGGCTAATCCTGCGTTCGATCTTCAAAGGTTTGCTGGCCACCATACCCATGATCGCAGCTATCATCATCCTGTTTGGGGTCATGGGTTTTACCGGCATCCCTCTCAATCTGGCAACCGTCCTGGTAGCCAGCGTTGTGCTGGGAATAGGCATCGATTATTCCATCCACGTTATGTCCAATTTCAATTTCTGGATCAATTTCGGTGAGGATATTCATAAAGCCATTGAAGACACCATCATGATCAGCGGCAAGGCCATTGTCATCAACGTATTTTCAGTTACAGCAGGTTTTCTGGTCCTCCTTTTTTCAGAAATGGTCCCCTTGCAGTATTTCGGGTTACTGATCGGGCTCAGTATGCTGGGGTCGGGCCTGGCTGCCCTCACGCTGTTGCCAGTGATTTTAATACTAATTAACAGGAAACATACGTTTAAAAAGCGGTAACTTTATCGATCATTTTAATTTATTATGAACAAATATTCAATCCGTTCACTTCTTATATTGCTCCTTTTCATTCCGGGAACCACCATCATTCAGGCCCAGGATGGCGCCGACCTTCTCAAAAAAATGGATCGGATCATTTTCGCCCCGAAAGACAAGCAGGCGCAGGTAAAAATAAATGTATCCAGCGGAAAAAAGGACGATAAAATACGGGAAGCCGTTCTCATGCAAAAAGGCGCCGATAAGAAGATATACCGCTATACCAAACCCGAATCGCAGGCTGGTGTTGCTACACTGTCTCTCCCCGGCGATATCATGTGGTTATACATGCCCGCCTTCGAAAAACCGAAAAAAATATCCCTTCTAGCTAAAAGCCAGGCTTTTACCGGAACCGACTTCGCTTACGAGGACATCCCGGTGCAACCCTATTCAGACCGGTACACCCCTGAATTCCTGAAAGTGGAGGGCAATACCTATTTGTTGGAACTGATCCCCCTGGATAACAAGTCAAACTATTCCAGACTGATCGTAGCCATCGACCAGCAAAACCATTACCCGGTAAGGATAGAATATTTCGATAAAAAAGGCGCGAAACAAAAAATAGCCAAATACAAATATGTGAAAACAGGCAATTACTGGAACGCTGAAGAGGTTACCATGACCGACCTGAAAAAAAGTTCGCAGACCAGCATCATGATGACGGATGTTAAATTTGACCAGGGATTGCCGGATGATCTTTTCACGGTTGAAAATTTTATGAAGTGAAAAAAAGTTCACTTTGCTGATTTTCCGATTTTTATTTTATTTTTGTAGAAAAGCATTTATATCTTTGAATATAATCTGCTAATTCATTCATAATCAAAAACCTGCCTTTATGAAAAGACTATTACCCGTTATTTTCACAGCATGCCTTTTCTCATTACAAACATTTGCCCAGACCTATACCTTCAGTGACAGCTGGGACAAGGAAGGTTTCAATCTGAAAAGTCAAACCCGGAATGGCGTTTCCATCACTTATTCTGTTCATGAATTCACGCTGAGCGACATAGACATTCGCGGGGAATCGATGAAGCACATCAGTCTTCCGGATCATTTTCTCCCGGGCGATGAGGGGGCCCCTGATCTTCCCGGAAGCGGGCGCTATATTGCCCTTCCCCAGGGAGCCCGGCCGGTTCTGCATATCAAATCGTTACGGAAGGAGACCTATCGTGACGTTGCGGTAGCGCCGGCGCCACGCATTCCAAAAGCTACCGAAGACGGGCCGTTGGAATACAATAAAAACAGCCGGATATACTCATCCAACACCTTTTATCCTGCCTCGCCCATTCAGTTATCGGAACTCACGCACATTCGCGGCGTTGATGCGGTGATCCTCGGGATCACCCCTTTTCAATACAATCCGGTTACCCGTGAATTGATCGTATACCGGGATATAGAAGTGGAGGTGGAGTTTACCGGTGGGAACGGCCAATTTGGTGATGAACGCCTGCGCAGCCGCTGGTGGGATCCTATTCAGCAGGACGCATTCCTGAATGCCGCTTCCCTGCCCGAGGTCGATTATTCCCAAAGGATAACGGACAATACCCGTTCGACCGGGTTCGAGTATCTCATCATATGCCCGGACGATCCTGTATTTATCTCCTGGGCGGATACTTTGCGGGTCTTTCGCACCATGCAGGGGATCCTCACGGGCGTGGTAACCACCACAGAGGTAGGAGGCAACACCACCACCGCGATCAAAAACTACGTTACCAATGCTTACCAGAACTGGGATATCCCCCCGGCTGCGGTTTTGCTGCTTGGTGATTACGGGACTGCCGGCAATACCATCATATCACCGATCTGGAACAGTTACTGCGCTTCAGATCACACCTATGCCGATATCAATGGCGACAACGAAGAAGAGATGGCCTTTGCACGCATGACCGCCCGGAATGCCGCCGAACTGGAAACGATGATCCGCAAAGCCATCAATTACGAAAAAAACCCGCCGACCAACCCCGGCTTTTATAACAACCCCATCACCGCCTTAGGGTGGCAGACGGAGCGCTGGTTCCAGATCTGCTCCGAAACCATCGGCGGTTACTTCAAGCATGTTCAGGGCAAAGAACCTGTCCGCATCAATGCGATCTATGGCGGTAACCCCAACGTCGACCCCTGGTCAACTGCCCAGAATACAGCGACCGTACTCGGTGTTTTCGGCCCTTCGGGCCTGGGTTATATCCCCGCCACACCAGCCGAACTGGGAGGCTGGTCCGGCGGAACCTCTACCATGGTTACCAATGCGCTCAACTCCGGGGCCTTCCTTCTTCAGCACCGCGACCACGGATATGAATACGGCTGGGGCGAACCCGACTATAATAACAACCATATCAACGGGCTGACCAACACCGACCTGAGTTATATCTTGTCGATCAACTGCCTTACCGGTAAATACAATATCAGCCAGGAATGTTTCACGGAAAAATTCCACCGGCACACGTATAACGACCAACCCGCCGGTGCACTGGGAGTGCTGGCCGCATCCGAAGTATCCTATTCATTTGTCAATGACACTTATGTATGGGGCGTTTTTGATCACATGTTCCCCGATTTCCTTCCGCAATTCGGTACCACCCCCGAATCAAGGGGCATGCTGCCCGCTTTCGGCAACTCGGCAGGCAAAATATTCCTGAAATATTCAAACTGGCCCTATAACACGAATAACAAAATGGTCACCTACCATTTGTTCCATCACCATGGCGATGCCTTCACCTGCCTTTATTCTGAAGTACCGGAGCATCTGACCGTTTTACACAATGACATTCAGCTGGCAGGGATGGAATCCTTCAGCATACAGGCTGATGAGGGGGCACTGATCGCTCTCTCCGTCAACGGTGAACTGATCGGAGTTGGCACAGGAACAGGCGCTACTTCCGATATCCCGATCATCGCCCAAAACCCGCCGAATAGCATCGATGTGGTAGTGACCAAACAGAATTTTTTCCGTTATCACGCACAGGTACAGGTTATTCCACCCAACGGCCCCTTCGTAGTGACCGATGCCTACGCGGTCAACGATGCCGCTGGAAACAACAACGGACTGCTCGATTACGGTGAAACGGCCAGCCTGGATATTACCCTGAAGAACCTTGGCACCGAAGATGCCGAAGACGTTGTTATCACCGTCAGCAGCAATGATGAATTCATCACGATCATCGATGATACGGCAGAGGCCGGTACCATCGCGCCAAACCAGACGACCCTGGTGAACGGCGCTTTTTCATTCACCGTGGCTGAAAATGTATCCAACGGTTATAGTATTCCTTTCACCCTGCAAGCCACCAACGGCGATACGGTATGGAACAGTTCCTTCAGCATCAAGGCTTTTGCCCCAATCCTGGAGTATGTCAGTTTTACGATCCTGGATGAGGGAGGCAATGCCAACGGCCGACTGGATGCAGGTGAAACAGCCGAACTGCTTGTTTCGCTCAAAAATAAGGGAGGTTCTGACGCTTTCAACATCAACGCCCTGATCAGCTCGGATGATCCATTCATTGTGATTGAATCGAATACAGCAGAATATGGCGATCTGGGACAAAATGTCACGACAGAACAATCGTTCCTGGTCAGCGCACTGCCCATTACCCCTCCGGGCCATGAGGCAGTATTTAGCATCGATTTCACCGGCGACATGGGCATCGCCTGCCAGGGGGAATTTGCCCTGAATGTGGGCCTGTTCCCGATCCTTGTTCTCGATCTCGACAACAATCAAAATTCGGGCCCGCTCATGAAAGATGCCATCGATGACTGGCGCGTATTTGCTGAGTATACTGCCGCAATACCGGAAGATATCAGTCATTACCAGACCATTTTCCTCTGCCTGGGCACATATAACACCAATCATGTGCTGACCAGTGCACAGGCGGCCCCATTTATTGATTTCCTGAACGACGGGGGCAAGCTTTACATGGAAGGGGCGGACACCTGGTATTACGACCAGGTTTACAACAGCACCGACCTGCACCCGATGTTTAACATAGAGGGGCTCAGTGACGGCAGCGGTGACCTCAGCACCGTGATGGGTGTCGCGGGTACGTTTGTGGAAAGTTACATGTACTATTTCGGTGGGGATAATAATTACATCGACCGGATCGCACCCATCAATCCGGCCTTTACGATTTTCAACAACGCTGCCCCGGCTTATGCCGCTGCAGTGGCATACGATGAGGGAACATACAAGACCATCGGTTCAACCTTTGAATTTGGCGGATTGCTGAACAATGTACAATATACCAGGAAAGACCTGATGCTGAAATACCTGGAGTTCTTCGGGTTAAATCCGATCACAGTCGCGCCAACCCTTCCCGAAGGCGATACCAAAGTTTGCGGTACCGAAATGCCTTGCATTTATACAACGGAAGCCATTACCGGCGTCGATTATTACATCTGGGAGCTGGAACCTGCTGAAGCCGGCATTATCGATGGATGGGGAACGGAGGTTTCCGTCACCTGGACCCCCGGTTTCAAAGGCAACGCTCATCTTTCAGTATGCGGGATGAACCAGGCCGGGATGGGGCCGGAATCGGATTACCTTTCGATTGACGTGCATGAGTTTCCGACCGCCCTGATGTCGCTCAGCGATCCTGTCATCTGCCAGGGAGATACCACTTACCTCAGCGTTTCACTGACCGGCTCCGGCCCATGGGAAGTCCTGGTAAGCTTTGGCGGCCTGCAAATGACATTCAACCCGGTGAAGCCAAATATGGACAATATCCCGGTCTTCCCAACCGCTGATATGGAGATCCTCATTTTGACACTATCCGACGCCACGGGCTGCGAAAACACCGGTTTTGACCCGGTGAATATCACCGTGCTTACCCCACCGGCGGCTCCTGCCCCGCCAGCCGGTCCGGATTACATCGATATCTATATCGCAACACAATCTGAATACGCCACCGCCGGAAGCCCGTTAGCGGAAACCTATAACTGGTCGCTTGAACCAGAATCGGCCGGAACCCTGACGATCGATGAATACGGACTGAATTGTACGGTCGACTGGGTATCCACCTATACCGGCCAGACTCAACTGAAAGTGCAGGGAATCAACGATTGCGGCATTGGCGTGTATTCACAGGCCCTGGATATCTCTGTCGGAAACTCCTTCGGAATCGATGACAATAACGCCGGCGTAGGGATCGCTCTTTATCCGAACCCCAACAGCGGTCTTTTCCATATTGAACTGATGACCGATCAGAATATCAGAACTACCGTCAGGATCTTCAACGCTGCCGGTGAACCGGCATGGGGCCCCTATCAGCTCGAAGTGAACGGGAAAACAACTTTGCCCGTACACCTGGAAAATCTCCCCGACGGGATGTATATGCTGCAGGTGGAAACTGAACAAGGAATGGCTAACAAGAAGATTATCGTAGGCAAATGAGTTCCTGGTTGCTGGTTCCTGGTTCCTGGTTCCTGGTTCCTGGTTCTTGGTTCTTGGTTAATATATATATGTGAGAATTAACATTCAAAATTCAACATTCAACATTCAACATTATGAAAAGATTAATATTCCTCATTATTTGCTCCGTATCGGTAGCGGTTGTTTTCTCCCAGGTTCCACGGGACAAGGTAGTTGTTGAAGTAGGCACAGGCACCTGGTGCCAGTATTGCCCCGGAGCTGCCATGGGCGTTGACGACCTGATCGCCAACGGCTGGCCGGTGGCGGCCATTAAAAATCACAACGGCGACCCTTTCGCCAACCAGTATTCCAATGCCCGGAATTCCTTCTATAATGTTTCGGGCTATCCTACCGCCTTCTTCGATGGCGTGCTATCTGTTGTCGGCGGCAGTTACAGCCAGAGTATGTACACATCCTATTACCCGAAAGTCCAGCAAAGGATGGCCGTACCTTCACCGGTAACAATAAATGTTTGGGGAACCCATACCGGCCTGACCTATGATATTACCGTCACGGTCACAAAGGTTGGCGACATCAGCGGATCCAACATCCGTCTGCACGTTTGCCTCACCGAATCCAATATTGCATACGTCTGGCAGGGGCAAACCCACCTGGAATATGTAAACCGTCTGATGGTCCCTGATCAGAACGGTACCGCCCTTGATTTCACCAACAGTAACGTGCTTGAAATCCCGCTTACATTCAACCTGCAATATGGCTGGGTGGTCAATAACATGGAACTGGTGGCATTTGTGCAAACCAATTCCAACAAGGAGATCCACAACGGGTACAAGGTGAAGCTGCCTTTCCTGATGCCTCCGCCGCCGCCGCTTGCCGCTTCGTTTACCTCCTCTGATACGATTTCCTGTGAAGGTTATGAGGTACAGTATACCGACATGTCTGGTGGCAATCCAACCGGATGGTACTGGGAATTTCCCGGCGGCGTACCGGATACATCCCGGGAACAACACCCTGTTGTTTTATACAATACAGCCGGTAAATACGATGTTTCCCTGATCGTTACCCGCGGTACAGGCAGTGATACGACATATATGGAGGATTACATCAGCATTTTCGAACTCCCGGAAGTCACTTTCGGCCCTGTGGAAGACCAATGCATCAATTATCCGCCTTTCGAATTGAACCAGGGACTGCCTGAAGGGGGTGTCTACTCAGGCCCGGGCGTTGAAGATGGGTTCTTCCATCCCGATGTGGCCGGCATTGGAACTCATACCATTTTCTATTCCTACGCGGATACAAATGGCTGCGAAGCCCTGGCCGAACAGACTGTCGTTGTCGATGTGTGCGCTGGCATTCCTGAAAATAACAACATGCAAATTGCCGCACTGCCTAACCCGACACAGGGGTCATTCAGATTGGCGCTTACAGGTCAGGAAAAAACGGTAAACCTGCGGATCATCAGTTCTTCGGGGAAAATGATCTACCAGGAGAATAACATTGAAATGACAGGGATTTTCAACACCTCCATCGACCTGTCGGGCCACGCGAATGGGATCTATTACATTTTCGTGGAAGGAAAAAACAATACTTATTTTAAAAAGATCCTCCTGCAGAGGTGAAAAAGAGCCGACGGGCGAAAAAAGTCAATCATCCAACGACTAAAGCCGTTGGTTCCTAGTATATTACAAAAGTTGGAACCGACGGCTTTAGTCGTCGGACTACTGCAAATTCAATTTAGAACTATTCTAAAGTAAATATGTATTTTAACCAATACATCTTTTATGAGTATTTTTGTAGCTTGTTTAAACACTATCTTCTTCATTCGCATTGACTATCTTAAAACATGTAACTAAAATTCCCTTTTTACGACCTTATTTTATTCATCATCATCTAAAAGAACATACTACCATGAAGACTTTTTTACACCAGGCCAAATTTGCTGCCTTAATTTTGGTTTCCGGGCTGTTAGCCATTCAAATGCTGCATGCCCAGAAAATCACATTTACAGACCATCTCAATCCTGCAGGGTTCAATCTGAAAGAACAGACCCGCAGCGGTGTATCCATAGGTTATGCCGTTGAAGAAATCACGTTTGTATCCGCCGATATCAACGGGCGGGCAATGACAAATGTCGAATTACCGGGTTTCTGGCTTCCGAATGACGAGGGTTACCCTAACCTGCCCGGCGGAGGCCGCTACATTGCCATTCCGCAAGGATCTGAACCGGTGTTGAAGATCGTTTATCAGCGGACGGAAACTTACCGCGATATTGAAATAGCGCCTGCGCCACGCATCCCTCTCGAAACTGAAAC
>JAWOHY010000010.1:0-35522 GCA_046484945.1 Bacteroidales bacterium
TAGTAGATGATCCCGGCGTCGCCCCCGGCGGCGTTCGAAACAGCCGGGTCAAACTGGGGCAATCGGTTTGTATGTTCTTTGAAGCCTTTGGCCCATCGGGCGAACAGCAGGGGAGCCCCGGCGACGAACATGGCCGCTGTCTTCAAACCTTCGTCGACGCGAGCAGGTGTCAGCGTGTCCGGCGCGCTCCGGCCGTCGAGGTTTTCAATCTTCACTTCCGCCGGGATCTCTGTTTTCCTGTCGGCAAAGGTCTGACGGACTATCACCAGCGTAGTGGCGTGTTCCATTTTCAGCCAGTTCTTCCCTTTGGGGGTTTTACTGAGAATGATCTCGAAGCTTCCGTCGGGCCCGCAGATCAGTTCATCCTGTTCGATCTTTCCACAGGCCGCCAGGCCGCCGGTTGTCCCGTAATTACCGTTTTGTGTGAAGAAGCCCACGTAATCGATCGTATTTCGTTTGCCCGTGATCCGGTATTCATACTCCCCGCTGATCTGGGCATTCAGGTAAACATTGTCGGGGTTGTCGGCGCCCATTTTCACCGTTTCGTGGACCATCCGGCGAAATATCGGAAAAGCCGGGTCGCTGTATTCGACAAACGCTTCCAGGCCGGCCCGGGTCAGCCTTGTCAGGTAACGTACCCCTTCGGCCTGCTGGAAAGGATCCTGCGGTGCCCCCGGGTGCATCAGCACCGCCCCGGCCAGCTTCAGCCGGTCGCAGAATTCCTCCCACGACTTTCCTGTGACAATCCGCCGGGCCGACTCGTCATCCTCCGTTTTCCCGGCCAGTTTCAGCCTGAACTTTCTGAAAGCCTTAAAGATTCTAAGGAAAGTAAACAGCAGTTTTCTCATTATCAGGAAAATCCCTTTAAAGCATGCTTTGTTGAAAAGGTGGGTAAAGATATAAAAAAGTAGTAAGACTGACTTTTCATGTTAAAATGGTCAGAAGCTTCAGGTTTCCCTGTCCCAATCCAGGTTTACTATGAGAACCCTCCTGGATGATAACAGGTAATCACACTGGATTGTATAGAAGCCATGGTGGAAAAGAATTCGTCTGATATTAATTCCTGTTCAGCTTCAGGTTTTTAATATTATACATAGTTCCTGAAGTGTTTTCACTACCTTTCAGTCTGACATGGCCAAGAACCGTCAACGTTGAGCCGTTGGCGATGATCAATTCAGCGTCGGGCTCAATTATCAGGTTTTTACATGTTGCAGATGCAGCAACCATAGGTGTGTTCACAGGATCAGGGTTAATAACGACATTCATCTCGGAAGTGGGGATGTCATTGTCCCAGTTGCCGCTGTCATGCCAGTATGGTCCTGACGCACCGGTCCATCGTGTCACCCGTGACCATGAAGCGCTGGACATCAGTTCCGGCGGACACCTGCCATTGTTGACCCATAAGTTATACATCACCGTTCCGGCATCATTGGTGTAATTGGTATCCCGCAGAAACTCGATGTATTCTTTTGAGGTTGACTGATAATATAAGGTTACATTTACTTCATCAGGTATAAATGGCAATTCATACAAAGTATTATCCCAGTATTGTCCATCGGCATAGGTATATCCAACCGGCGGTGATTGTATGGAATCAAAATTCGCATTGGTAAACCCCCTTGGCGGTATTCTGTTATCAAAATAAATAGTATCGTTCAAAACAAAATGGAATGATTCTCCGGCAGCTATCCCTACGATGGCGGATAATGAAGGGCTAAGACCGGGCTTGATCTCATATACTTTTGCTCCGGTCTTGTTCAGGTAGCCTGTGGCGCTATTATAATTACCGGATTCAAAGCTTTCACCGGTCAGGGAACTGGAAGCTGTTAGATGGAGCCAGATACGCCGCCCTTCCGGATAACCGGATGGCAGTTTATGACCGGTTTCGTTGATTACCGTAACTTCCGCCTGCTGTTGTTCCTGGCTAACTGCCAGTTGCATTGTTGCGGCATGCTGAAGCATATCCCTGGCTCTCAGAATTCCTGCCTGCAATGCGGCAGCATCACTCTCTCCCGGGAAAACCAGGTCTATCAGGGTAGGGATCCAGGTGCTCCCACCGGTCATATCATGATGTGGCAGATCGTTCCTGACCGGTGCGAAGTTTTTATTACACCCTTTCCCGGTAACGTCTTTCATATGACAATCCTGACAGGTCGAAACATGGGATTTGTTGCCGCCGAAATATGTTCCTGTAATCCCGTTCGGACTGTTATATTCACTCATCAGCCATTCACTGTATGTTCTTTCTATCGGGAACATTTCATAGGTGTTGAAATCCGGTGCAGGAGCATTGAAAGTATTAGGGGTATAACCGATAATATTACCATTGTCATCTCGAACTGTCTGATAAACCGGATTGCTGACATCGTGACAGGTGCCGCAGAATGCAGCATCCGAATGAAATGGAGAATAGGGTGTATTATGATTTGATTGTGGGTCGAAATAAGGCCCCCGACGATTGTCGTCATCGTCACAAACATACATCCCATTTGAATGGGATGGGGGAATAGTTGTGGAAATGGTCGAAAGATAAGCCTGATCGATTGTGTAAGTTGAAGGTTTGCTGCCAGGCGGGGTCACGTATAATGAATCATCCGGATAGGGGTTCACTCCCAGGGGTGTTGGTGCAATCATTTTATGACAAAAATGACACTGGACACTTTCCCTGTCTGCCGCTGTCAATGCCGCACCTGAAGTGGGAATTGACCGGCCTTCAAGCCATCCCTTTGGAGAATGGCAGCGAATGCAAAGATCGCCTGATTCCGGCGCATCCTGGTTGGCTACAGCAAGGCAGGCCAAATAGAGCGGGTCTCTTTGTGCTTGCGACATCATGCTTCCCCGCCAGTTAAATGCCGGCTCCACCGGGAGGTCGTAACCTCCATGGCAATTATCACACTGGCTTGGATGATCAATTGTTCCGGACTGGCCCGGTTGGGATCCCGGCAGAAAAAAGTCTTCAATCGTTGTGGGTACCGCGTTTATGCCTGCCGGTGTCAGAGCAGCATATGAAAAAATAAAAAACACTAATATCAGAATTACTGTTAAAATTATCCAGGACTGGTATTTATAAGACATGGCATTATAATTTATTAGAAATTATGATATAAATATATATAAAAATCTGATTGAATCCAACGATGAACCTGTAAAGCCAAAAAGTTTATAATTTGGTTACTTTATAAATTATTGAGAAGATGGATTTAGAACGTCTATTTAAAATGATTATATATTGTCATTACTAACTACATAAGGCTGATTTACATGTCCAAATTTTCCTAATTTCGGCACTTGTTACAGATGGATTATGGCGAAGGTTTGCCCGAATTACGGAGGTTGTCGCCTTGTCAGAACAGCGGTCGTCGAACCGGATGATGAAAAAAGGGAAGCTTATATCGAAGCATATTGCCTCAGGGAAGAAACCTGGAGAAAATGCAAAAGGTACATTACGCGCAAGGCGCTCTGGATTTGCCCCGACTTCATCCTCCCGGATTCGAATATCAGTGAGGATGAAATTTTAGACCGCTGTGAGAAAGGAGAGCAATAGCCGACAATGTTGTATGTGGTATGTGGTATGTGGTATGTGGTATGTAGTATTTATTAAGCACTCGATTCTATTAATTCAAAATTCAAAACTCAAAATTTATAATTTTTATTTATGCCGACGATTGAAATTGAGGGCCGCGTTTTTGAGGTGGATGGCGACGGGTTCCTGTCGCACCCCGAATCATGGGACCACGAAGTGGCCGAATTGATTGCAAGATATGACGGGATTGATCCGATGAATGAAAAGCACTGGTCGATCGTCAACATCATCCGTCGCAATTACGAAGAAAAGGGGATGGCGCCGATGATCCGGACCATCTGCCAGGAATCAGGCTTACGCCTGCGGGAGATCTATGAGCTTTTCCCGCTGGGCCCTGCCCGTGGCGCCTGCCGTGTCGCCGGCCTGCCTAAACCCGACGGTTGTGTATAAATCATGACAGAGATGGCCTGGTATCAATGGATGGCGCTGACCGCACTGGGATTTTGCCTGGTTTCATGCCTGTTTCACTTTTTCAGGCTGATAAAACTGGGAAAACCTGTCGATTATTCCAACCCTGCGGGTAGTATTGCACAAGGCGTCAAATATGCCTTTACGGGAGCCATGGACCCCCGCCGGAAGGAATCGGCCCGGCTGCACCTCCCCACCTATACGGCCGGATTATTCTATCATACAGGAACTTTTCTGTCAATTTTGCTGTTTTTCTTCATCATATCCGGACAGGCACCACAGGCATGGCTTGCAATGATCATTTCGGCGATTCTTTTCATCTCTGCTTCCGGCGGAACAGCCATTCTTGTAAAAAGAATGATCAAAAAAGAACTCCGCTCCCTCTCCAACCCCGACGACTACATCTCAAACATCCTCGTCACCCTATTTCAATTCCTGACATTACTTGTCATCCTCCTCCCCCTCCTACAGTCCTACAGTCCTAAAGTCCTACCGTCCTACAGTCTTACAGTCCTACCGTCCTATTATCTAACCTTCACACTATTGATGCTGTATCTGCCTCTCGGAAAACTCAGGCATGTGGTCTATTTCTTCGCGGCCCGATACCATTTAGGGAATTTTTATGGAAGAAGGGGTGTTTGGCCTCAACAAAGGATTAAAACTGAAGACTGATGAAGAGACTGACACAAGAGCAGAAGAGAAAAGCGCTCGAAGTATTTGAGAACTTCAGCGACAGCAAGCTGCTGACGCATCTGAACAGCTGTGTGCATTGCGGGCTTTGCGCCGAAAGCTGCATGTACTACCAGGTATATCAGGATGCCCATTATGTTCCGGCGAAAAAGGTCGACCTGGTTTCATCCATTTATCGCCGTTACCATACCCTCAGCGGCAAACTGGTGCCCTGGCTGACCGGTGCCCGTGATCTCGATGAGAAAACACTGGAAGAGATGATCGATCTTTTCTATGGAAGTTGTACTATCTGCGGCCGTTGCGCCATGCACTGCTCCATCGGGGTGGACATCGGCTACCTGGTAAGGACCGGCCGCGCCATGCTGGCCGACATGGGCTATGTGCCGGCAACGCTCCAATCCACTGTCGATGCCGCCATCAATACCGGTAATAATATGGCGATTTCCGAACAGGATTTCATCGATACGCTGAAATGGCTGGAGGAAGACCTTCAGTTTGAAGTGAATGATGATAAGGCTGAAATCCCTTTGAATGTACCGGGAAAAGATATCATGTACACCCTGAACCCGCGGGAGCCCAAGTTTTTTCCGCTTTCCATCGCAGCCATGGCAAAGATATTCCATGCAGCAGGCGAAAGTTGGACGCTCTCCACCCGGATGTACGATGTAACAAATTACGGGTACTTTTCCGGGAATATCCTGGAGGCAACTTCCATTGCCCGGAGATTATATGATGAAATGGGCCACTTGCAAGCCCGGCGGTGCGTGCTGGCCGAGTGCGGACATGGAACACGGGCTTTCCGCTGGGAAGCGCCGAACTATCTGGGCAAACCCTTCCCGTTCGAAGTGATCACTTCCGTTGAATTGCTGGCAGAATATATCCGGCAGGGCCGGATCAAGGTCGACCCGGCCAGGATACCGGAAAAAGTCACCCTGCACGACCCCTGCAACCTGGTCCGCAGCGGCGGGGTGATTGAAATGCAACGCTATATTTTAAGGAAATGCGTTAGCGATTTTGTGGAGATGACGCCTCATGGCACCGATAACTATTGCTGTGGCGGTGGCGGCGGACAACTGGCCATGAGCGAATACAACGAACGGAGGATGAAGATTACAGGATTGAAAGCCGATCAGATCCGAAACAGCGGGGCTGCGATCGTTTGCACACCCTGCCACAATTGCGTCGATCAACTGATCCAGACCAATGCGGCTTACAAACTGGGCGTGAAGATCATGACCCTCGCCGAAATAGTCGCCGATGCACTGGTAATTGAGAATGGTGAATGATTAAGTGATAAGGTGATACGGTGATAAAGTGATACGGTGATAAAGTGATACGGTGATAAAGTGATACGGTGACGAATTGAGTAATACAACATTATAACAATAGAATAATAGAACACTAGAACTTTTCTCTGATGAAAATAATCTATCTCGACAACTCAGCAACATCTTTCCCGAAACCGGAAGAAGTTTATCAGTTCATGGATTCTTTTTACCGAAATAATGGCGTCAATCCAGGCAGATCCGGATTTGATGCTGCCATTGCGGCCGAAGAAATGGTGCAGGAGACCAGGAAGAGATTGACCGGTCTGTTCAACGGAGATGACCCGAATAGGCTGACTTTCAGCTATAATGCCAGCGATTCGTTGAATATGATTATTCAGGGGCTTGCCGAAAAGGGTGACCATGTGGTAACCACTATGCTGGAGCATAATTCGGTGTTGCGTCCGCTGCATCATTTGCTGCTCGACGGGATCATAGAGGTTACCATTGTCCCTTTTGATGATAACGGCTATGTTGACCCCGGCGATATAAAAAAAGCCATCCGGAAGAACACCAAAATGGTGGTGGTCAATCATTGCTCCAATGTGATCGGAACGATTCAGCCGGTGGCGGAGATCGGTAGCATTTGCAAGGACAAGGGGGTTTACCTGGTGGTAGATGCCAGCCAGAGCGCCGGTGCCATACCCATCGACATGAAGGCCATGGGAATAGATGTGCTGGTATTTACCGGGCACAAATGCCTGATGGGCCCGACAGGCATCGGGGGTTCCTATGTGATGGAAAACGTACCTGTACGGGGGACCCGTTTTGGCGGTACGGGCGTACGTTCAGCCCAGAAAACACACCTGGAGGAATTCCCCTACCGACTGGAATGCGGCACATTGAATATTGTGGGGGTGGCAGGCTTGTACGCCGGCACACAATGGGTCGTCGGGCAGGGGATCGAGAAACTGCATGCCCGTGAAATGGCGCTGTGGGATAAAATGAGAAAGGGCATTCAGCAAATAGGAAACGTGGTGACCTACTGTGCCGAAAGCCCTGAAAATCGTAATCCTGTCCTGAGTTTCAACGTGAAAGGCTTCGAATCAGGTGATGTAGCAACGATGCTGGATGTGGATTACAACATCGCCTGCCGTTCCGGTTTACAATGTGCTCCCCTGGTACATCAGGGCCTTGAAACCGATAAAATACACGGAACTGCCCGGTTTAGCATTGGACCATTCAACACTGAAGAACAAATTGACCAGGCTTTACAGGCAGTGACTGAAATAGCTTCCTTCAGGAGATAAACCTATCCCGCTGAGCGGAATTCATTAGTATCTGTTGAATTCGCGTCTCGGTGGCCTCGGGCCTTCATTCGCCGGCCGGGCTTTCTTGACAACGATCTGGCTGTTGTCGTATTCGCATTCATTCAGTTCGTTGATCGCCTTGTTGGCTTCTTCTTCGTTCTTCATTTCGACGAATCCGTAACGCTTTGACCTTCCGGTCATCTTGTCGAAGATCACATTGGCAGATACGACTTCACCGTATTCTGCAAAAAGTGTTCTTAAGTCATCACTCGTAGTGGATGCACTGAGTTTTGCTACAAAAATGTTCATGTGAAAAAAAATAAATGATTAATAATAAAGGGTCTGGGGGTTAATTATTTGGAAAATTATGAACTCGGGGCGTGAAATCTATTATTTATTTAAGCACGCAAAGATAATACTAAATTTAAATAATTTGCAAAAAGTATTTTTTTTCTCCCTAATTTTTAACTCTTTGAGGTTGAAATAATAATATTCAGGTCACCTTCACTTTGATAATCCTGCTGTTTATTCCTGGTGGCAACCACCTGCTTTTAATCGAAACTCTTAAATAAAATGTGCCGGGTTCCGGTGGTGCTTCCAGCAGAAAAGATGTGATATATTCCTGTTCCAGCAAAAAGCCTGATAAATCTTCAGACTGCCTGGTTGAAACCGGTTTCCCGTATTGCAAAAGTGTCCAGTAGATCGAAACACCTTGCTGTTCCTCACCTCCGAAATATACAGGTGATTCACCGGGATTCTTTATCCTGATGGGAATAACCATTTCAGTACCCGGTTCCAATGCAATGGTCTGAGTGAGGGTTTCAACCGGCAGGTAATTGTAAGAGCGGTAATCTTTCATAATCATATGATACTGATAACCGCTGCCGGGAATGCGAATGCTGTCAGACAGCACCAGGTTGTGCTCCAGGATGTCTTCCTCCGTCAGATCTTTGCCAGATACAACGATCATTACTTCCCGCCCCTGCAACCCTTGTTCAATCCCCTCAAGGTCATATTGGTTACCCCGGTATAGCTCACTGTTGAATGAAAAAGCTTCCTTTCCGGAATAAAAGCGGTATTGAGAAGCATGCTGGTAAGAGCTGACAAATACTACCGGCCGCTCCCCGGCCAGGCGACTGACTTTTTCGGCAAATTCCTTCCAGCCGTGAGATTCGATATGGATTTTGTCACGGTAAGTTTCCGGAATCAATTGACTAACCAGCATCAACCTGGCTGCAAGGATCAGTATGAGTGAAATACCAAACGTATAATACAGATAGGACTTAAGCTTTTTATTCCGTTCAAAGGCAATGCAGGCGATGATAAACAACGGTACCAGGCCGGCAATGGTCCAGTTGGCTTCCACCCGTCCTCGCAGCATAAGAAGGAAAGGTAGCAGCAGGCTCCCAGCTGCACTGAATTTCAGTGCCCGCTCATACTGATTATCCGGTTTGAACCTGAAAAGATGATATATGACAGGAATGAAAAGTAATGGATTGACAATGGCCACTTGCCCTGCCAGGAAATCTCCGAAATTCCGCCATTCAAAAATCTCGTCATGGCTCCGTTCCAGCAGGTGATAATAAAAAGTGGGGAAGTCATGAAAATATTGCCAGGCCAGGTGGGGCAGGAATAAAAGAGTGGTCACGATAACGGAAAACCAGAATTTCCGGGATACCAGCAACCGCAGGTCTGACAGAACGGTGAAAAAAATGATGATGATCCCAAGATATTTGGAATAAAACATGCCTGCCATGACAACCCCCAATATAATGGCATTCAAAATGGAACGGTCCCGGGTAAACTCCCTGTAGGTCAGGAAGAATAAAGCTGTAAAGAAAACCAATAAGGTATCGGGAATAGCCATGAAACCGGTGATGTGAAAAACCGGAAAGGAAAAGAAAAGAATGACAAACAGACCGAAATGGACCTTATTAATCAATTTGTGCAGTATCAGAAAGGTGCCGGCAGAGAGCAATACCACCAGCAGTCTGACGCCCAGTTCGTTGTTAAAAATCTCATAACCGGAACGGATCAGCAAAGCCAGTAGCGGAGGGTGATCATAATATCCCCATGCCAGATGCCGGCTGTAGAAAAAATAATAGGACTCATCCTTGAACAATCCTGTGAAATAAGCCTGCAAAAGGTTTAAAATCAGCCAGAAAATTGAAAAATATAAGAGTGTTTTTTTAGATGAAAAAAAAGACGAAATACCATTGACCAGTCCTTTTGTCATTTTTTAACAAAATTATATGGCAAATATCGTCAAATTCTCAAATCTTCAAATCCTCAAATCGCCCAATCTTCAGAGGTCCATCTCATCCATCCCGTTCCGTTCTGTAGATTCAAGCTGCTGCCGTTGCGTCTGCCGGTAATTATTGATCCGGTAAGTAACATTCAGCATGATGATGGGAGATTCCCTTTTTATGGTGGTTTTATTATAGAAATCCTTGCCGTAAGTGATCCATCCGAACCGGCCGGTACCAAAAATATCCCTGGCTGCCAGAGTCAGAGACAAATTCCGGTTAAAGAAATCTTTGCGGGCGGACAGACTGGCCATATAGCTTCCAATAGACTCGCCCTGTAAAGTTATGGAAGGCCCGTTATACTGGGAGGAAAACTGGATGCGGAAATCGTTCTTGAGATTGACTGATGCTGTCAGCCGGCTGCTCCAGTTCAGGCTGTTTTCTTTCACCTGCTGCCCTTCCGCCTGGCCTTCCAACCTGTAATAAAACAGATTTGCGCTGGCAAAAACACTCAGCCATTTGGTGATGGTCGCATTCCCGGAGATCTCGGTTCCGAGTGAATGATCTTTATCCAGGTTTTCATAAGTGTTCAGCAGAATGCCATTATCCTGCAGGGTAGTGACCCGGGTGATCTTATTATGGGTTATCCTGTAATAGGCCTCCAGGGCTATGTAAGAACCATTGAATCTTCTCTGGTAACCGAGATCGTAGGAGTCAATATATTCATCCTTCAGGTTCGGATTGCCCTGGCGGACATTGTAGGGGTCCCAGAAACTGATAAAAGGATCGAGCATCCGTGACCTGACACGATTGATCCTGCGGCTGTAACTCATCATCACCTGGTTTTTTTCCAGGAATTCCTTCGATAAATGGATGGATGGAAAAATATCAAACCGGTTTACGACCGATTCTTCCGTTGACTGAGCATTCTGGATCGTACGGTTCATGTATTCGCCGCGAAGTCCTGCCTGGTAGCCAAAACCCTTCCACTGGCTGGCGAAAATGGAATAGACCGAGTGTATGTTACGGTTGAAATCAAATGCATTCCGGTAGTGTTCATCCTCCTGCCAATCCTGTATGGTTGTATCAAAATAGAAGTAGGTGTAATCTTCATTATCATAATAAAACCTGCTTTGATAACCCGCTTCAAATTTACTGGCATCATTTATGGGAAGTGTATAGTCTGCTTTAATAAGATAATCATAAGTATCCCCGATTTCCAGCGACCGGATCTGGTTATAGGGATTACCGGGATTTTCCCAGTTCTCGTCGGTGGGTACCTCAATTTGTTCTTCTTCATCATCGGAAGCCCTGGTCGAAAAATAGGCCATCATCTCCAGTTTCTGACCCTTGTCGTCCAGTTTTTGCAGGTAATTGGCAGTTACTTCATAATACGTGCCTTCACGGAAAGAACTGTTGATTGAGTTGGAAAAAAGCCCGGATGTTGCAGGCAGGGTCACGAATTGCATGTAAGCATTCCTGTCCCGGCCGAAATTGTAATAACCGTATTTCCCGGATAAGGATACGGTGGCTCTGGAAGTGGGCATATAATCCACACCTCCCTTGAAGCCATAGCTGTCGCGTTTCATTCTGTTCCATGATTCGGATATCCTGGTTTGGGTATAATCCGAAAAATAGGTTTCGTTTTCTGTGGTTCCTTTTCCTGAAAACCTTCTGATGCCCAGGTCGGCCCCGCCAAAAATGTTGACTTTCCCTATCCTGTAATTGATGAGGATATCCCCGCTGTACTTGTTTTTTGTACCGACAGATGCATTGATGATCCCGTTCAGCCCGCGTTCGGTTTGTTTTTTCATCACAACATTGATGATTCCCGCCGTTCCTTCCGGGTCATATTTTGCTGAAGGGTTCGTGATGATCTCGATGTGTTCAATGGAAGAAGCCGGTAGCTGCTGGAGCAGGTCGCTGGCTTCCAGGACGCTGGGCCGGCCATCGACCAGGACGGTGAAATTACCGCTGCCCCTGAGGCTTACATTGCCTTCAATGTCGACCTGCACCGAGGGTACATTTTCCAGCACGTCAATTGCGGTTCCGCCGGCGGATTGCAAATCCTGGCTGACATTAACGACCTTTTTATCGATCTGGTAAACCACCCTGTCCCTGTCGGCAACGACCTCTACCCCTTCCAGGTAAGTGGCCGCCGAACGAAGCTTTATGATGCCCAGGTCATTGTATTTGCGGTTCGGGTTGATGAAAACGGAATCGATGTATTGCTTTTCATAACCGATAAAATTTGCGGTCAGATAATACCGGCCATATGGCAACTGGCTGAGCGAGAATTTGCCGGTCTCATCTGTAATCGTCCCTGTTACCATCGTAGAATCTTTTGACCGGTAAAGGACAATATTCACAAATTCCATGGGTATATTGACATCGCATTCGGTGACAGTTCCTGAAACCACCCCTTCAGCCGGCATATTGGAAGAATGTCCTCCTCCCCGCATCCCTTCTCCGGTAGATTGGGCGTTGATATGGATGAAAAGTAAAGCGAAAGAAATAATTAGTATTAATCTCATATTATTCCAACAAATTATAGTAGGAATGATTAGACGTTTGAAAAGGAAAAAGGTTTATCCGGAAAAGATTTTTTTCACCTGATCAACAGATATTTTCTTGCCACGGGCTGGTAGTCCTTACGGGTGATCCTGATCATATACAATCCGGGCGGTGAATCGCTCAAATCGATGGTAAACTGACTGTCGGGGTTCAGGAAGACGATTTCATGGTTAATAATGACATCGCGTCCGAGTTTATCGGTTACCGTCAGCAGACACCTTTCATGGATTCCTGTATTTTGAATATGGAGGATTCCTTTCCCCGGGTTGGGAAAGATCCTGAATCCGGCTTCATCGAACGGATCATCAATGCCTGCACATGCGGAAAAATCGAAATATATGGTACGCTGGGCAGTAGCAATGCATCCATGGGGTGAGGTCACGGTTACCTGCACGAATTTCACGTCGAAACCGATGCCGGTTGTCCCCAGCTTAATGATTTGTTCTGTTGAACCATTTGACCAGATATAGCTGGATCCCGGATTACCGGCATCAAGGGTAACGGTGTCAAAAACGCAGACGGTTTCCTCGTTGCCTGCTCCGAGGTATATATTAGGAGTAGGGTTGACATTAACGGTAGTGGATCCACTGGCCTGATTGTAGCCATCGCTAACCACCACATTATAAGTAGTGGTTGCATATGGCTCGACAACCGGATTGGGCTCGGTAGAGGTAAAACCGGAAGGGCTGGATGACCAGGAGTATGTGTAAGGAGGACCTGCTCCTCCACCGGCCGATGCCAACAGTTGCACCGTTTCGCCTGAACATGTCGTGCCTGGCATAGCAGCGGGGTTGGCGCTTATCGCACCACCTGTCACGGTGATTATTACATAATCGGTTTCTTCACAAACACATCCGGTTCCCAGGTCAGTGACATGAAGAGTGAATGTTGTTGTCTCATAAAGATTGAGTGTTGTGGGATTGGGGACGTTTGCGGACACCAGTTTATCCTGGGGTTCCCATTGGTATAAAAAGGGTCCTGTGCCCTGGGAGGCGCTTCCCTGGAGGACAGTGGGGGTGCCATATGGTATAGCCTGGTCGGGACCGGCGTTGGGTACAGGTAACGGGTGTACATTCACAGTGACATTCCCATTGACAATATATTCTCCGTCGTTCACGGAAACGGTATAGATCGTCGTTTGATCCGGGTTTACCACCGGATCGGCCAGTGGTGAATTGAATCCGGGCGGATCCGATGACCATTCATAGGTATATTCACCCGAGCCTCCGGAAGCCAGGGCGAATAGATGGCTCTGTTCTCCCCGGCAGATGGTGGCCGGATCGGCAGCGGGGTTACAGGTCAGCACACCCCCTGCTACAGTGATCAGTACTTCATCCTCATTGGTACAACCGGTTTGGTTGTCTGTGACCGTCAGTGTGAACAGGGTGGTGGTTGTCATGGCCACCGTAGTGGGCTGCAATATGTTGGGGTTTGTAAGCAAGGCAGTGGGTTCCCAAAAGTATGTATAGCTGCCGGAACCTCCTGAAACTGAGCCTTCCAGCACGGTAGAGGTACCTTCAGGTATGATCTGTTCAGGTCCTGCATTGACATCTGGGTTTGGGTTGACTGTCACATAGACTGAATCAATGGCTGTACAGCCCCATTCATTGGCTACTTCACACCAGTACCAGCCGGTCATATCAGTCAGAACGGTTTGCGTCGTCGCACCGTTTTGCCACAGGTAAGCATCATGCTCGCCGGCATCCAGGTGAAAAGCCTCACTGAGGCAAATGGTCGTATCGTTGCCCAGGTATACCTCCGGGTTAGGCCGTATCTGCACAAAACGCAGAACGGTTTTGGCCTGTCCGTAAAGGTAAACCACCAGGGTTACGCCATACAATCCCGGGCCGGGGAATAAATAGGTGGGATTGAGCAATGTGGAAGTGGAGCCGTCAGGGAAGGTCCACCGCACAGAATCAGGATCATCCGAGGCACTGGTGTAAAATTGGGTGGGATAACCGTCGCAGGCAGGCTCGTCCCAGTAAAAGTCGGCCGTAAGGTAAAAAAAGGACTGTATGAAGGGAGGAAGGCCATACCGGCACTGTCTCCCTGACAGACTTATGGCATTTTCAACGAACCCGCAACCGGTTCCCTGCACGTTGGGCTGGTTGATCCTCGACAGGTAGGTGGATGTATTGCGGGCTATATACAACCGGTTGTCCGGACCGAGCTGTAAGGCGCCGATGGGATCGGCACTCTGTCCGACCGAACCTACCATTACCTTTGAATTCAGAATGGTGGTTGGGTCACCGGTGGTCAGATCATACTGGAAGACCCTCCGGTTGGCCTTCCATTCACCGATGTAAAGCAATTTGCTGTTGGGAGAAAATTCTACTCCATAAGGTCCGCCGGGGTCATTCCCGCCGGGATTGACGAAATTGTTATCCGACACCAGGTGCGTTACCGTTCCCGACGTGTTGTTAAAATGATAAATACCAACCGAAAATGCTGTGTTATTTGCCATGGCGATCTTGCTTCCGTCGGGAGAGACCTTGAGATAACCTTTTGAATCCTGTGCCGGATTTCCGGTCAGCGGAGGACCGGTAGTGCTGATAACCGGTGTTGTGTTAACACCGGATGAAGTGATCCGGTACGCATAAAAATCAGCATTGCCCCATTTTTTGGTAATAACCCAGAAAGAAAGCCCGTCACTATGCCCTACAGCCGTCACTTTTTCACAGGTAAGAGGGACCAGGGAAATATTTTTTTCAGAAACCACTACATCTCCGAAACCATTGTTAAGGGTCATATCAACTCTTGAATAACACAGACCATTGGCCAGACCATTATCGGCTGCATCAACTGTGAAAATATAATACTGGGTAGTGCTGGCGGGTTTTGGCACGATGATGCCCGACTGTGTGCTGGAAGAATGCCCCAGCAAGCCATTGCCATTCGGCATCTGGATGTGGTTCCGGTCATATACAAAACGGCCGTCGGTATAAAATTCAAGGTTTCCTGCTGAAGTGGAAATGGATGAGCATCCTTCCCCGGTGCTCAGGGCGCCATTAGTTAAAGCAACCGGTATGCCCATGCCGAAATTGATCCCGGCATTCTGGCCAAAGTACCAGTAGTTAGCTTCTTTCTGAGCATTGATCTGCAGGATCGAGATGAACAATGCCATGAGTAATACAGATCTTTTCATCATTTTGGCAGATAATATGTTAGTCTTTTGCCTCTTCTTACAAAAATACGCATTTTTTAAATTATTTCGCAATTTCCGTATTTTCGCAGGCAATTGTTTTGAAAGTAAATGGTCCTATGACTGATAATATAAAAAAACCCGGCATCCGTTCTTTCCCCGGGAATTTCTGGACGGTGATCACTATGGAATTCTTTGAAAGAGGTTCCTATTATGGCATAATGTCAGTGCTTTCGGTGTACCTGGTGCTCAGCCGGAATGATGGCGGGCTCGAATTTTCTAAAGAGAGCGTAGGCGTCATCAAGAGCGTGATCACCCCATTGCTCTATTTTTTACCGATCATATCAGGGGCGCTTGGCGACCGCTATGGATACAGGAAAATCCTGTTTTTCGCTTTCATCACTATGAGCCTGGGTTACCTGTTCACCGGCTTTGCCACCTCCTATGTGGCTGTTTTCAGCAGCCTGTTGCTGGTAGCTCTGGGGGCCGGTTTCTTCAAACCGATGATTACCGGGACCATCGCCCGCATCACCGATGAATCCAATTCCTCTCTGGGCTTCGGGGTTTTCTACTGGTCGATCAACCTGGGAGCGTTCCTGTTCCCGCTCATCCTGGTGCCTTTTCTCAAATCAATCTCCTGGAACTATATTTTCTTCATGGCAGCTATCGGAACAGGTTGGTTATTTTTCCTCAATCTTTTTGTTTATAAAGAACCGTCAAGACAAAAAACGGCCAAGCCTCTGGGCCAGGTATTCGCTGAAATGTTCAGCGTATTGAGAGATTACCGCTTTATGCTTATGCTGCTGATCTATTCCGGGTTCTGGATCATGTATTTCCAGGTGTACGACTCGGTCCTTTGGTACCTCACCGAGAGAATAGACATGTCCCCATTCAATAAGATCGTGAATGCTTTTCTTGGATTGCTCGTCAGTGATCCTGACTGGAAATTTGAGGCGGAGCATGTGACCGCCATGAATGCCGGAGCCATCATCCTGCTCCAGATCATTGTCTCCAGCCTGGTGAGAAACCTGAAAATACTTCCTACCATGATCTTCGGTATCGCCCTGGGATCGGTGGGGATGGGAATGCTGGCCATCGCCCCCAACGCATGGGTTTTCCTGGTATCGATGTTTGTTTTTACCATCGGTGAAATGGTTGCGCACCCAAAATTCATATCTTATGTTGGCCTGATCGCCCCTCCGGATAAGAAGGCTGTTTACCAGGGCTATTCTTTTCTCTACGGTGTGATCGGCAGTGGGGTCGGGGGGATCCTCGGGGCGTTTTTATACGTATGGCTCGTTGAGACGCATGATCAAGCACCCCTGTTGTGGTTAACCTTCGCCATGATTGGCGTGGTCACAATCATCGGATTGTTGCTTTATAACCGTTTTATCCTGCCCAGGGCGAAATAACCGGGCAAACGCCGGCTCAGATCTTCAACAGGTACTGCAGGGTGAAATTGCAGGGGGGCTGGATATCCCCGGGCCGCCCCATGTATTCGCGGTTGGTAAGATTCCGGATGATGATGCTGATTTTCGAAGCGGGCGACACCTGCCACGAAAAACGCCAGTCGATGATCACCGCACCCTTATTGTGTTCCTCCCTGTATTCCTTCAGTCCCGGGAAAATCGCCTGTCCCAGGATCTTCTCTTCAAAAGCCAGATCGATCCGTTCGATGAAACTATGGTAGCTGATGGTCAGGCCCGTGGAGAATTTTTGCAGGCTTGCCGATATATCTCCTTTGGCGGAATGGCGGTAACGGTACTTGAGGATTTTCTGTTCCGTGCTGTCGGCCGAAAGATCGACCGGGTCCATATAGGTATAACCGGCAAAAAACCGGATATTGGCTCTGCCGGCAGGCCCCTGTCCATTAAGGGAGAAGTCTATGCCCCTGATCCGGGCGTCGCCGGTGTTGAGCGACATGAATCCCAGGTGTTCCAGTGTGGGGATCTCCACGGAATCGGGTTTGTATATCCCGAAAGTGAATTCCATCATATCCTGGTATTCGGTCCAGAACCCTGCCACATCGAAATAACCGCTCCATTTCCCGATCCGGAGTCCCTGTTTCAGACCGATCTCGGCGCTCCAGCCCGTTTCCGGTTCCAGGTCAGGGTTAGGGAAAATACTCAGGACGCCCAGGCTGGTGGAGGTGTATTTTTCCGCCATTGACGGGTAACGGTAACCCTGTCCGTAAGAGGCCCGCAGGAATGTATATTCGGCCGCCTGCCAGTTGATGCCCGTTCGCATCACGGGCCTGGAACCATTGTCGGTCTGGTCGATGGAATACCATTCCCAGCGGAGGCCTAAACTAAGTGCTAAACGGTTCAGCGGCTTGTAGTCGGCTTGCGAATACAAAGCCAGCGTCGATCCCAGGTGATTGCCGTATAATTCGGAAGTGCCGATGGTATATGAAGAAGCCAGCCCGGCTGCCAGGTGAAGCTTGTCGCCGAATTCCCGCTGATACTGGTACTCTCCGAAAAAATAATCGGATCCGTTCTCCTTGTCAGAATTGTCTTTGAAATTGTTTGCTATTTTATAATACCTTGTGTTAAAACTATGACGGCCTTCTTTTTTATCATAATACCGTGCGAAGGGATCGATATTGAACCGGTAGCCGGTATTGGGGCTGACAGCCTGCGGGTTCTGGAGAAAGGCGCCCGAATCGGCGTCCTGCCAGATTAAAAAATCGGAAAAATACTGGAACTGGAAATTGGTATAAAATCCTGTTTGCAAATTTTTTATCTTCTTGGGATTAAACTTTATGCCTGTGTTGAGCCGCCCGTAATACAGCTGGTTTTTCTCACGGTATCCCTCATCGTAATAGGCGCTGCCGCCGACAGAAATATCGACAGGCCCTTCTTTCCGCAGATGGGAGAATTTCACATTACCCATCAGAGGGTAATTGTCCCACCACCAGGCCAGTTCATCCCGAAGTGGTTTCAGATACATGCCGGCAGAGATATCAACGGTGGTTATGGGCTGGAGTCCCGGCGTCATGGTCCGGAGGTTGATCACGCCATTCAGTGCCGAAGACCCGTACAGCGCCGAGGAGGCCCCTTTGATGATCTCCACCTGGCCAATATTTTCGATGGGCAATGTGCTCCATTTGATGTCATTCACGTCTCCCGTCAGCAGCGGCAACCCGTCCAGCAGCATCATCACCCGGCTGCCGGCGCCATAGCTGTAACCGCTTCCGCCGCGGATGTTAGCCTGTCCATCCAGCACATCCACCCCCGGCATCAGGCTGATGGTCTCATCCAGCTTTCGCGTCATCACATTCTCAATGAAACCGGCCGGGATCACCTCCATCGATACGGTCACATCCGACAGGCGCTGCTCGTATAGCGAAGCGGAAACCACCGCCGTGTTTAGCTCAAATGCCCTCGGCTGCATCCTGACCTGCTTTTCCACCAGGTCACCGGCCTTTATGTCGATTGTCAGCACTTCATCGGAATATCCTAAGAATTTGAAAGTGAAAGTGTAGTGGCCTTCCTTCAGCCGGATCTCAAATTGCCCGTCCTCATCGGTTGCACCGCCATTGCCATCGCTCACCAGGATATTCACCCCGGGCAACGACTCCCTGCTTTGGGCATCATAAACTTTTCCGCGGATTATTGCATCCTGGGCTGAGGCGGTTCCCGTTAAAAGAAGTAGCAGAATTATGAGCTTTATGAAAAGCCAGGGGCATTTTTTCATTGACCAACGGGTTAACCCGTCGGTTGTTTTCTTTTTTTCAGTAGTCCGACGGCTAAAGCCATCGGTTCCAGCTTTTGTAACACACCCGGAACCAACGGCTTTAGTCGTTGGTTGACGATCCGAAGTCCGACGGCTAAAGCCATCGGTTCTCACTTTTGTAACACACCCGGAACCAACGGCTTTAGTCGTTGGAGCAGGACCCCATTCGGCTTTACTCGTTGGAGCAGGACTTTTTTTTTGGTAGTCCGACGACTGAAGCCGTCGGTTAAATCCCGGTATTTCCAGAGTCATTCTCAACGATCAACGGCTTATTTTGACCATCTTCCCCGAAATCATTCCCCGGCCGGTGTATATCCGGTAATAATAGGTGCCGGGTGAGAGCGCTTCCCCGTTGTAATGGAAAGTATTGTTGCCCCTGACCGCATTCATCTCCTTCAGGTCAAGCAACTTTCCATGAATGGAATAAATTTCCAGCCTGGCTGTCGCATGGCTATCGCTGGTAAAATCCATGCTGGTCCATGTGCTGAAAGGATTGGGATAGCAGGATTTGCCGGTCAGAGTGAGTGCATCGCTGTCAGGAAAGCCTGTATCGTCAAATATTCGAATAGCAAGTGAGGTGGAGTCGGTGACCTGGCCGGCAAGAACCGGAAAACCAAACACATTGACGAATACGTTGACCACTATTTTCAGCGCAAATGTGCCGGTGTCGGTGGGTGTACCTTCCATCAAAATGCAATAGTAATTACCTGCGAGGAAAACATTGCTCTGGGCATTGCTGGTCCAGCTGATGCCGGGAGGCAGGTTGTCAACCGACAAAAGGGTTACATTGTGTAATGGTATGCCGGATGTATCGGATGAGGGTGGCAAAATGGTTGCTACCTGGCTGTATAACTGGTTCAGGAACCCGTACGCGAGGGAATCGGGGCATACCTGTCCATTGTTCTCCGGATCGGGACATTCTTCCGGGCCCATGGGGGTGCATTGCGGGTAGCTGTTCAAATAGCTGATGCATAGCATGATAGATAACAAAAGTGGAATGATGGCAGATAATCTTGATTTCATGGTTCGAGAGTTTGCGGATATAAAAATAATTCACAAACCAACAGAAAACAATAATCATTCAATAAATAAGTAAAACTTTATTAATATCTTTCGGAAATATTTTCACTTCAGAACTTCATGTCATGGTATTAAACTACATCTGGGTTGCCTTTTTCGTGATTGCATTTCTGGTGGGTTTGATACGGTTATTGTTTTTCGGGGATACGGAGATCTTCCCGGCAATGATGAACAGCACCTTTGATATGGCGAAGACAGGCTTTGAGATATCGCTGGGGCTCCCCGGTGTGATGACACTGTGGATGGGTTTAATGCGAGTGGGAGAGAAGGGAGGGATCGTACAGCTCATGTCGCGGGCGGTAGGGCCGCTTTTTAAAAGGTTGTTCCCGGAGATCCCCAAAGACCACCCTGCCACCGGCTCGATCATGATGAACCTGGCGGCCAACATGCTGGGGCTGGACAATGCGGCTACACCGCTGGGATTGAAGGCGATGACGGAGCTGCAGGAGATCAACAAGGATAAAGAGACCGCCTCCAATGCCATGATCATGTTCCTGGTACTGAACACTTCGGGGCTGACCATCATCCCCATCAGCATTATGGTCTACCGCGCACAGATGGGAGCTGCCAATCCTTCCGATATTTTCCTGCCGATATTGCTGGCGACGTTCGTTTCCACCCTGGCAGGGATCATAGCGGTCTCCCTCTACCAGAAGATCAACCTGCTAAACCGGATCGTGCTGGCCTACCTCGGTGGGTTCACCTTGCTGGTCTCGCTCATCATATGGTATTTCACCACCATCCCGCAGGAACAGGTGGCGGTTATTTCAACGGTCGCAGGTAATCTCATCCTGTTTATCATTATTATCTCATTCATCGTTCTTGCTTTATATAAGAAAGTGAATGTATATGAATCTTTCATCGACGGAGCGAAGGATGGTTTTATGATCGCCGTGAAGATCATTCCTTATCTGGTAGCCATCCTGGTGGCGATCGGGGTTTTCCGGACATCGGGCGCGATGGATTTCCTGGTGGGAGGGATCGGAAAACTCGTGGTTGCGCTTGGGATCAACGCTGAATTTGTATCGGCCTTGCCCACCGCTTTTATGAAACCCCTCAGCGGCGCCGGCGCCCGCGGCATGATGGTCGACGCCATGCATACCTATGGCGCCGATTCATTTGTGGGAAGGCTCTCGAGCATCTTCCAGGGCGCCACCGACACGACTTTCTACGTCATCGCGGTCTATTTCGGCTCGGTGAGCATCCGCAAAACGCGCTACGCCGTTACCTGCGGACTGATCGCCGATTTTGCCGGCATCTTCGCCGCGATCTTTATCGCTTATTTGTTTTTTGGGTGATCTGGAATTCCATTTACTGCAGCACCACCTGCTGTCGGCTGATCAGCCTGTTATTTTTATCCAGTATCTGCAGGTTATAACTACCGGCAGGCAGATTGCTCAAATTGAATGTTGTCTGATATGGGCCGGCGGCGACGGTCTCCCGGTTTTCCAGTATCCGCATGCCACCGGCTGTCGTTATGCGGATAAGGATTTCCTGTTCTTTATCCGAGTTTAATTGCAGCGTGAAATTGCCGTCGTTGGGGTTGGGGAATAAACTGATACCGGATATAGCCTTACCTTCTGAAATGCCCTGGGAGCTGTATACGGCTACCTCGTGTGCCGGTGAAAATGCGCTCTCTCCGCAGTCATTCAGGCCCTTAACCAAAACAGACGCCGTCCCGGTAAAACCAACCATCCAGGTCACCGAGGCCGTTGTCCCTTCCCAGGAAATGACCCCGGCCTCCGCCGGTTGAAGCAACCATTCGTAGGCATCTGCATACATACCGGTAGTGCTGGTGAAATCAGTTGCCGGCTGCTGGAAATTATCGACCGAAGCCGGCCCTGAAATGGTCTCCGGGGCCTGCGGCAGCGGATCCATGGCCAGGACAACGGTATCCTGACCGTTGCAACCGTTGGCATCGGTCACTATTATCCAGTATTCTCCAGGTTCCGACACATTGATGTAGTAACTGTCCTCCCCAGTATTCCACAGGTAATTGATAAAACCGGTGCCCGTGCTGAGCATCACCTGCGTCCCTTCGCAGAATGACCGGTCTTCGCCAAGGTCCACAAGCGGCAGGCTGTGAACCGTCATCGCAATGGTGTCTCGCGCCGAGCAGCCAAAATCATTAAATACTTCCACCCAGTATTCTCCGCCAAGAGTGACGCTAATGGACTGTGCGGTCTGACCGGTACTCCAGAAATAGGAGGCGTGCCCCGGCCCTGCATCCAGGATGGCTTCATCCCCTTCACAAATGGCGAAATCGGTGCCAAGGTCTATGACGGGAAGGTCGATCACAAAGATGGTGATCTCATCCTCCATGGTCATTCCGCCGTCAGTCACGGTAACATAATAAGTAGTGGTCACTGCCGGGGATACCTGTGGATCGGGTTCATCAGATTCAAACCCGGGCGGATCGGAAGTCCAGGAATAGGTGAAATTACCCGAGCCGCCGGTAGCGGTGGCATGCAAAATGGTTGACCCTCCCAGGCAAATGCTGTCCTTATCAGCCGTCACCATCAGGTTCATATCGGTAACATGCATAATGACCGGGACGACGATTTCACCGTTCACCGGGTCATTGCTGTTGATCATAAAATCGGCCTGGTAAGATCCCACTTCCATATTGGCTGCATTCAGTGTGAAGGTTATGGGTTGGGATTCACCGGGTGCGACCGTTCCGGCACGCGGGTTAGCGCTGACCCAGCCGATCACATTCAGGGAATAGTCCTCCACCTCCCCGTTGACTGTCGTGCCGCAGGGATTGATCGGCAAGGCTCTTTTGACACGGATCCGCATTCGGGTGATCCCGCTGTGGGCATCATCCGGGACAGTGATGGTGGCTGTGTAGGGTCCGGTGCCGGGCGAGCCGGTGACCACCACTGGCTCATCATCTAAAAAATCCTGGTTCTGGTTCCAGTCGATCCAGATACCGCAGTGATCGTTGGAATATGTCGTCACACCATTGTAAACAGTAATTTCAAATGAATCCCCTGCGGCCACCGTAGTGCTCAGGTGTGTATAATCTTCATAGCCGCCGCATTCAGAAATACTGTTAATTTCTTTGAATGTCACCCGGCGGATGTGTTCGTCGCAGCCGCCGCTGGCAGCGCAATAATCCCTTGTTCCGGAATGGTCACCTTCCGGCAGGCTGAACAGCGAGTTGTAATCAAGTGGCAATTGCCCGATATTGGACAGTTCGAGGATCCTGCTCAGGGAGGCTCCCGGGCTCACATATTCTTCAATTATGGCCGGTTCAGTCTGTGCAATGGCTTTTCCCCATTGTACATCTGCAATGGCAGGTCCCGATTCACCTTCGACACCGTAATAGGCAGTCACAAAATACCTGAACGTGCCGTAATTTGGCAGGGTGTCAATATAAGAGGGCCATAAACTGGTGCCGAGAAACTGGAAACCGCGATAGATTTTGTAATAGCTGAAAGTCGGGCTGATTGAGTGCTGCCAGCTCAGGTTCACAGCACCGGTTTCCTCGTTCAGTTGAGCCACAAGATCGGTAGGTGCCGACATGGTGCTGGTCTGGTAGGGTGAAGTGTATGTGAGCGCCGTTCCGGTCCGGTTGTCGGTCCATACGGGATAGACCATGCCATTCCGGGCGGCAATGCCGATATAATCACCGAAATAGCCGCTGGCCAGGCCGGGGATGGGGGATGGGGTGAAACTGACATCGCTCACTTTGAAATCTTCCCAGGTATCCCCGCCGTCGTAAGAATTTGCGCAATAAACTTCACATTGTGAGGACGATACATTCCGGTCGTCATAAAAGACCACACTGAGGGTACCGGTCACCGGGTCGCAGGTGATCCATGGAAAGTAATGCTGCTTGCCCATCCCTGAGGGATCCTGGTTTACACGGACCGGATCGGTCCAGGTAACCCCCTGGTCGGTGGAGCGGATCATGTAAACATCGATATCGCTTCCGGTATTGACGCCGGGATAACCGATATTGCTCCACACGATGTAAATATTCCCGCGCCTGCTGCTATTGCTGATATCCACGGCCATCACAGGGAATGAATTCACCCGCATATTCTTGCCTGTCTCGCTGGTACGTATTCCCCTGATATTATCGATAATCCGGGCAGATGTGTAGGTTTGCCCACCATCGAATGATCGGGCCAGCCCGATGGCTTTCTCGTCAGACGGCCAGTTGTCATAGATGGCAAATGCCGCGTACACTTCTCCATCCGGCCCTGTCTGGATATTGACGCCCTGGGCATGGCTCCCGGGATTCAGGGAGCTGCTGACATTGATGGTGGATGACCATGACTGGGCATCGTCGGTTGAGCGGGATATCTCGATGTTATTGTTGTTGGATCCGCCGAATGCGGTCCAGGCGTTGTAAAGATTGCCCTCATGGGGGCTGGAAGTGCTATTGTCAATCCACATATGGTTTTTGTCGAGCAGGTTTCCCCAGCCGGAGGGGGCGTTGGCTACTACGGAGGTCAGCCAGGTCGTGCCCTGGTCGTCAGAATAAGCAACCGACTGCCCTGAACTGCTGTTGATAAATCCGATATAGTACCTGCCGCCAAGGCCGATAAGGGCCACCGGGTCGCCCGAATTGGAACCGCCGGCGCCTTCCACCCCGCCGTCCCAGTTCTGGCCGGCATCAAAAGAATACAGCTTGTTCGCACCGTAAAGGGTAATGCCTCCTCCTGGCGGACTGGTCGAATTGTTCGAATTCAGTGGGTTATCGGTATCATTGGGATTAATGAAAATGGAGTTCTCGCTCTGTGATGTGTTTCCCGTGATCAGCACTACGTCAGGGGAGTTTTCGGTAATGGCTGAAATTGCCATGATCTCGCTGCCGGTGAATGTTGCCGGAGCCACGGAAATATGCGGATTCGGGGTCGTCAGCCCTTTTGCCGCCGCCTGCCTCCAATATCCCTGGTTATCAATTCGGTTGTCCAGCTTTTCTTCCTGCTGGATCTGCTGGGCATTGATATTTGCTAAGGTACTGATAATCAATAAACTGATAAGTAATACTGAAGCTTTCATAGTTAGTGAGATTGATTCAGTTACAAAAATAAGCAAATAATATCGATCCTTGTTTTTAATGTTTCAGGAGGATCCTTCCAAGGAAGGTTTTATCCCTGGATTCCAGTTTCAGCGTGTACATTCCATCTGGTAAATGATGGATATTGAGCTGATAATGATTTCCCCCGGTTATTTGAATATTTTGACTACCGTACACCGGGACCCCTGCCGCATCAATGACAGACAGGGAGCCTTTAAACGCAGTGGCCTCCGGCAGCCTGATACTGAATTGTCCGTTGCCGGGGTTGGGATAGACCAGGATGCGATTGTCTGCGGTGATATCTTCTATGCCTGCCGATGAATAAACCTCAGTAGTGAACACTTCTGAGGGCTCACCGGTAAAACAGTCGTTACCAGCTATTACGGTAATTTCCACAGTGCCAGTGAATCCCGTTGCCCAGGTAAATTCACCGGTGGTTCCGGTACTGACGGATTCACCTGCTTCCGGTGGAATGACCGACCAGGTATAGTATTCTGCAAACGGGACTTCTTCACAGGTATAGTACGAAGGTGTATTGAAATAATTGTCTGCACTGACAGGGCCTTCGATGATAACGGGCATCTCTGGCACTTGCGTGACGGCAAGATGCAGGGAATCGGTAGCATGGCAGCCATATTCATTTGTTACCTTTACCCAGTAGGTAGCCTGTTCTGTTACCTCAATGCTGATCCCGGTTTCACCGGTGTTCCACTTGTAGGCAGCGTATCCCTCTCCGGCACTCAGCACGACCGTTTCTCCTTCGCAGATCACCGTATCGGCACCCAGGTAAACCTCCGGCAGGGGGTTGACAAAAATGGTGATAAAGTTTTCTACTGTGATAAAACCATCACTCACTTCCAGGAAGTAATTTGTTGTGGTATCGGGGGCCACCAACGGGCTGGGTTCCCCGGAAATGAAACCTTCGGGATCGGAACTCCAGCTATAGGTATATTCTCCTGATCCACCGGAGATCGCTGTTGTCAGCTCGATGCTATCGCCCAGGCAGATATTCTCTTCGACCCCGGGGAAGGTGATGCCGATTTCGGATACGACCAGCGTAACCGGGACCATGATTTCCGGGATGTCGGGATCGTTACTGTTAATCGTGAGTTCGGCGGTGTAGGTGGCCGGCTCCAGCTCGGCTGCACTGAGGGTGATGGCGATCTGCACCGATTCGCCGGGGTTGACGCTCCCTGCCATGGGATCGGAATTGATCCAGCTCAGGACATGCACGGTGTAATCTTCCACCTCACCGTAAGTGGATGAACCGCAGGGTTGCGGAGAACCATAATAAACGATACGTGTCCTCAAACGGGTCGGACCTGGTTTTGCTTCCGGTGGCGGGGTGATATTGGCAGTATACGGGCCTACCCCCGGCGAGCCGCTCATTGTAATCGATTCATCTGCATCGAATACCTCATTCTGGTTCCAGTCGATCCATAAACCGCACTTGTCCTGTGAATAGATCGGATTGCCATTGATCACGGTGATCTGGTAGGTATTGCCAACTGACATGTAAGTGATCAGGTCGGTGTAGTTTCCATATTGGGTGCAACCGGAGGAATTGTCGATATCATTGAGTATAACCCTGGAAATATATTCATCACATCCCCCGGTGGCGGAACAGTATGCCCGGGAGTCATCCACCGGATCATTGGGGATGAACATGCTGAAGCTATAGTTCATTTCGAGCTGACCGACATTGTGGATCGTCAGGTAACGCACCGCGGAGCTGTCGGGGCGGAGAACATGATAAATGGATTCGGGTTCGACGCTGATGCGGGCATCTCCCCATTGCACGCCGGCCATCGTTGGGCTCGATTCGCCGATGCCTTCAAAAACAGCGGTGACTTTGTAGTTGTAAATACCATAATCGGGAAGCTGGTCGTAGAAAAGGGTGTCGGTGGTCATACCGATCGAATCATTGCCGCGGTATATCTTGAAATAGGAGAAGCCGGGTTCCGGATCGAACTGCCAGTGAAGGTCGCTGATGCCGGTTTCAAATTCCACACTGGCTGTCAGGAACTTAGGCCTGGCCAGCGGGTTGGTCTGATAAGGGGAGATATAGGTCATCACGGTACCGGTGCGGTTGTCGGCCCAGGAAGGGTACACCCATCCGCCGCGGGCGGCGATGCCCAGGTAGTCGCCCATGTAGCCTTCGGCCAGCCCGGGGATGGGCCCCGGAGTGAACGAGACATCACTCACTTTGAAGTCTTCCCAGGTCTCTCCGCCATCAAAGGAATTGGCGCAGAAAACCTCGCACTGGTTGCCACCGACGTTCCTGTCGTCATAAAAGACCACGCTCAGAATGCCGTTCTCGGGATCACAGGTGAGCCAGGGGAAATAATGTTTGCGGCCCAGCCCGGAAGGATCCTGGTTCACGCGGATCGGGGCGGTCCAGGTGTTGCCCAGGTCCCCGGAACGGACCAGGTAAACATCGACATCCTGACCGGTGTTGATGCCCGGTACCCCGACATTCGACCAGACGATATAAATATTCCCATTCATGTCGCCGCCACTGATATCCACCGCCATGCTGGGAAAGGAATTCTTTCGCATATTCTTGCCAATACTGGTGTTCCGGATGCCCCTGGTATTGGTGATGATCCTGGTAGCGGGTTCCCAGGTGGCCCCGCCGTCGAATGAACGGGCCATACCGATCGCGGTTTCATCTGTCGGCCAGCCATCGTAAATAGACCATATCACATATACCTCCCCGTTGGGGCCGGTGCTGATATTGACGCCCTGGCAGTGGCTGCCGGCATTTACGGCGCTGCTTACATTTACCGGGGCCGACCAGGTAATGCCGTCGTCGGTTGAGCGGGAAAGGGCGATCTCATAATTGGCAAAGCCACCGAAATCGGTCCATGCATTGTACAGGTGCCCGCTGTAAGGACTTACCGGGCTGTTGTCGATCCACATATGATTCTTATCCAATAACCCCCCGCCCGCAGCATTGGCTACGTTATGCACGGTGTAGGAAACGCCGTTGTTGGTGGAACGGGCGATCGACTGCCCGCCGCTGCCGCTGATGGAGCCGATGAAGTAAGTGCCGTTCAGGCCGATCAGCGCTACCGGGTCGCCCGAATTGCTCCCGCCGGCACCCTGCACGATACCGCCCCAGGTTTCTCCGCCGTCATCCGTCTTCAGGGCATTGGCCCCGTATAAACCGCTGACGGGGTTGGGCGTGGAATTGTTGGAGTTGATCACCAGCTGGTTGTCGTTCGGATGGACAAAAACCGAGTTTTCACTTTGCGTGGTGCTGAAAGGCGCTACCGGAACATCGGGCGAATCTTCCGTAATACTGGTCAGTGACCTTATCTCGCTGCCCACATACCTGGCCTGCTCTACCGGGATCACAGGGTTCAGCTTCACCAGGCCCTGCTCCGCCAGCTTGCGCCAGTAACGGTTGTTGTCGACACGGGTGTCAACTTTTTTGGCATAATCAGCCTCGTCTTGCCGCCGGGCTTCACTTTGACCATGAACAATGCCTCCGGCCACGATCAGCATCGCCAGTGACAGGGTAATTACTTTTCTCATAAATAGCAGTTTAAGGGGCGTAAGGATAATATGGATTTGCAATAAAAGCTAAAATATTTACCGGACAAAAATCAATTTGCCGCTATTAATTTGATGGCCCGCCATGAAACGGTAAAAATAAATTCCGTCTGTCATGCCGGGACCGGATGTTTCCCATTCTATCAATTGATTCCCCGCACCGGTCATACCATCCATAAGGGTCGCTATCAGCCTGCCGGTCAGGTCAAAAATTTCAAGTTTCACCGGCATGGGCGCATCCAGTGTCAGGTTGAACAGCACCCTGTCCCGGAACGGGTTCGGGTACACAATCAATGAAGCAGCGTCTGTCAGGCCGCTTCCATCGTTGTGCAGTCCCGTTGAAATGTCTCCGAAGAAAAGGAGGATCCGGTTCACCAGCTCGGTTTTCGTCGATGGAGGGTCACCATCAGCCAGGCCGCCGATCTCGAAATTGGAAGCAACGGTCTTATAACTTCCTTCGTCATGCGCCACCATTGCGTTAAATCCGTCAGGTTTGAAAGTGAGAAGTTCAAAAGCCGGCGCCGTGGCATGTAATATATAATTATTTAAAGGGAGTTCACTGTCCACTTCAAAGATCATCCCTTCGGTAAATGTCTCCGGAACACTGTAAATCGTATCGTAGGTAAACCAGTTCGTATACTCTGTCGTGATACCGAACATGGCATGCAGATTGGTTTGTGGATCGTGATACCAGGTGGAATGCCCTTCCATGTAAATTTTCCCTCCATTATCCAGGTAGTCTGTCAGTAATTGGGCTTCAGATTCCTGCAGGACATGGTTGGAGTAGTAGATGCCCAGGCACAAAAAGACTGATTTATAGAGGCCCAGGTCTTCCGGGAAATCAGTCTGGTAATGAGCGGCCAGGTCGATATTTTCAAATGCCTGGTAAATATGCGGACCGGAGTAGTTGCCAGGATCCAGGTCGAGCACCAGGGCTGCATATTGCCCGATGATCGTGGAAAAATCGCCCTGTCCGGTCCTGCCATAATCGGCGGTAATATCCACCATGAAATCGACGGAAATGCCTCCCAGGGTGGATTCATCGGCAGTAACGGTAAAAACCGCCTCGAATATTTCGTCGGGATGCAGTGTATCAACTACCTGTGGCGGTGTCAGGACCGTTAACAGATCATTGTCGCATGATAATTCAGTTGTCTTTTGGAAAGCCTGCGAAGTTCCTGCATTATGGATGGTCACATAAATCTCCACTGTTTCGCCCGGGTCGATGCGGCCATTGTTGTTGCCCTCCGTATCCACGATCAGATAACCGGTAAAATCCAGCACCGGCGCGTGGGCGGTGATATAAAACTGGCTGGTCCAGGCGGTGGTGTCATCACTCGCCGCGTCGACGAGGAAAAATACCTTATGTCCATCCGGGATTGAATCGGCGACGGTAATGGCAAAACCATCCGTTAACGTCACACTGCTGCTGGCTTGTATGGTGCCGGCAAATTCCGTGCTGTCAGTGATCAGCACATAGGGATCAGTTGTGGAGAGGGTCACGGTGACATCTTCCGCATCCACCGAGCCGATATTGGTGACCGTGAGGGACAGGAGCGGTTCTTCGGTATAATCCATGAGCCCGTTGCCATTGCCGTTGTCGTCGTTGATCTCATAATCCTGGTAGATTACATATGGAGCGTTGGGGGAAATAACGGGGATGGTTGTTTCGTAACGGAAATGGTTGCGTTTGGTGACAACAAGGTCGACGGTGGTGCCGGGCATTTGCGCGATGATCTCAATTTGCACCGGTTCGCCGGTACCGTCGGCCACGCCGATGATCTCCCCGTCGACGGAAAGGGCGATCAGCGAGTTTGTGTCGGCCTCGACCGTATAGGAGGTGGCTCCCCCCACCAGCACCCCGTCGTGCATGACCAGCAGGTCCTGTGGCACTTCGGAGTAAAGGGTTGAAAAAGCATCGCCATGGTGATGGAACAGGTGGTAGGTGACCGTTTTGTTGTTGGTATTATATGGCCAGTTCGACTGTTGCAGAAAGATCTTGCCCGCCGAGTTACTGAAAGCAGGGAGCAGGCCGCGTGGTTCGGGATTGGATCCGTAGGAAGGCATGAATTCCGGCCACATATTGTCGAAGGCGCCCCAGACATAGGTGTCATTAACAAAAGAATAGGAGACCTCCGATGCAGCGATAACGCCCAGCGCCCTTTTCGGTCGCCGGTGAAAGGCTTCGGTAAAACATTCCCCGCCGTAATTGTATTTTCCGGTCAGGCAGTTGACGGAATACACAAAGGGAAGATAATCATTATCCAGACCACTCATGCTGTTGTTGGAATACGAGGGTTCACCCCAGCCCAGTTCGTAGCCGTGATCACGATGCAGCAGCAAAAATGATCCATTGTTGATGGCGGTATTAATTTGTTCAGCCGTTCCGCCATCCCATTCTCCAAGGTCCCCGGGGGATGAAGGGATATATCCCAGGCCGTTCGGGCCGAAATAATTCATGATCGTATTGGTGTTCGGAGCGGTCGACCACGGATCGGTATAAGGATTGCCTCCATAGATCTCGTTAATGCGTACCGGGTCTTTGCCCAGTTCGTTCCGGAAGAAACCGCCTACCACCTCGATGCAGATCTGGAACCACCTCTCCGTTTGCCAGCCCAGTGCCGTGATGGGCCGGTTGTAAAAATAAGGGTCTGTCGGCGGATCGGTTTCATAGTCGATAAATTTGCGGATCATTGTTTCCAGGTGGGTGGCATTCTGCGCCGTCATCCGGGCCAGAACGATGTCCGGGAGGTGGTTACCGGTGACATCGGCGTAGATATTGTCGGAGGCACAGTAACTGTTCCAGATGGGGGCGATAACAGTAGACCCGCCGGTGCCGTAATCTCCCAGGATCAGCACCGCCGCAGGCGGAATATCCCAGGTGAGATAGGCGTTGTTGATATAATTTTCGATCATCGCAACGTTATTCCCGCCGATCTCTGCCGTGGTCACCACCCCGGTACTGATACCCTGCCGGTTACGGAAAACACGGATCGTATCAGCCCAGGCCGTGAACACCGGATCGTCCGGGCAGATGATGAGGTACTCATATCCCGTTTGCCGTATGCCGTTTGCCGTTTGCCGTTTGCCGTTTGCCGTTTGCCGTATCCCGTTTGCCGTTTGCCGTATGCCGTATGCCGTATGCCGACCGTCTATCATCTCCCTATTCACCACCGCATCCTTCAGCAGCGGATCCCACCAGCGGCTCCGCAGGCGGTTATCGCCGTAATGGCCGTTACCGCCCTCAAAGGTCACTTCCAGCTCGATATTCCGGTAAACGACCAGTTCCTTTGTTACAGGATTGTATTGAAAAGGGGTGATCCCAAGCATGACGACGTCGAGACCGCGGATCTGGTCGGGAGCGGACAATGCGATGGGATTCTCAGGGTAGAAGGAATTTATGGAATAGATATCCTGGTTTTTCGCGTAAAACAAGGGGCCGTCTTCTGTGGTTTTAGGGATACGGGGGGCCGGGGCAAGTTCTATGCCTTGATAGGTTTCGGTTTGCATGGAGATGATCTCCAGCCTGGGAACGGCGCCCTGCGGCATGGCGATATAACGGCCGGAGCCCGGCAGATCCGGCGCCCCTTCGTTATTCGGCAGGAAATGCCCCGGCAATTCGATCTTCTTAAGGTTTTCCCGGTTAACGTCTATATCCGACATGGACCATTCTGCGATGGAATAATGCATCACCACCTTGTCCGGAGCCGCCTCAAGCAGCGTGAACCCCGGATCGCTCCAATGATCGGAGTAGGAAAATTGTTGTGAAAAAGTGTTGGAAATGAACAGAATAACGAAAAGAAAAGAAAGGGTAGTCTTAGTCATGAAGCAAGTTTTAGTGGACGAAATAATTATTTGTGCGCCCAAAAATAACTAAAATCCTCAATATAACTCAAATCTCAAAACTCAAAACTCCAAACCCAACTCAACACTCAACACTCAACACTCAAAACTAGCTTTAGTATTCCCTCACCTCAACCTCTCCATGGATCGCCCGCCAGGCATTCATGGCGAGGGCTTCCATCTCGTTTTCGCCTGGATAGATAAAGAAAGGGGCTACCCAGCCGGCATATTCGCGCAGTTTTTCGACGAACCATCTGTCGTAGGCGATCCCGCCGGTGACCAGCACGCCGTCGACCTTTCCTTTGAGCGGCACCGCCATCATGCCGATGAATTTCGACACCTGGTAGGCCATGGCTTCATAAATAAGGGTAGCCTGCTCGTCGCCGTTCTTCACGCGCTGTTCCACCTCGTAGGCGTTGTTTGTGCCGAGGTGGGCTGCCAGCCCGCCCTGTCCGATGAGCATGCGGGTGAATTCCTTTTCGCTGTATTTTCCGCTGTAAGCCATCCTGACGGCATCGATCACCGGCACGCTGCCGGTCCGTTCGGGGGAGAAGGGCCCTTCGCCGCCAATGGCGTGGTTGACGTCGGTCACCCGGCCGTTCCGGTGGGCGCCGATACTGATGCCGCCGCCGAGGTGTACCACGATGAGGTTCAGCTCTTCGTATTTTTTACCGACCGCCGTGGCATGGCGGCGCGCTGTCGCTTTCTGGTTCAGGGCGTGGAACACTGACCGGCGGGTGAAAAGGGGGTGCCCGGCAACCTTTGCGACCGGCTCCATTTCATCCACCACCACCGGGTCGGTGATGTATGCTGCTGCATTCGGGAATTCCTTTGCCAGGTCATCGGCAATAAAGGCGCCCAGGTTGCTGGCATGCTCTCCCACCGGGCTGTTCACCAGGTCGTGCTTCATTTTGTCGTTGATGCGGTACACACCCGATTCGATCGGGCGGACCAGCCCGCCCCGGCCCATGATCACCTTCACTTTCTCCGGATCGATCTTGGTGCCGTTCAAGCGTTGCATGATGGCCCGCTTGCGGAACTCAAACTGATCGGTGATCTTTTCAAACGGGGCAAGCTCTTCGGTGCTGTGCTTGATGTTCTCCTCAAAAATGCACTCCTTGTTGCGGTAAACGGCTATTTTCGTCGAGGTCGAGCCCGGGTTGATGGCGATGATGAAGATTTCTTCCATTTCTTGGTTCCTGGTTCCTGGTTCCTGGTTCCTGATTCTTGGTTTATTTTTTTAATTACCAAGAACCAAGAACCAATTTCTAATCTAAGCAATTGCGGCGGCTAAGACGATGCTGTCGAGTTTCGATTCTTCCGAATCGGAGCGGGAGGTGAGCACGATGGGGGCGCGGGCGCCGAGCACCACCGCCGCTACCTTGGCCTTTGCAAAGAATACGAAGGCTTTGTAAAGGACATTTCCTGCTTCAATGTCGGGCAACAGGAGCAAATCAGCATCACCCGCCACGACACTTTTTATCCCTTTGTGCCGGGCGCTCTCGGCGCTGATGGCGTTGTCGAATGCCAGCGGCCCGTCGATGATGCAGTCCTTGATCTGGCCGCGCTCCGCCATTTTCGAAAGCAACGCGGCGTCCATGGTGGCGGGCATGCTCTCATTCACCAGCTCCACGGCGCCCAGGACGGCCACCTTGGGGGTTTCAACGCCCAGCTTCCGCAGGAACTCCACCGAATTGTTGATAATATTGATCTTGGTGTTCAGGTCGGGGGCGATGTTCATCGCCACATCGGTCAGGGAGATCAGCTTGTGGTGATACACCTGCACCTCGAAAAGCGCAATGTGCGAGATGACCTCGTTTTTCCGCAGGCCCCATTCCTTGTTCAGCACACCCTTTAAAAGCGTGGCCGTGCCCACATTTCCCTTCATCAGGATGTCGGCCTCACCATAATGCACCAGCTTGACCGCCTTGGCCACCGCTTCAGAGGGGCTTGTTTCATTGATGATCTCAAACTGGTTGATGTCGATCTTTTTATTCTTCTCTGCGATCTTTTTGATCTCGGCGGCGTCACCCACCAGGATCGCCTCGATATATTTCTTTTTCACCGCGGCATTCACCGCCTCCAGGGAGTGTTCGTCATGCGCCACCGCCAGCACCAGCCGCTTGGTTTGATCTTTCTTTTTGACGATATCGTGAAGATCAGATAGTTTCTTCAGCATACCCGATATATTTTAATGGTAATTAATTCTTTAAGGATTGTCTGTTAAATAAATAACAGTGCAAAAGTACTAAAATAGTTCTATGTGCAAACATTTGAGAGGAGAAAATGAAATGCTCGATGCCCCGGCCTCACCCCCCAGCCCCCTCTCCAAATCGGAGAGGGGGAGTTTTTTTTATTGTATGCCACGTTTCTACAAATATGTCACGCCTCCGGTGAGGTCACAACTGAATGTACACCAAATGACCACCGTATGACACTCTCTTAGCCAGCCATCACTGCTTCACCGCCCTGGCCGTTTCCAGCTCTTTTCCGTCAAGGGTCATGCGGATGAGGTAGATGCCGGCAGGGAGTGTTTGTCCGTTCTGGTCGCTGCCGTCCCAGTAAAAACTGCCCTTGTCGCCCGGATTGGCCTGGCTGCTCACCAGCGTTTTTACCTTCATCCCCGCAAAGGAATACACGCTGATGTTCAACCGCCCTTTTTCCTTCATTTCATAATAAATATAGGTTCCAAACCGGAAAGGATTCGGCGAAATTTCCAAAATCTTTGAACTTTGAACTTTGAACTTTGAATTGGGTACCGGAGGTACCCTAACCCAGGGTCCGTGCTCATAGGCGCCCATATCGACGCTTGCCCCCCAGACGCGGGGGTTGCCGGCCAGGTCGAATTCAGGCAAAGTGATCCCCGGGGGCAGGTCGAGGGTGCCGGCATCGATGCAGGGGGAACCGGGCAGCAGCGAATAGGGCCATGGCCCGGTGGTATCCCACATAGGATCGGTGTCGATATTGGTGATATCATAATAGGCATAATTCCATGGGGTCAGTATCCTGATGCCATCCTCCCCCCCGGAAACCAGGGAATTGTAAACAGACAG
>JAWOHY010000039.1:0-3921 GCA_046484945.1 Bacteroidales bacterium
TTAATCAACACGACAAAGGTATAACTATTCTGATTTTTATCTACCTTTGCAGTTCAATTTTGAATGTTGAATGTTGAATGTTGAATTCGGGATAAATTTAATTCAAAATTCAAAAGCTGCTGGCCGACTCAACTTCGCGCTGGGCCCAGGCGCTCCGGGAAATGTCGAACCGCATGGAAGAACTTCCCGGCCCTGACGCTTTCCCGATGGACCTCCCGGCCATCATCGCCAACTTTTACTCCAGGGCAGGTTTCGTTTACCTCAACAACGGCAAAACCGGCTCTATCACCTTCATCGGTACCGTTTCGCCGGCGGGCGGAAACCTCAAAGAACCGGTCACCGAATCAACCAAAAAGGTAGCCCAGTGCTTCTACGCCCTTTCACAACAACGCGCCGACAGCAAGCGCTATCCCGCCATCGATCCGATCGACAGCTACTCAAAATACCTCGAATATCCTGAACTGCAGGAATATCTTGGAAAGAATGTGTCGGAAGACTGGGTCGGGCTGGTCATGCAGGTAAAGAATATCCTTATCAGGGGAAAAGAAACGTCGGAACAAATAAATATCCTGGGCGACGACGGCGTACCGGTCGATTACCACCTGTCGTATTGGAAAGCAGAGGTCATCGACTTCGTCATCCTTCAACAGGATGCTTTTGACGACATCGATGCCAGTACACCGCTGCCCCGTCAGAAATACATGCTGGAGAAAGTGCTGGAAATCTATCATACCGGTTTCGATTTCGATACGTTTGAGGAGGTCGGTCCCTTTTTCAAACGGATGATAAACCAGCTGAAGCAAATGAACTACTCCGCTTTTGAATCGGACGATTTCAAACGTTATGAAAAGGAATTATACACCATCATGGAAGAAAGGAAGGTAGCGTAATGGGCACACAGGCTTTTCAGAAGATATACACCCACATTTCGCAGATCACCAAAGCGACCTGTTCGCTGCAGGCCGAGGGGGTTGGTTACGAGGAGCTGGCGTCGGTTCACGGACGGCTGGCCCAGGTGGTGAAGATCATCGGGAACAATGTAACCCTGCAGGTCTTCGGCGGAACGGAAGGTATCCCTTCCAATGCCGAGGTAGTATTCATGGGGCATCCGCCTGTTCTCAAAGTCAGCGAAGAGCTGGCCGGAAGGTTTTTCAACGCTTTCGGCGATCCCATCGACGGCGGTCCGCCGGTAGAAGGCGAGGAGCGCGAGATCGGCGGGCCTTCGGTGAACCCCGTCAGGCGGAAGCAGCCCTCCGAGCTGATCGCTACCGGCATCGCCGGCATCGACCTGAACAACACGCTGGTCACCGGCCAGAAAATCCCCTTCTTCGCCGATCCTGACCAGCCTTACAACCAGGTCATGGCCATGGTGGCGCTGCGGGCAAAAGCCGACAAGATCATCCTCGGGGGCATGGGACTGACCAATGACGATTATCTTTATTACAAAAACGTATTCGACAACGCCGGCGCCCTCGATCATATCATCAGCTTCGTCAACACCACCGAGGACCCGCCGGTGGAACGGCTGCTCGTCCCCGATATGGCCCTCACGGCCGCCGAATATTTTGCCGTGGAGAAAAATGAACAGGTGCTTGTCCTTCTCACCGATATGACACTCTACGCCGATGCGCTCAGCATCGTTTCGAACCGCATGGACCAGATCCCCTCCAAAGACAGCATGCCCGGCTCGCTCTACAGCGACCTGGCCAAGATATATGAGAAAGCGGTCCAGTTCCCCGATGGCGGCTCCATCACTATCATCGCCGTTACAACCCTTTCAGGCGGCGACATTACCCACTCCATCCCGGATAATACCGGTTACATTACAGAAGGACAGCTTTTTCTGCGTCGCGACACCGATATCGGCAAGGTCATCGTCGACCCGTTCCGGAGCCTGTCACGACTGAAACAGCTCGTCATCGGCAAAAAAACCAGGGAAGACCATCCGCAGGTCATGAATGCCTGTATCCGCCTTTACGCCGATGCAGCCAACGCCAAAACCAAGCTGGAAAATGGTTTTGACCTCTCAGAATACGACGAGAGAACGCTGAATTTCGCCAAAGAATATTCCGACAGCCTGCTGGCTATCGACGTCAATATCGAGATCGATTCCATGCTCGATACCGGCTGGAAATTGTTTGCCAAACATTTTGTGCCTTCTGAAGTTGGCATCAAAGAAGAGCTGGTGAAAAAATACTGGCCCAATCACAAGGAAGCTTAATCAACTCATATCGCCTGATTAAATGGCTATTAAATTTCAATATAACAAAACCTCTCTCCAGGACCTGAACAAGCAGCTCAAGGTCAGGGTCAGGGCTTTGCCGACCATCAAGAACAAGGAATCGGCGTTACGGATTGAAGTGAAAAAAGCCAAAGACGATGCTGCCAGACTTAGCGAAAAGCTCGAGGGGCTCATCGCCCGGTATGAGGACATGGTCAGGCTATGGCCCGAGTTCGATCCCTCCATCATATCGGTCGATGATGTGAAAATGTCGGTCAAAAAGATCGCAGGGGTAAAAACCTTCGTTCTCGAAGAAGTGGTTTTCTCCATCGCTGATTACAGCCTGTTCAACCAGCCCGCCTGGTTTCCGGGAGGGATTGATATCCTCAAACAACTGGCACAGGTAGCCATCGAGCGGGACTTCTACATTGAAAAAATGAACCTGCTCGACCATGCCCGGAAAAAGACGACGCAAAAGGTGAACCTGTATGAAAAAGTACAGATACCGGGATACGAGGATGCCATCCTGAAAATCAAACGTTTCATGGAAGATGAGGAAAATCTCTCCAAGTCCTCACAGAAGATCGTGAAATCACGCCAGCAAGTAAAGGAGGCCGCGCTATGATCATCCCGATGAAAAAATACAGGCTGCTGGTTTACCACCGGGATTATGAAAGTTTTCTCCAGGACCTGCGTGACCTGGGCGTGGTGCACCTGATCGAACAGAAAGGAGATGTTTCGGAAGATATCCTTGAACAATACGAGGAGATCGAAAGCATTCACAAAACCATCCGGATGCTCAAAAGCAGGGAGGTTAAAGCGGTTGAAAAACAGGCTGCCAATGAAGGCAGGGAGATCTTTGATGATATTACCGGGCTCCATCACGAACTGGAGCAGCAACATCATACCCTGACACAGGTACGAAAAGAGATCCAGGAACTGCTTCCCTGGGGCGATTTTTCCTACGACCTGCTGAAAAAACTGAAAGAGAATGATATCCGGGTGAAGTTTTACGTTTCTCCTGCCAGGCAGTTCGACCCGCAATGGCTGAATGATTATCCTGCTGAATTGATCAACCACACCGGCGGACATTATTACTTTATCGCAGTAGAAAAAGGAGATGAAACGATAGATATCCCTTCCGAAGAGATCAGGCTTCCGCTGCGATCACTTTCAGAATTGCAGGAAATAAGGGATAGATCGCTTTCCGATATTAAAGCGATAGAAAAAAAACTTGATGAGCATGCAGCGGTTTCCATTCCGGCGCTTGAGCGGTACCGGGATACCCTGCTGCAGAAGGCTGAATATGAAAAGGCCAGGTATCATACCGCCGCTGAAGCGGAAGATAAATTAAGGATAGTAGAAGGATGGATCCCTAAAAACAAAGAAAAACAGATCGTTGAATACCTGGAGAAGGCTTCTGTCGTTTACCTGACAGAAGTGGCCAGACCGGAGGACAAGGCGCCGGTTTTACTGAAGAACAAGAATTTTGCAAAGAAATTTGAAATGATCGGCGAGCTCTATTCGCTGCCGAAATACAACGAACTGGACCTGACCCCGTTCTTTGCCCCCTTCTATGCCCTATTCTTCGGTTTCTGCCTCGGAGACGTCGGTTATGGCATCCTGATCTCCCTGCCACACTCGTCGCGTGTCAACGATTTGCGTGGAATGTTGCTTGAAACTACCTCCGGAGGGGCGGG
>JAWOHY010000060.1:0-6913 GCA_046484945.1 Bacteroidales bacterium
TTTTTTATTAGAGGGTTTAGGAGAGTAAAAAAAGGCAGAAGAGAAATTGTAAAATATAATGATGTTAATAACATTATAGATGCGCAAATAGTATTAGCTGAGCATATAAGCGTTAGAGAATTAAGAATTAGTGGAGTTATAAAAAAAATAAGCAAATAAAACAATTCTCTATAAGAAAATGATTCTAATAATTTTATATTAATCCTGCTATATTTGAGGTTGTTGGGAGTAAGCTAAAATTGCAAGCAGTCTGCTAAGATAGAAGGGGCAGGAAAATGCGGTCATGGAGCTACTGAAGCAGTATGGACTACACCAGAGTTTCACGAGAGTAGGGATGCCAGGTGACAACGCCTAGGCTGTGCACGGTAAGATGATTTTACAGTGATACGGTAAGGAGAATTTTCTTGCAACGGTAAGCACTTTTTTCACCTTTTCGGTAAGGAGTTTTTTCAAGGGTTCGGTAAGCAGAATTTTCACCCGCGTCATGAGTAATTCAAAGGGGGATTGGCTGGGAATACTGCATCATGTATATACTGAAGAAAACATGAATGCAGGAGGTTACCCCATGCTGAAACCAAAAATGATACAGGAAATACAGGATTTGAAACTGCGCGGGTATTCCTTGAACGAGATCTTAAGATACTATCAGGATAATTGCAGGAAACCGCCTTCACTGCCCACAATCAGGAAGTACTACAATATGGAAGTCATCCCACATAACCCAAAACAAAGCCTTCAGAAGGATAAAATCTTTGACCATGAACCCTTGAGCAGCGCCATCATTGAAATACTAAGAAACAATTCAGGCAAAAAATATTGTATCAGTTCAGTCTATGATGTCCTTGAAGAAAGGTTCATTGAGAACGGATCCATGGAGGCATTGCCGGGAAACCAGCAGACCCTCCGCAACTATGTCAGGTACCTTCGTGAAAATGGTGTGGTCGAAGACACCCCGGAAAACAGGCGCATCTATGACCATGTGTTTGATACGCCTCCGGGTGAACAGATGATTCTGGACTTCGGAGAAGAAAGGCTGGCCCCGGGATTCAGAGTCCATTTCATATGCCTGCTCATGCGCTACAGCCGCAAATTCTGTGTGTTTGCCCAGGATCACAAGTTCAATGCCGAAGAAGCCTGCAGGGCCATATACCGAGCCTTTGCAAAGCTTGGGGGGCGGCCCTGGGTGCTGGTCATCGACCAGGATGCCGTGTTCATCTCATCCGAAACCTATGGAGAGGTCATCAAAACCCGTGTGTTCGGGGATTTCTGTGCGGAACAGGAACTCAGGCTCTGGGTATGCAACAAGGCTGACCCTGAAAGCAAGGGGCCGGTCGAAAACCTCGTTGGATTTGTCAAGAAGAGCTTTCTAAGTGCCAGGAATTTCACCTGCATTGATGATGTCCTGAAGTCCCTTCCCGGCTGGGTCGAGAGAAAGAACAGACGAATCCACCAGGCGACTTTCCGTGTTCCCGTTGATGTATTTGACGACGTTGAAAAAGATGCCTTGCAGCCGATGCTGCCTTCCGCTTATGAGAATTCACCGTCCAGCTTTACCGGTATTGACATAGGCTCCATGCCATACATCCAGTACAAATCATCTAAATATTCAGTTCCCCGGGAGTTCTGTTTTTCGAGGCTTCTTTACAAAGCCATAGACGGGAAGCTCCATGTCTATGATGACGCAATGAAGCATATATGCACGCATCTGATCAGTGAATGCCGGGGTAGTGTAATTCGCCTTGACGAACACCGGAAGGAGGAATCCACTGACTGGCTGGTTACAGTGGAACGGCTGAGGAGGAAATGGGACAACTTCTCCTTCCAGGCATTTGTCAATGGCCTCAGGAAGGAAAATCCGCGTCATATACGCAAGCAGCTGTCAGCGGTAGAAAGGTTCCTTGATGCGGAGAAACCACCAAGACCCCTGGTGTCCGATGTCATGGGTCAGTGCTGTCAGGAGTCATGTTTCCGTTACAGCAGGTTCGAAAGCATATATCATTTGGCCAAGGCCGGCCGGTTCAGCCGAGAACAGGTTGCATCCGACAGCGTACAGCAGCAGGACATGGAGTTTTACGGCAAAGCATTTGCCAACAGATGCGAAGGTTAGGTGAAACAAATGGAAAGAGTATCATTTAACCGGTTGAGTTCCCTTCTGGTTACATTCGGCTTGAAGCATTCCTCCAAGATTCTTGCCGACATCATCGAACGGGCGGAAAGGGATGAGCAGACACACAGGGAATTCTTACTGGCAGTCCTTGAAACGGAAGCAAAGGGACGGAATGAAAGACGCCGGCACCGCAATTATGCAGGCGCACATTTCCCACCGGTTGTCAAATCCCTTGAAGAGTTTGACCCTTCAGAACTGGAATCAGGCATCACTGAGAGTCAGCTTCACCATCTGAAGGAACTGGGATGGCTTGACAGCTACGGGAACGTTGTTCTTGCCGGTCCTCCGGGATTGGGAAAGACAATGATAGCCGTGGGGCTTGGTCTGCATGCAGTCAATGAAGGGTACACCGTTTGCTTTGAAAAGATGGCGAACCTCATCAGGATACTGGATGAATCAGGCGTTGAGAGAAGTGCCACATTTCGCCTGAAGAACATACGGAAGGCTCAGCTGGTCATCATAGACGAAATTGGTTACACCCCGATAAACCGGGAACAGGCGAACAGGTTTTTTACCCTCATCAGTGAAACTTATGAGAAGAACTCAATCATCTTCACCACCAACAAGGAGATAACCGAATGGGCAGAGATGATAGGTGATCCGGTTCTTACGACGGCAATGCTGGACCGAATCCTTCACCATGCGAAATGTTTCTCACTCAGAGGTAAATCATACCGGCTGAAACATCCTGAAATGTATCCCGGGAAGCCTTAAGAGCAGAAAGACTGTTTTGAAGTATGAAAAAACTCCTTACCAAACACTTGAAAAAACTGCTTACCGAACTCATGAAAAAAGTGCTTACCGAACTTAGAAAATTCTGCTTACCGAACTCATGAAAAAAGTGCTTGACTTTTGCATTTGGAAACCAGTTGCTGGGTCAGCACGATTGGATGAAATGCTCATTCGATAGCCTTCATAGTGGTCGATGACACTACGTCTGCAAATGAATTGAGCCATACCCTTTTACTCGATACCCAACAGGAATCTGGCATATGGAGAGTCGATAGGAAGCAGGATAACCGGTTGTCCCTGGAAAGAGATTTTATAACTTTCCAGTGTTCTGTACAGCTTGTAAAACTCCGGATCTGCGCCATAGGCCTCATTATAAATTCTGGCCGCTTCTTGCTCTCCTTCTGCCATAATTTCTTTTGCAGTTGATTCCGCCTGGGAGATCAGGATATCCGCCTCCCTATCTGCCATAGAAGTAATTCTTTTTGCTTCTTCATCACCCTCTGAAAGATATTTTGCCGCAATCGACCTTCGATCGGAAATCATTCGGTTATAAACACTTGCCTTGTTTTCATTGGGCAAATCGGTTCTTTTTACTCTGACATCAATGATGGCAATCCCTGTATTTCCACCCTCCATGGCATTGGCGACTTCAATACGGATTTCTTCGTTCAAGCTTCCACGGGCAGTTTCTGCACTGATAATGTCACCATATTCGGTTGCCGAAAGCCTTCTTCTCACTGCATTGTACACGGCTGCATCCAGCCTTTGTTCGGCGGAATTCAACGTCTGCAGGCTGCGTAAAAACTGCTGTACATCAACAATCCGCCAGATGGTATAATTATCCACAATGATTGGTTTTTGATCCAGTGTCAGTATCGATGTCGCCGCACTGTCGTAAACCATCTGATACTTTGGAAGCATTGTGACGGACTCAACAAAGGGAATTTTTGTTTTCAATCCGGGCTCTTCATATATTTTTACCGCTTCGCCAAATCGAAGGACGATTTTATACTCTCCTTCATTGACAATGAAGACTGAACCTAATAACAAAATGGTTGCAAATATCAAGACACCAGCTAGCAAAGACCACTTTTTCATGCTTTTATTCATCTCTATTCACCTCCCTGTGTGTTTTTCACCAGTTCATTCAACGGCAGGTACGGAACGATGTCCCCATTTTCATTGGTAATGAATATCTTGGCATTAGGATATATCCGCTCCAGTGTCTCAATAACGAGTCTGTATTCGGTGACGACGGGATTATTCAAATACTCTGTATAGATGGCATTGAATTTTGCGACATCACCTGTGGCAGAAAAAATACGACCTTGCTTGATGGCTTCAGCCGCTTCCAATAAAGCCTGTGCTTCACCACGGGCAACCGGTATTCTTTCATTGGCATACCGCCGTGCGATGTTGACCTTGGTGTTTTGTTCTTCCCGAGCATCGGTAACATCCTTGAAAGCCTGCTGAACTTCTCCTTCAGGAGGTTCAATATCCTGAAAACGAAGTGCAATGACATGAATGCCCGACTCATAGAGTTCTTGTAATTCCAGGAGAAGGGCGGTGGCATTGGCTTCGATCTCTGTTTTTCCTTCTGTAATGGCATAATCCAGGTTCGTAGACCCGATAACGCTTCTAATGGCTGCAATCGTGGCATTTCTTAAAAATTCCTCCCCGTTGGATATATTGTAAAGATAATTTTTAGCATTTCCGATTCTCCATTCAACAATGGCATCGGCATGTACAATATTCTCATCCCCGGTGATCATAAGCGCTTCTTCATCGACAATGGTGTATCCATCACGTATTGATCTGAACCCGATCTCAATTTTTTGTGTAAGCTTTGCAGGGACTTTAATCACTTCTTGTATCGGGTAGGGCGCTTTGATATGAAGACCCGCATCAACCTTTTCCTCGGTAAACTTTCCAAACGTCAGAATGACCGCATGTTCTTGTTCCTGTATTGTATAGATCATTGTGGAGGCAACAACCAGTATAAACAAAAATATTATCCCGATGATCACCCTTTTAACAGTACGGGGGTTAACCTTTACCGGGGGGCTGTTATACACTTTCTGATAGTTCTCCATAAACGACTCCTTTCTTGTACCAAAACATTTTGGTGTTTCTATATAGTTTTGTTATATTACTGCCTACTCCATTCTGCTTCCCGGATTCCACGTCTGCGTAATTCATCGTCAACCGGAGACCAGTTTTCAACGAACTTAATAAACACTATCTCAGTATACAATGTTTTATGCGTGGTTATCCTTCTTTTCTGTAAGAAATTCCCTTTGCATCATTTTCTGGAGTCATTTTTCTTGCGGCATACATTTTTTTGCACACAAAAACGCTTAATGGTTCTATAGTACAGCTTTTTTGCTTTCTTTTTCATATCAAGCATTGATCATACATCGACTCATACGGATCATTTTCCTATGAAATGAAATCCAAAAAACCTTCTGTAAACAATGTTACTCCTAATAAATAGGTTCAAGGATGTGGTTGGAAGCCCCAAATGATTGCCTCTTCTTTTGTGATCCGGACCAGCCTCTCCCTAATAGGTACGCTCCATTACATATGACCCCGTTGTTTCATTGGAATGGCCATCATCCTTACCTCTCTTCCTTAATAAAACACAAATACCAATAACCTGCACCATACATATGAAAAAAGCGTCTTCACCGACATAAATATATTAAAAAGTATAAAGAACATTTCAAATGGATTCATATATCCCTTCTCCTGGTTATTCCCCGCATGTTCAAGCAATTCATTATCATCATCAGGCTGACTTGTTGTGGCGGCTGGCATTAAATGGTAAAATAATGGAAAGAAATCATTCGGCATGAAACCGCGACTGTATTGTATGGGAGGGCTGACGGTTGAGCAGGCTGGAAAAACTACTGATCCTTCTGATCATCATTGTAATGGTCTCATTGGGTGCAGGGTTGCTCGGTCAGAGCTCTTCTGGACCGATATACATTGATACACCAGTACAGGTTGGTCTGGAGGAAACCCGGGAAATCATCCATGAGGGAAAGAACGGTACAGTGAACATGGTCCTTTTGGCAGAATACAGCATCACTGCTGTCGTTAAAAGTCGAAGGAATTATTCCACCGATACCGCCTCGGCAGTTTCTCCGATGGATCTGGTTCTTGCATGGGGCAATCTGAATGCCAAAAACATCGACGACGCAGTCACATACACACAGCGAAACCGTTGGTATTTTTACCGTCTAAAATCCACTGAAAACGTGACATTATATGATATCCAGACCCAGTCCGCCAATACCCATGTCATCCCTGCCGATGAAGTGATTCTAAAGGAACTGAATAAGATCCGCAGGAACGACCTGGTTGAGCTGCAGGGCTATCTGGTGAGGGTCATATTCAACCCACAGGCTCCTCCCTGGACTTCCAGCATGACACGCATTGACACAGGAGATGGGTCTTGCGAGATCATGTATGTCACCGCTGTGACTAGAAAATGAAGGACCGGGATTTTGTTTTGGATGAGTGGTTTCCCACAGTCCCCGGGCATCCCCGCCTTGGTGCCTGACAGCAGGATATTTTATACATGAATTGCATAAAAATGATGAAATGTGGTGCGAATTCCTGCACTGCACTTGATTGGAAGCCCTGATAGCAGTATTATTAGACTGTTAATATTATTTATTAACAAATATATAAAAGGGGGAACACATGATGGCAGAAAGATACTTGGACTGTTTGGGAGAGGCCTGCCCAGTGCCATTGATCAAGACACAGAATGAAATGGCAAAGATGGCGGTGAACGATGTGCTCATTGTGGAGATTGACCACAGCTGTGCAATGAAGAATATCCCAGATTGGGCACGTTCTGTTGGTCATGAGGTGGAGATTGAGGAAGTGGATGAAGGCCAGTGGAACATTATTATTCAAAAAATGAAATGAGGATGACTTTATGAATGAAAAGAAAAAATATCCGTTTCATGAGCTGTTTTTCAAAAGGGAGTGGAGCTATACGAC
>JAWOHY010000006.1:0-9389 GCA_046484945.1 Bacteroidales bacterium
GTAGCCATCAAAACGGCGCGACCGGAATGGCTGATATCGAACAACAGGCGCATAATTTCACGGGATGTGTCCGGGTCAAGGTTGCCGGTGGGCTCATCAGCCAGGATGATCTCCGGATCATTCAGCAGAGCCCTGGCAATAGCCAGCCGCTGCTGTTCTCCACCCGATAGTTGATGGGGCATCTTAAAACCTTTGGTAGCCAGTCCGACTTTTCCCAGCACATCCCCGATCCGGCCCTCCATTTGCTTACGGTTCTTCCAGCCGGTGGCCTTCAGCACAAATAATAGGTTCTCTTCGACATTGCGGTCACCCAGCAACTGGAAGTCCTGGAAAACAATTCCCAGCTTCCTTCTCAGGTGTGGAATTTCCCGCTTCCGGATATGGATCAGGTCGTAACCGGCGACAAAGGCCTGTCCCTGTTTTACAGGTAATTCGGCATACATGGCTTTCAACAGCGAGCTCTTACCACTACCGGTTTTCCCGATAAGGTAAGCAAACTCTCCCTGCCCCAGCTCAAGGGAGGCATCGGAGAAGATCAGCGTATCGAGCTGATAAACCGGAACATCCCTGAATAATATGACGGCATCTGAAGGCATTACTTGACCAGGCCACTGAACCCCATAAAAGCCAACGCGAGAATACCTGCCGTTACCAGGGCAATCGGCACGCCTCTCATTCCTTTGGGAGGCTCCATCAGGTCCATATGCTCCCGAAGTCCTGCAAACAGCATCATGGCCAGTCCAAAACCAATGGCATTGGCAATGGCAAAAACAATACCTTCCAGGAGGTTGAAATTCTTTGATATCGTCAGCAGGGCGACACCCAGAATGGCACAGTTGGTTGTGATCAGGGGAAGATAAATACCCAGGGCCTGATATAGCGGAGGGCTGATCTTTTTCATGATGATCTCAACCATTTGCACCAATGACGCAATGACCAGTATATAGCTGATCGTGCGAAGGAATGTGATCTCTAAGGGGGTAAGAATGTATGTCGAGATAGCCCAGGTCACGATCGTAGCCAGGGTCATGACAAACATCACCGCTGCGCTCATCCCCACCGAAGTGGAGACTTTTCCCGACACGCCCAGAAAAGGACAGATGCCGAGGAACTGGGCCAGGACAATATTGGAAACCAGAACTGCCGATATAATGATGACAATGTATTCCATAGCCTTAGGATTTATAGAGTGATTTCTTGACTCGGTTGGATAAAGCGATCAGGTAGCCCAGTGCAATGAATGCTCCGGGTGAAAGGATAAAGACCAGGATCCCGTCGCCTTCGATAAACTTATAGTTAAGGATTGAGCCGGCCCCCAGCATTTCCCTGACCGAACCCAGGATAAATAGGGCCATGGTAAAGCCCAGTCCGATGCTCAGGCCATCGACCAGGGAAGAAACAAACGAATTTTTAGAAGCAAAGCCTTCCGCCCGGCCCAGCACAATACAGTTTACAACGATCAGCGGGATGAAAATGCCCAGGGCCTCGAACAATGCCGGTGCGAAGGCCTGCATCACCAATTCCACGATCGTTACAAAGGATGCAATGATCACGATAAACGCGGGAATGCGGACTTTGGAGGGGATGAATTTGCTGATGAGCGAGACCACTATGTTGGAGGAAACCAGCACAAAGGTGGTGGCAATACCCATTCCAAGTCCGTTTTCGGCTGAGGAAGTCACGGCCAGAACGGGACATAAACCCAGCAGTAATACAAATACAGGATTTTCTTTTATAAATCCTTTGGTGAAATTCTTTACTTGATTCATGGCTGTATCTCTCCTTCCTGGTTCTTTAATGCTTCATAAGCCCGGGTGATCGCATCCGAAAAAGCTCTTGAGGAGATGGTAGCTGCAGTGATCGCGTCCACATCTCCCCCGTCTTTCTTCATCCTCAGGTTGAAAACATCCGGATTTTTACCGTTAAACTGGTTCTTCCATGCGGGGTCATTCATTTTGGTTCCCAGCCCGGGGGTTTCTTTTTGCTGGATAACCACGGTATTATGGATGGTCAGATCAGGCAGAAAGCCAACCATCACGATGATCCGGGTGGGGTCATATCCATCATCAGAATAAGAAGAGACGGCTGTACCCACCATTTCTTCCCCGGCGTATCCGTGAAAGACGGCCAGCGAATCACCGCCGGCAGCCATCACCTTTTGGCTTTCCAGGTTGTCAAATTCCGGTATGACCTCCCGGATAGCCCTTTCCTGCTTCTCCCGTTTGGCCTTTTCAATAGGCTCCTTGGTGATATTGTAAATACTGCCTAAGGCAAAGGAGGCCACCCCTGTGATGATCACCAGGGTTAAGACCATGTTCGTAAATGTCGATTCCTTATTTGCCATGGGGTTATGAATTGAATTTTATTGTTTTTTAGCGATACCGAAACGTTTGGGCTTGATACCCCGGTTGATCAGCGGGGTGAAGGCATTCATGATCAGGATGGCAAACGATACCCCTTCAGGGTATGCGCCCCACAAACGGATGACCATGGTCAGCACGCCGCATCCCACCCCAAAAATGATCATCCCCCGGTGATTGATCGGTGAGGAGACCATATCGGTAGCCATATAGAAAATCCCCAGCATCATCCCGCCGGTGATCAGGTGAAACAACGGATCCATATAATAAGTTGGGTCGATGAGCCAGAAAATGCCTGAAAATACGACAACCGAAAGCAGGTACGAAACCGGAATATGCCAGGTGATGATCCTGCGGATCAACATGTAAACGGCACCCAACAACAGCGCGAGAGCCGAAACCTCCCCCAGCGACCCTCCCTGGTTCCCGATCAGTTCGCTGACATATTCGGGTAATTGCGGCATTATCTCCTGTACCGTCTGCCCGGCCCGCAATCCTTCCTTCAGAATGCCCAGGGGTGTCGGGCCTGTGACGGCATCTGTCAGCACCTCTCCGCCAAACAAAGGCTTAGGTACCGGCCAGGTAGTCATCTGAACCGGGAATGACATGAGCAGGAACACACGGCCGACCAGCGCCGGATTAAAAGGATTCTTGCCCAGCCCGCCAAAGCTCATCTTGGCAATTCCGATCGAAACAAAGGCACCGATGATGGTGATCCATACAGGTAAGCTGCTGGGGACATTAAAAGCCAGTAAAATACCGGTAATCAATGCCGATCCGTCATTAATGGTCACCGGCCCCTTGATAACATACTTTTGAATAACCCATTCAAAGAAGAGGCATGCCAGGATGGATGTCAGCATAACTTTGGCCGCCCCGATACCGAAAAAATAAAATGAAACCAGCATGGCCGGGACCATGGCGATCACCACGCCGTACATAACTTTGGGAACCGACTGGTCGGTATGGACGTGAGGAGACCCCGAGATTGTGAGTACGCTCATATCTTATTTTTTTCCTCTGTTTCTGATAATTTGACCTACTTTACTTTTTCCCAGACGGATATAATCGAGCAGCGGACGGCCGGAAGGGCAGGTGTACTGGCATGAACCGCATTCGATGCAATCCATGATCATATTTTCCTCGGCCAGGTCCCACATGCCCCGTTCGCCATATTGGGCCAGCAAGATCGGTTCAAGGCCCATCGGGCAAACCGATACGCATCTTCCGCAGCGGATACAGGTCCGCTGTTCGACCCTGAGGGAGCGATCTGCCGGGAATACCAATATTCCTGATGTTCCCTTCACAACAGGAACATCGAGGGAATTCAGCGCCTTGCCCATCATCGGACCGCCATTGACGATCTTGGCGCTGTTTTCCAGGTCAGCCCCTGCTTTAGCCAGCAGTTCCTGGACAGGCGTTCCGATCCGTACTAAAAAATTGGAAGGTTTGGCCACCGTGTATCCTGTAACGGTAACAACCCTTTCGACAAGCGGCTTGTTCTTCTGAACAGCTTCATACACGGCATAGGCCGTGCCTGCATTATTCACCACACAACCCACCTCGATGGGCAGCTTACCCGAAGGCACTTCTCTTCCCAGCAGGGCGTTGATCAGTTGTTTTTCACCCCCCTGGGGATACCTGACTTTCAGGGCCTGAACGGAAATGGAAGGATATTTTTCAACCAGTTCCTGCATATGCCGAATGGCATCCGGCTTGTTGTTCTCAATCCCAATAATGGCCTTTTCAACGCCAAGGCCTTTCATGAGGATCTGTGTGCCGACGAGGATCTCTTCGCCTTTCTCAAGCATCAGGCGATGATCGGCCGTGAGGTATGGCTCGCATTCCACACCGTTGATGATGAGATATTCCGGTTTTTTCCCTTCGGGCACCATCAGCTTGACGTGCGACGGAAATGTGGCGCCTCCCATCCCAACGACCCCCATCTCATGGATCTTCTTAATGATCTCCTCGCGGGTAAGGGTGATCTCACCGCGAAGGCCAGTACCGCGATCTACCGATGTTTCCCATTCGTCCCCGTCAACATTGATCACGACCGCTTTCCGCTTGTAGCCGGTATGATCGATCATATCATCGATCTTTAATACCTTTCCCGAAACGGAGGAGTGTACGTTTGAAGAAATAAAAGCTTCGCCTTTGGCGATCATTTGTCCTGCTTTGACAACATCGCCTTTGTTGACCAGCGGCACGGCCGGGGCTCCCAGGTTCTGGTTCACCGGGATGCTGACCTGTTTCGGCAAGGGGAATACTTCGATCGGACTATTTTCAGACAGCTTATTTTCAGGTGGATGAACACCTCCTGAACGGAAAGTTTTCAATGCACTCATCCTGGATTTGTTTTCTTAGTCATGGTTAATTTCCAGCCGGTTCTTCCGGATTATTTTCACGTTTTGCCACCGGCTTTTTTTCAGCCTGAACCGGGACATTCCCATCCGTTTTCCCCGGGCTTTCCGCAGTATCCTTCTCTTTCCGGGGCGGGAAATTTATTTCATGGATAGCATTTGTCGGGCAAACCACAACGCATTTCCGGCAGAGCTTGCACTTCTCGTAGTCAATATATGCCAGGTTATTCTCCAGCGTAATGGCATCATAAGGGCAAACCTCCACGCATTTACCGCAACCGATACAAGCGACAGCACAATTTTTCCGGGCCGGACCGCCTTTTTCCTTGTTGACACAGCAAACGTAGATACGCCTGTCTTTCTTACCTTTTGCCCTCAGTTCGATGATATCTCTCGGACAAGCCTTGACACAGGCTCCACAGGCGACACATTTATCATTGACCACCGGCAAACCCGTTTCGGGGTTCATATGAATGGCGTCAAAAGCGCAGGCAGCCACGCAATCACCCAGCCCCAGGCAGCCATAAGAACAACCGTTCGTGCCGGCATAGAGGTTATGCGAAAAAGCGCAGGTGGCCGGACCGTCGTATTTCACCTTCGATGGGGCGTTGGCAAATGATCCGTTGCACCGGACAACAGCGATGAGCGGAACGGTTTCTGCCGCCTCCAGTCCCATGATCCCGGCCACTACCTTCATAACATCCATGCCCCCTACCGGGCAATTCAGCCCCTCAAGTGTTCCTTCCTCCTCCGCCTGCTTTACAATGGCCTCCGCAAAATTACGGCAGCCGGCGAAACCGCAGCCACCACAGTTAGCCGCCGGCAACGATGCCTCTACGGTATCGATCCGGGGATCTTCTATTACCCTGAACTTACGGGCAACAAAATAGAGAACTATCGCAGCCACCATGCCAATCGCACTGAGTGACAAGATCGAAAATATCAATATGCTGTCCACCTGTGTTAACTATTTAATTATTAATTACCTGACCTTCCGGAACAAACCATCAGGAGGGTCAGGCAAAAATATAAACAATTGTTAAAATAGTAACAGTCAACCGTCAAAAACGATCATTTAGAAGACTTCTAAATTGCCCGTTCAGGCCTGTTAAGCAGACTTCCGGAGAGTCTGACGGAACCGGCGGGTTTACCCGTCGGAGCAGCAGAAAAAAGGAATCAACAAAGAATATCAGAATCACCGTATCCTATTGAAGGATCACTTTCTGGATAACCTGCTGTTGTGACGTAGTGGCTTTCATGTAATATATACCTGCCGGAAAACGCAACACATTCATGCTATTTGAATATTGATCACTATCGACCGGAAGCTTGAAAGTAAACACGACCAGCCCCTGGGAATTGGTAAGGGTGAGGGTAAGATTCCGGCTTGCTTCAAGACCGGTCACGAAAAAATTGATGTGTCCCGTCGTGGGATTGGGGATGACCTTCAGGGCAAAACGACTGTCCATGTCATCCGGGATCCCTGTGCACTGGTCAATTGTGATCCTGACTTTATCGATATGATAACCATCGCAGGGAAGGCTGTCGTATGCATAAAGGCGTAACCAGGCATATCCTTTTGATATGTCCTCCGGTCCGGGTGTATAAACGGGATGAAATATGGTATCGTGATCGAATATCCCGTCACCCTCACTAACCCACCGGATGGAGTCCTGGTTCGTGGCCGAACCCGACAGCATGACACTTTCACCGGCGCAGATCGTCGTATCAGGTCCGGCGTTGGCTTTCGCCATTCTTGACAATGTTATATGAATGGTATCTGTGTCGGTCTGACCGGAAATATATCCGGTTCCAACCATCCATAAAGTAAATTCACCGGCGGTAACATCTCCCGGGCCGCGAAGGTAAACCGCCTGGACTTTCGTCGGGTCGACAAAAAAACCATCCCCGTTTGTGTACCACATGACCGACTGCTGGTAGAAAGCCTGTGCCTGGTCGGCAAAGAAGGGCGTTGACTCACAGATCGTTGAGTCATTTCCCGCAAATACATCCGGTGGAAGGATGGGGCCAAAATCAAAGGAGGCGATCCGGGTCTTCCATCCGTTCCGCATGTATTCTGTTGTAAACCAGAAAGTCGTATCGTCAACAGGATCGACCGACAGGCAGGAATAGTCTCCCCAGCGACTGATCCCGGACTGGGAGCTGGTTCCAGCGAAGATCATGATCTCTTCCAGGTTCATCTCACCCAGCGTAGCGTCAGCACGACGGCCCACATAATATACCGACGGATAGGTACTGCTGCTGGCCAGGCTGTAACCCAGCGCTATATCGCCATTGCCGTTCATGGCGATACTGCCCATCCAGCGATGTTCCCCATCCTGGGGAGCGTAAGTCCCTTGCTGGTATATATACCAATCCGATGCTTCCTTGCGAAGCTCATACCACCTGATCCCGGCGCGGTTGCTGCCCGCATTTACAGTATGATTCAGTACCAGTGTCTGGTAGGAGCCGAAATTCCGGTATTGCATCCGGTACATCAGCATAACGGACAGGTCATCCAGGCGGGTATTTGTTCCTGGCTGCGGCACGCCATCCAGGTTTGGGTTAAAGGAAGCAGGGGTGAGTTCATCGACTAATGTAAAGGAAGAAGAAGAAGGATCGTTCCAGTCGACTGCAAACTCATAAATTTCCAGCCGCTGCGGGCTATTGAGACGCATGTGGGAAAAATAGCAGGGGGTTCCGGATGGTGGCGCAGTGCCGTCAAAATCAGAGGGCAACATACTGAAGGTACCCGGCGGTTGATTGTAATAAACCATCTGGGCATCGGCGCCCACCAGCATCGAATCGCGCTCGAAAGCGGCCACACCCACCCTTACATAGCTGCCAAACATGTTGAAGGTCGCATAGTAAGCATCAGGCCAGACCGCCAGTTTTGGATAATCATTGAAAGCCGGCATCTGAAACGCATACCGGTGATAAGACCCGGTAGGGTCACCGGTGGCTGATACGGCTACCAACTGCCAGTAACTGCCATTACTGGTGTTTATGGCAAACTGCGATGCCATCCAGCGGTCCGCCAGTTCATCATACAGAACGATCGGGTCGCCATCATTCGTTCCGGTCCAGGGCCCAATAAAACCCTGCCATAACGTGCTGTTATCAACCGGACCGTAAAGCAAACTGCCCTGCTTGTCCCAGATCGCAAATGACAGGTTGATCATCTGGAAATAGTGATTTGGCCCAACATCACCTTCGGTATCAGGAGGATAAACACCATTTACATTACCTACCCCTTCTATGTTGATCACTGGCCCCCTTAATTCCCGGGATACAGGATATTGCTGTTGCAAAACCGGGTCCACAAAGCCTTCAGGAATTTCAACCTGAACGTTTTTGAACTCCTCTTTCATCGATTTGTTCTGGATAATGTTATCCTTCCAGGAACGGTCCCTCTCCCCCGGCAGAATGATCGGCATATCCCGCAAAGGTGGCGTAGTGTCGAAGTAAATGGCTTTCGAAACCAGCGGCTCATTCAGGGATTCAAAGTCCTGGGCCGGTAAAATTCCTGCAAAGAGGAGCGTAATGACAGATAAAGTAATAAATCTCAATTTCATAGGAGTTTAATAGTATGATGTGATAACATTTCAAACGACCGATTGTTCGCCAGGTTCCAGCCTGAACCTGAATTCTTTTTTCAGCCGGTCCCGGAAAAAATACAACAAAAAGTAATAAGGTAAAAGAATTAAAATGGAAAGAAGGGCTGCCAGCCCTTCATGGTTCAGTAATGCCAGGAAAATGATCACTGAAACCACGATGATCACCAGGGGAACGACATATCCTAAAAGTACCGCTTTCCGCCCCATGGATTCCTCCATCCTGACCATCACCTTATCTCCGGTTTTCCAGGAACCGCTCCCGGGCTTATCTATTTCAATCATTTTTTCCTCCATTTCAGCCATGGCACAGGCACCTTTCACCTGGCATGAACTGCAGGCCGACTGCGAAAGGATCCTTACCTGAACGGTTTCGCCCGATATGTTCACAATAATTCCGGGATGGATGATCGAGTCAGGCTTCATGATAATTGCCCCATTGCTTTCAACCGGCAAAGGTAACAGAATTATCAATCGTCGCTGATATGCATCACATCACCGGGTTGAATACTGAAAGCAGCGCCGGGTTCCACCAGGATAGAATGGCATACCCTGGCAGGGCCTGAATTGGTAAGTGGATATTTCGTTCCGGCCGGGGCTGAAGGTATAATTAAATAAGTGCTGCTGTCGGGCACCGCCCCGGTGAACCAATTGGCAGGGTCATTCCAGTCGGAAGTATAACCCAGCCAATAATCGCTCACATTCACACCGAAATAATGCGGCAGGATATTATAGCCTGAGATGACAAGTGCAATAGGGCCTTCCGCCAGGTTATGATCCACCGGTATGACAGCGGCGCCATCCGGATCCGTAAAGGCAGTGCCGAACAGGGTATCACGGCGGAAAAGGCTGCAGGTGAAACCCTCGCATGGGCCGGAAGAATCGGAAAGATGCACCGTCATGGAAGACGCATTGATGGGAATCAGCCTGGGATACTGGGCAGTAATTTCCCATGGTTCTTCCGTCCAGGCCGCCAGCATCGGATCCCCCAAAAGATTATTGTCATAAAAGCACCAGCGGGTAGCGCCCGGCTCATACTCATCCGGCAGATC